>JBNJEM010000162.1:0-12568 GCA_051745935.1 Planctomycetota bacterium
TTGAAGATCTCACATTTCGTGAGATCTGCGGACACCAGATCAAGTACGATTTCCTACTTGAAAAGACGGGCCTGGAGACCCGTCCTACATATACTTTTTACAACGTTAGGGTGAATTACTGTCGCAGCTCGTAAGACGGGCAGGCGTGTTGCTCCGGAATCAGCCAGCGCGATTATGAAGCACCCAGGCGGCCTAACCCTGTATGGTTCCGGCTCGTCCGGGTTGTGACCCTTATTGTTCGACCGCTACTTGGAGTTTTAGGGAGTAGTCCATGTGCCTTGGGATTCCCGGAAGAGTTCTTGAAATCATACCATCGGAACAAGACAGTGCCATGCGGATGGGCAAGGTTGAATTCGGCGGAATCGCCAAGGACATCTGTCTCGCTTACCTTCCAGACGTTGAAGTTGGGGATTACGTGCTGGTCCATGTCGGCTTTGCGATCAGCAGGCTTGACGAGGAGGAAGCCGGGGAGATTTTTTCCTATATCGAACAGCTTGGCGAGTTGTCGGATATGAACGATCCGTTCTCTGGATCCGACCCTTCAACCGGTGTCGGCCGGATCGAAAACGCGTCGGAGGAGAACCCGTGAAGTACATTGATGAGTACCGTAATCCCGACGCGGCTCGACGGTGTGCCGAAGCAATCCAGCGATTAGTCGCGCGTCCTTGGCAACTCATGGAAATCTGTGGGGGACAGACACACGCCATCGTCCGTTTCGGACTTGATGAAATGTTGCCCGGCGAGATCACGATGATCCATGGACCCGGCTGCCCGGTTTGTGTCACGCCTATTGAAACGATCGACAAAGCAATCACCATCGCCCAGCGAGAAGAAGTGATTTTCTGTTCTTACGGTGACATGTTGCGCGTCCCGGGCTCGGCCAGCGACTTGTTGACGGTCAAGTCGGCCGGCGGGGACGTGCGGGTGGTGTACTCCCCTCTCGATGCGGTCAAATTGGCACGCGAGAATCCGGACCGCGAAGTGGTCTTCTTCGCGATAGGTTTCGAGACCACCGCCCCCGCCAATGTGATGGCCGTGGTACAGGCTGACCGGTGGAACCTCGACAACTTCTCCGTCCTCGTCTCTCACGTGCTGGTTCCGCCCGCCATTGAAGCCGTGCTGAACTCGCCGCGCAATCGGGTCCAAGGCATACTGGCTGCCGGCCACGTCTGCGCCGTCATGGGAACGTCGGAGTATGCTCACATCGCCCGGAAATACAAGATCCCAGTTGTTGTCACTGGTTTCGAGCCGGTCGATATCCTGCAGGGCATCTACATGTGCGCGCGGCAATTGGAGGAAGGACGGGCGGAAGTGGAAAACCAATACTCGCGCGTCGTGCGCCCCGACGGGAACCCCACGGCAGTGACGCAAGTCCAAAAAGTATTTCGGACGGTTGGCCGCAAATGGCGGGGGATGGGCGAGATAGCGAACAGTGGATTGGCGTTGCGGGAAGACTACGCGCGGTATGACGCGGACCGGCGTTTTCAGCTGCAGTCGGTCGAGGTCGAGGAACCCCCCGAGTGCTTGGCGGGAAACGTGCTGCAGGGACACAAGAAGCCGTTCGAATGTCCGGCCTTCGGTACTCGCTGCACTCCCGACACCCCCCTGGGCGCGCCCATGGTGTCGGCCGAGGGCGCTTGCGCGGCCTATTACCGCTATCGCCGCCGCAAGTGAGGAGCGCGCCGTGCTTGCATCGCTCGGGCCGAAACACCTCCCGGAAAGCTTATGGATTCAAAACCAGACCCCAGAAAAATGAGTTGTCCGGTTCCGTTTTCCAACCACCAAACGGTGCAACTTGCCCATGGAGGAGGTGGGAGAACCATGCGGCGGTTGCTGGAAGGACTGTTGCTGCCCACATTCCGAGACCGGGGCGAAAAGGAGGGAGCCCCGGAGGCCCCTCATGACAGTTCCGTGTTGGACATCAATGGCCAGCGGATTGCATTCACGACCGACTCGTTTGTTGTCAGCCCTTTATTCTTTCCCGGTGGTGATATCGGCAAACTGGCTGTTTACGGCACCGTGAATGATCTGGCCATGGCTGGAGCGAAACCACTTTATCTCAGCTGTGGACTCATTCTGGAAGAGGGGGTACCGCTGGAGACGCTGCGGCGGGTTGTCGAGTCCATGCGGGAGGCAGCCAGGGAAGCGGAAGTGGAAATTGTCACGGGAGACACAAAAGTCGTCGATCGTGGAAAAGGTGATGGAATATTCATCAATACCGCCGGAATCGGTATCGTGCCAAAGGGCATTGTGGTACACCCGTCACGCGTGGCGCCGGGAGACCGGATCCTTGTAAGCGGTGACATTGGACGGCATGGCATTGCCATCATGTCGCTTCGCGAAGGATTGGAGTTCGAGGGTGCTCCGGAAAGCGACTGTGCCATGCTGTCCGATTTGGTGCGGAATCTAACCGACATAGGAACCGATTTGCACTGCCTCCGCGATTTAACTCGGGGCGGACTAGCCGCGGCGTTAATTGAGATCGCCGATCACGCCGACGTTGGAATTGACTTGCGGGAGCCTGCTATCCCGGTCAGTCCCCCGGTGGGCGGCATTTGTGAGTTGCTCGGTTTGGACCCGCTTTTCGCGGCAAACGAGGGACGGATGGTCGCCATTGTCGCACCGGAGGCGGTGGACCAAGCGATGAGAATCATGGCGGATCATCCGGCCGCCCATTCACCAACAGCGATCGGAAACGTAACAGCCAATCATCCTAAAGAAGTGGAGCTGAGAAACTCGTTCGGCAGCGGACGGTTACTTGACCTCCCCGCCGGGGAACAAATGCCCCGGATCTGTTAGCTGTCATCGATGGATGGAATCCGGATCGATGTGACGAATTCGTTGACAAGGAGTCGTTTTTTTTGCTCTACCCCTCATGATCTCAGGGATCCCGTCATGCATTACACGGCGGACGATTTTGATACCAGCCCCTTGATGTTTTACTACGAAGTCACCCAGGCGTGTGACTTGATCTGCAAACACTGTCGCGCGTCGGCGCAATCCGAGCCCGACGCGGAGGAACTGGCTCGCGAACAGGCCTTTGCGTTGATTGATCAGGTGACAACCTTCCCTCGTTGTCCCATCATGGTCATGACGGGCGGTGATCCGCTGAAACGCCCGGACCTGTTCGACCTGATTCGCCACGCGATTGACTCCGGACTTCAGGTCGCTTTGACGCCCTCGGCGACCCCCTTGGCCACTCGGGATGCGTTTCAGGCGGTTCGTGATGCCGGGATACGCCGGTTGGGGATCAGTCTTGATGGAGCGGACGCCCGGGTCCACGATGCGTTCCGGGGCTGGGAGGGCAGCTTTGACCGCACCATGAACATGCTGGACAACGCGCGCGAACTGGAAATGGCCGTGCAGGTAAACACCACGATCACCCGCCGAAACCACCACCAAATCGACGAGTTGGCGGAGTTGCTGGCAAAGAAAGGCATTGCCATGTGGGCCACGTTTTTTCTGGTCCCAGTTGGCCGGGGCGTGGAAGAACAACGCCTCTCGGCGGAGGAAATCGAGCGGGTCTTCGCCAAGCTCTGGCACCACGCCCAGATTCAACCCTACAGCGTGAAGACCACCGAAGCCCCGCATTATCGCCGCTATGTGTTACAGCAGGGAGGAGATCCGCTGGCGGGACCGCGCGGCAAAGTGGACGATGGACGCCACCGAGGCCACCGGGCGCCCTTGGGCGTGGGCGACGGCAAAGGAGTCATGTTTTGTAGCCACCGTGGCGAAATCTACCCCTCCGGTTTCATGCCGCTGCTCTGTGGCCGTTTCCCTCGGGACTCGGTCGTCGAGGTCTACCAGAACAACCCGACATTCAACGCCCTCCGAAATCCCGCGGGGTTCCATGGGAAGTGTGCGATCTGTGAATATCGAGACATTTGTGGCGGAAGTCGCGCTCGCGCCTACGCCGTCACCGGGGACCCCCTGGCCTCGGAACCTGATTGCTTTTACGAGCCCTAGCGATTTCTGGCGGCTCAACGCGAGTTCGACAGCGCCACTTTGGTTCGACCGATGAACGCAAAGCGTTGCGATAGAGAGTTTTGGCCGCACCGGCCCGCGCATGCCTTCGAGCTGCCCGAGGGATCCTTGCGTTCCTTGCTGTCAGCGATCCGAGACTTGGCATTGGCCCTTGGCCCCCTGCTCCAGGAACTCCGCCGCGCGTTCCGCGGTCCGTTCTCCACTGTGCACGCAGTATGGCATCCCCACGCCCTCAAGAGCATTTCCCGTGATGAACAAGCCACCGGCGGCCCGAGCCCGTTGACGAATATCCGTTACCCGTTCCCGATGTCCCACGTAGTACTGCGGCATGGAGCAGGGAAGCCGAGCAATGCGCGTCTTCAAGGGCCCACCTTGAATCCCCAGGCAGCTGGCCAACTCGTCGGAGGCAATCTGGACCAGTCTATCGTCAGGCAGCTCGAGCAACTCGGGTTGCAACGCCCCTCCAATGAAAACGCGCATCAAAACCTTGCCCTCCGGCGCTCGTCCGGGATACTTCACGCTAGAGAAGCTTCCCGAAAGGATTTGGCGATTCTCAACGGCCGGTACGACAAAGCCGAACCCGTCCATGGGATGGGAAATCCGTGAACGGTCGTAAGCCAGCGAGACGATAACGCATCCGGAATGATCAATCGCCGCCAGGTTCTCCGCCAATCCATCGTCCGTCTCCTTGACCAGTTGAGCGGCCGTTTTCGCCGGCGTGGCGACCACCACCGCGTCGAATCGCTCCGACTCGGCGCCGTCAGCACCATTGGAATCACACGAGACCAACCAGCCCCCATCGCGTTCGCGTTTCAGACCTGTCACTCCAGCGTTCAGGCGAATTGTCCCTCGCGGCAAACGGTTGGCCAGGGCCTCGATAAGACTGGAGACGCCGTCCCTGGGGGCAACGAACATGCTGTAACGGCCGCCGCTACTATCGCGGTCCGACGAGCCGGCTCGATCCTTGACCTGGCGCATGACGGCCCGAATCAGACTGCCGTGTTTCTTTTCCATCTCTCGGAACCGAGGCATCGTGGCCTGCACGCTTAACTTGGAAGGATCTCCGGTATAGATGCCGCCGATCAGCGGTTGGACCAACCGTTCATAGGTCTCGCGCCCGAAACGGCGGCTGACAAACGCCGCTAGACTCTCGTCCGCGTCCTCCTCCCGCTTCGGAACCAGCACTTCGGACGCCATTCGCAATTTCGCCCACGGGCTAAGAATCGGCGTTACAACCACCGGCCAAATGCGGCTGGGCGCCATCACGATGAACCCTTGAGGAATCCGGCGCAGTTTTCCGTTCCGCATCACGAAAGCGCCACGATGCCGTGAATCAGTCTCCACCAGCTGATCCTCGAACCCAATGCGGCGGCACAAGTTGACGGCCCAGGGCATCGTGGTGATGAAATTATCCGCCCCCCACTCAAAAAGAAAACCATCCTCCCGCCGCGTCCGCAACAGCCCCCCAACCTTGTCAGCCTGCTCAAACAGCGTCACGGAGATACCAGGATCAATCTCCGTGAACCGATGAGCGGTTGATAAACCGGAAATCCCCCCACCGATCACCGCCACTTTTTTGTTCAGTCCGTTCGAAACATTCATGGATAATACCGTCGTCGGTTGAAATTCCGAGGTTTGAAGGGCCCCATGGGGGGACAACGCCCAGGCGCTGGACCGATCGGTCGCGCCTATTTCCTGGTACGTGGCTTTTGGGCAACGGCGAGACCGACTCGTTTGGGAACCCATCACTCGCCTCAATGACCATCGCGCTTTACAGCCGGTGACCAACCTGGTTTCCGCTTCCAAAACGCCCTGGACGGCAGGAAATCCGAAAGGTTTTGTCACGGCCTCTTGGAACCGGCAAGAAAACGGCGTTACCGAGTCCAACGCTGCTTTGGCGGCGGAAAAGTCTGAATGGTTTTCCCACTGCTTTCCGCGGTCTCGAGATGCTCGCCGACGCCCCCTCTCTGTTTTCCGGACAGCTGGTGTTTTCCGGACAGCTGGAGCCATTTTTCGTAGGCGCTTTCGATGCCCGCTCTACCGATCGTTCCATCCCAGAGCGCGAGGCCGTAACGACAACTCAGCGGCTCTTCATTGGTGACCACAAGTGGTTCCTCGTGCAACTTAAGTGTCGCCGCCAAATAGGCAAAGGATTTTGTCATGGTGAACCAGGCGGCGGGATGCCGCGGATTGTTCGGCGCGTCGAACACGGCCACGGTGACCGGCTTTCCCTGAACGGTTCCATGCACGGCACACCAGGCAGCCGGCGTCAGCTTCTCCGTGCCGCGCACCGGGGTCCCCTCGGCATCGCCGGCCATCAAGAACGTACTGTTCCCCCCGTCCATCGACTCCACGAACCGCATTCCCAGCCCAAAGTAATGACGCCCCCACAACTTCATCGATTTCCGCCCTTTCGCCGGGCAAAGCTTGAACCGCCAGGTCAACAAGGACGCCTCGGGAACAACGCCGATATGCGCCCGGATCGTCCTCGCTTCCTCGGCCAGCGCCTCCTGGTCCGGGGCCACCCAATCGACGCGCTGCTTGATCACGGCCTCCCCCTTCCCACTTCCGTCGAGGGTACTTGCAGTGGAGTACGCCCTGGACACCTGGCGGCCGTACTGTTCCGGCGCCCCTTCACCCCAGAAATCAACTTCATCAATACCAATCGCATACATCAAAGCGTGATGATGAACATGGTCATGCGGTGAATCCCGCAGCACTTGGACTTCGTCTGGAGTGAACCAACGCGACACATATAGCTTCGTTGGATTGGGCTGATGGTAATACTCAAGCAGTGGCTTCCCATCGACGGTCACCGTGGTCACGCCCTTGTCAGCGTCAATGGACACATCTTTCGCTCCGACTGAAATCGCCGACACACACGACACGGCCAAGACCAACGCCACACGGGCGGCGGAGCTCGATTGGATTCGCAACATTGGTATTGATCCTCACGTGGAAAAACGCTTCGCCAATGGCATCCGAATCCCAAGCGCTGGCAAAGCACGAAGCAGCCCGCCTTAATTCATCGTCGCGTCGTCCCGATGTTCTTTATCGGAGGCAATGTCTCGCTCTTCATCCGAACCGCTCTCCAGGATGGCCGAGGGGTTAAGCACCACGCGATCGCCTATGTCCAGGCCGCCGAGAATCTCGACAAGCTTATCATTCGTCTCTCCGAGCTCAAGGGGGCACTTCCGCGTCTCGCCGTTTTCGGTCACGTAACACCACGTTTCCTTTCCCCGTTGCACAATCGCCTGCACGGGCACGCAGAGCACGTCGTCCAGGTGAGCAATAAGGATTTTCACCACGGCGGTCATGCCGGGTTTCAAAGCAGTGCGTTCCCGCGAGTCCAGCGCCTCGTCGATCGTCACAATGGTCTTGTAAACCTTCGTATCCGAACTGAGCCATCCGCCCTGATCGGGGAGCACGGCGACCTCTTTCACGGTCCCCTCATAATTCCGGCCCGGCAAAGCATCCAGCCCGATGTTCGCTTTCATGCCCGCCTTGACGCGATCGACCACCGATTCATGCACGGAGGTATCCACCTGCATGCGGCTCAAATCCGGGATGGACAAAATGGTTTGTCGAGGGCGCAGAGCCACCCCTTCAGCGATCTCCGTTGAGCTTCCTCGGCGGCGATTCTCGGTATGATATGCCACCATGCCTTTTTGCGGGGCGTGGATTTTGCACTTTTTCAACTGCTCCTCGTACCGAGCTAAACGCTCCTTTTCCCTCTCCAGAGATCTCTCGGCCGCCTCTAATCTGGCCCTCGCCTGAGCCTCTTTCGCTTTGTTGTCTTCGATCACCTGAAGTAGAGCATCTTCCGCCAACTCCAAATCAGCTTCCAACTGCAGTCTTGAACGCGTGGAATCGTATTTCTCCAATTTCTCGCGTTTGGCCGTTTGGCCTTCCAAACCGACCTCCGCGCGCATCTTATCCAACCTCGCTTCGGCACGATCGCCCTTGCTCTTATACCCTGCCTTGTACAGCTTCTTCATGCCGTTGTAATTCCGGCGAGCAATCTCCGCCTGGTCCGCCCTCTGCCTGATGCCCAACACGATTTCCTGCAACTGGAATTGGTAAATCTCTTCGTATTGTTGCGTGTTCAGTTCAGCGATTTGGACATCCAGCTCGGCGTTTTTCCTCGCCGTCTCGTTGCGGGAAAGCTGGTTTTCATAATTGAGTTGAGCCTGGGTGAATTCCGCTTCCGCTTCTTCCGTATCCAGTATTTGTTGATCCACGCGTTCCTGATGCGGGGACTCGTCCAACTCAACCAGCAAATCCCCCTTCTCCACCGACACCCCGTTCTCCACGATCCAGATGATGGGCGTTCCCCAAATCCCATCGCCGCCGACGTCGTCCACCTCGCATGTCACCTTGACATCATTCTGGCTCTCCAACGTCCCTTGTTCCGTCACGGTGATGGGCAGATCACGTCGCTCGACCGTGAAGTAGACGAGCGAATCGTCCTCGCCTCGCCCCCCGCCCGACAAGCTCGTAAGCCCCGTAGCCAATGCAACCACCGCAACCCCGAAAACCGCCACGAAAGCAAACCGACGCCGACGGCTTCCTCCGGGTGTCTCTCCTCCCCCAGGCTGTTGGTCCGGCGCGGCCCCCAGCCGGGAGCGATTCGTCCGAGGCTCTGTTGAAGTTGAATGCGTCGCCGGGTTGAGCGAATCCCGAGACAAACTCGATGTTGAGGTCATGGCAATCAATTACGGCTACCTGCCGCCCGTCACATACCTGAAGGACCGAAACAAAACCTTCCAATTATACCGGTCGCGGATGACTTTCTCCGCCGCGAGTCCGACCAACGGGAGGACGGCTTGCGTGGGGCAGCTTTCCACCCGGAAAAATCCAACCGCCTCAAAGATATTAAACACCTATAATCCGAAGCCCGATCGCCCCCACCCCAAGAAACCGCTCCCCAACGTCAAGAAAACGGCCCTCGGCACCGGGCCCTTCCCGATTTTCAATCGCCCCTACCACAACCGGCACGCCTCCCACTACTGGTAGCCTAATCGCGTCGCCGGACAAACGGAGGAAATGGGAGGGCCAACGGTGGTCTCCTCCATGCACGGAGATGTCTTAGGCGAGGGGAAGGATATGCGATTCCCAGCCTGGCCGCTGCCAAACATGGCCACTTACCGCCCGGCTCCGCCCAGCCCTGCTCATCCCACCCCCACCGTTTTCGGACAGAGCCAATCGCCACGCCCCGCGAACCGCAAGCTGCGCCTGGCTTGCCACCAACCGCTCGCGTCCGGCCCTGGCCCCCCGTTATACCGGACACCGATGACTCTGTCCGCCGCGAGTCCGACCAACGGGAGGACGGCTTGCGTCGGGCAGGTTTCCATCAGGAACAATCCGACCGCCTGAAATATAACGGCTTGGGACTGAGCGTTACCGCACATCGCCAAACTCAACACACATCCTCGTATTCATGCTACTCTCATCCCCCTCCCGGGGCAACCCAGCTGGTCAGCTGCCGGACGGCGGGACGCGGACGCCAGGTTTTGTGCCGAGCCGCAAAAGAATGCGGGGCGATGGCGACGGGATCTCCGCCCCAATTTCGATGGGGTTAAGAGGCTCAGGAGGCTTGGTGTTTTTCCCCGGCCCCCTGACTGGCAGATCCGAGCTGGCTAACATTGAGGAGCTTCCACCATGGCTGATCTTGAACAATCCTTCGAACACTGGCAGGCAATGGCTGAACTTCAAGTACAATTCCTGGAGGCGCTGGGAGAATACAAACTTCGAGTCGCCAAATCAGGGCTTGCAAAAGCCGTAACGGCCCAAAACTGGGCACTGGCCCGCATGAAGGCCACCGTGGCCATGGAGCTGGAAGCCGCGTTGAAACGTCTCCGTCAACAGCGCAACAAAACGCATCGAAAGATCGAGCGATTAGGGCGGCATGGCCGGGCGGCGTCCAAAATCCGAAGTGGTGAAGATTTATCGGCCAGCCAACTGGCGCTGATGTGGGGTGGATACACGGTCTTCGAGCGATTGACTCCCGTCTCCGTCCTCCAAGAACTGACCGACACGGCGCTCCACCCCACCGCTGGAGACGGACAGAGCTACGCGGACGCGATGAACCCGGACCAACCCTGCCCTGATCCTCCCCACGAAGTCGACAACGTACTGGCCCTCATTGGCTGGTTGAAGGAACATCGATTCGTGCCCCGCCGCGGAACTCAGGCTTATCGCCAAGTCATTGGCGCGTTTTCCAAAATCGCGGCGGTTGCAACCACTCAAATCGAGTCGCTTCGTGGCAATCTGAAGGCTTTGGAACACGGTACGTACGACAACTGGAGACCGCTGCTGATCGCCGCCCTGCCGGACGCCGTGGACGCCAACAAAATCATCAACCTGGACTCCAAGTAGACGTCGTCGACGTTCTGCTGGAAAGCGGCGACGATGCAACTTGTATGGGAAGAAGCAGCCCTCGATCATTGGGTGCTGCTATGTGCCCAAGCGAGGCAAGAACCGGGATAAGAGAGTCTCGGGGATCGTCGAGCAGCTCCGCAGGCGTAGGCTCCTCGTTGTTCATCGCGAAGCCACATCCCGGTCGCCAAAACGTCTGGTGCAGACCTACATCCATCGCGAGGTGGACGGCCAAACAGGTTGTCTATAATCGATTTGCTGTCAAAGGTCGCCCGTGGTATTCGCGCGTCGAAGAGAATCACCGAGCTTCGTGTCTCGGCGTTCGCGAAGCTCCCAGTTAAGAAGTCCCGGACTTCGGTCCATACACTGGCAGATATCGCGAAGCAACTCGTCATCCCACTCAGTGTCCTCTGACGCTTCCAAGACCGCGTCTCCGAGGAGGTCCCCTGAATGGATCACGCCAAAAAAGATACGAGCCAACTTCTCCTCATTGTCCTCCACTACTACAAAGTAAAGATTCGTGCCGCATCCCAGCTTAATCGAGTCATTGTGGACCAGTATCGCTTTCATTGCAAGTGGAGCATATTCCTTTTGGTAGTCGCGGCGCTGAGGAAATAGTGGACGAAACAAGTATTCAGTTATACTTGAGTGGCCTTGCTGCGCGCTTGACAAGTGTAGATATGCTGGCAATTCCGTGCAGACAATGCTCTCCAGCATATGTCGGTCATTATCGTATTCGAGTGCAAAGGCGCGCCACCCACCATACGCTTCTTCCGCAACGACGAAGATGTGCTCTTCCACAACTGATAGATCTTTAAAACTCAATAACGGAAAGAGAGTGAGCTCAACGTTTCCGCCGTCTGCTGGAGATAATTGGAATCGCTCCCGATGGTCCAGGCCATCTTCTTGAATTGCAGTCGGCGACCAGTCGCTAAAAAGGGACAGGCTCCCACAAGCCGATACCTCCCGGTCAGTATTCCTCGGGACCGTCAGCCGCTCTTGGCGCCCCGTCCATCCGGGCACGATCTTGGTTTCCACCGCATCTCTGAACGCATAAAAGCGAGAGAAGTACTTATACAGGACACTGGCAAGGGGAATGCCCACTGTGATCAATAAAATAGCACCGACGGCTACAATCAGGAGCTTTCTTCTGGATATGCAAACGCCCATATTCTTTCCTACATTCAGGCATCGATCGTCTGATGCCCGGGGACCCAGCTAATGACGCCCCCGCAGCAACACCGTACGCTGCAATGTCAGTCGCCTCTCCAGCTCCTCTTCGCACAGGGCGCACGATGGATCGTTGCGTTGAGACGCCAACCGCCGATCGAGTTCTGCCTTCTGGGGTTCAGTCACAGGCGGGATCTCGCGATCGTCCAATGAATCCCAGATCGCCGCAATAAGTCGCAGGCGATCCGGTGCTGGTACAGCTGAAAGCTCCGCAATGGTTCCGTCAATGTCCATCGGATGTTCCTCCTGACATCCATTCTACACTTGCAAACATGCAAGGGAAATTCCCGCAACGTACTCGCGCCGCCGATAACGTACAAGGCTCAGTTGCCGGCCGCCCGCGGAAACCGGCTTCCAACCGGCAAGTCTATTCTTCCTCCCGGGCGTCGCCGCTGACGTTGAACTCGCGGATGTCGTCGGCCCGCTGGAGGACGCGGACGAGCCGCTGTCCGATGGACCACGGCCCCGGCACTGCGCGATCTGCAAGGGCGAAATGGACTACGTCGGTGGCACGCATCGCCCCTCCGCCCGCCGCGTGATGGAGTTCATCTGGGACGACATCGTGCTCGCCGTCGACGTCTGCCCGGAGTCCTGCGAGGTTCGCACCCGGGTGGACGTGTGCCGCGAGCGCATCGAAGCCGCCCTGGCCGCCGCCCGCGAACGCGAATCGGCGGATGAACAGCGTGGCACCAAGGCGGAGAGCCAAGAGGCACCAGATCGGACGAACCGAATGAACCGGCGCACGTGCATGTGCAGCGCGATCGCAGTTTGGCGAAGTTCTGGCTGGCACGCGTCGAACTGGCGAGCTCCACTCGCTTCGCCGCCCAGGGGTTGCGCCGGATCGCTGCAATAATAGAACGCAGACGAGAAGAGTTATTGGAGGCTTGGCATGGTTGGTGTGAGCAGTAGGGAGCCGCGTGCTCAGGATGTGAGAGTCACCGCGGACGAACTTGAAGTTTCGCTCACAGACGGCAGG
>JBNJEM010000163.1:0-12567 GCA_051745935.1 Planctomycetota bacterium
TGAGGTTTTTTAGGTCTCTTAGAGGTCCTTTCGTCTCAATACCGGCGAAACGAACGGCGCAACAATATGGATGGCAACGACTTGGAGTTTTTCCTCACACCAGGTCCAGGCCGTGTAGCGGCACCCGTGAACGACTACCACGAAAACACCGATGGCAGGCCAATAAGGCGCGGGCGAACAGCCCTTCTCCGACCTCCATTCAAACGTTCGCTGCCCCCTTTTTCCGCGATTGGAGAGAGGGGGATTTTTTACGCGCGACCGGTCAAGTTCGTGCCATTTTGGGCAACCTTTTACCCGTCACTGTCTATGGCGGTAACGCAGCGGGCTGAATCCATCCGAGCACCTGCCCCGTTTGAACCGGTGCATCTTCCGCAATGAGTTTCTCAACCAACACGCCATGTGTTGGGGAGGGTAAATCAACAACGGCTTCTCCCGTCGAAACCTCGACGACGCGGTCCCCCGCCGCCACGGACGCGCCCCGCGGCACAAGCCAGACGCTGACCGTCAGCCGAGCATCCTCGATGCCCAGGTTGGGCACGCGAATCGGATTGCGACGCGATGGATCGACCATGGAGTTCTCCGAGAATTCGTGCCATACCGTCGCAGCAGTGAACCATGTCCCAAGGCGGCAGGGCCGCCAACCAAATAGGGATACCGCACAGGGATGGTGCGCTCCCGTTGGTGCGCTCCCATCAAGGATGCGAGCACCGTGCGAGCATGTTACGCCCCAAGGCTCTAATCCGATTCACCGCCGGCGACAAAACCTGGTGCTTGCTTTCAAGCCTCCTTGGATTCCGGAAAATGGGCATGGTTTCGTTGTGGGTTCTTACAGCCCGTAACAAAACCGAGCTCTCGCTTCCCAGGCCCCTTGGATTACGGGACATCCGCGCGGTTTTGTTATGGGGTCTTATGCTTCAGGCGGTCGGATTTGTCCGGGTGAAACGCTACCCGACGCAAGCCGTCCTCCCCTGGGTCGGACTCGCGGCGGACAAAGTCATCCGCGACCGGTATAGCTGGCCATTTCTCGAGCATGATAGCTGCTGCGCACGAACGGCCCACTGGCCACGCGGAGAAATCCCATCCGCCGCGCCATGTCTCCCAGGGTGTCAAACTCTTCCGTGGGCAGATACCGTTGCACCGGCAGATAGCGTTTCGGATCGGGTTGCAGATACTGGCCTAGCGTCAGCAGGTCACAGCCGTGATCAATGAGATCGGCCAGCGTGTCCAGCAATTCTGCCCGAGATTCTCCCATTCCCAGCATCAAGCCGCTTTTGGTCCGGATCGCGGGAGAACGGCGTTTGACCCGCTCGAGCAGGTGCAGGGTCCAACGATAGTCCGACTTGGGCCCCCGAATGCGACGATAAAGTCGTGGTACGGTTTCCGTGTTGTGATTGAAGACCTCCGGTGCCTCGTCCACAACCCGATCAATGGCGGATTCGTTGTACAGAAAGTCTGGTGTAAGGACTTCAATGGAAGCGTGACACCGTTCCCGAATCGCTCGAATACAGCGACAGAAATGTTGAGCGCCCCCGTCCGGTAAATCGTCCCGCGTCACGGACGTGACCACCACGTGCTTGAGTTCCAGGCGACGAGCGGCTTCCGCTACCCGCCGCGGCTCGTCCCCATCGACCTCATCCGGGCATCCGTGAGCCACCGAACAGAATGCGCAGGCTCGGGTGCACACCGACCCCAAAATCATGAATGTGGCTGTTTTCTGGGAATAGCATTCCATGCGATTGGGACAGTGCGCGTGTTGACAGACCGTTTGGAGTCCCAAGTCTTCAATCAAACCTTGCGTCAAATGATCGCCGTTCCCCTTGGGAATTTCCCGTTTTAGCCACCGCGGCAGACGGCCGCCCGGTCTGCAATGATCGCGAATTCCGTGTTCAGCATGCATATACTTCACCCGATCAAAAACGACACGTAACACTTTAGCCATCTGAAGTAGAATACTGGCTTCGCGATCACAAATCCCTTATGACGTATCCTGTTTAACCGCAAGGCCAGCGTCCGCTCGCCCGCGCGTTGGACCGGCAAGGATCCATGACGGCGGACGGCGGCCTGCGCGTTCCGCGGGGCCGTTGTCCAACCCGCATTGCCTGGACGAGCCTTACTTCAGTTCGCTAAAAAGTTACAACGACACAAATGGGCGGTGCCCCTTGCGGCACGAACGACCAGAAGGGCGTGCCTTATGGCCGTTTGCGGATTGTGTCACGGTTGCCCAGCGGCGGCATAATGTCTCGATTCTTCACTGGATCGCCGCCCCAATAGCCAGTGTCCTGTTATCAGATGATATTGTTCGGTGCCCAACGCGGCCGCCAAGAGGGGGATGAGCCTGGCCCGCACTCCCGGAGACGTCACGGCCTGACGCCGCTCGGCCAACAAACATCCCATTGTTGACTTTTCTCCCCGCTCCGTTCCGTCGGGATCAATGACGTCGACGAACGGATATTGAGTCATCACCGGGTTCACGTTCACGTACGCGCCGTGAGAGGTGACCCAATTGCGTACCGCCACCCCCCAAGCAGCTAACTGGCCACTCCGGCCCCAGATCCCAGCCGGCCGCCCCTTGATCTCGTGTCGCACCGCGAGTTGATCCATGGTCTGTATCAAGGCCCAGCGGAGTCGGCGCAGATACTCCCCCACCGTCCAGCCATGCCACCGCAAAGGAACAATGGGGTAAACGGAAATCTGACCTGGGCCGTGCAATATACATCCACCCCCGCGACTTACCCACCGCACCTCTAAACGACGTTCCCTCAACTGCCGGCTGGTTAAACGGATGTGACGCCGGGAACCGGTTCGCCCGACGGTGATCAGCGCCGGATGCTCGCAAAGCAAAACCGTGATGCGACCATCATCCTGGCCACTCGCCTCATAGACCAAGCGGCGCTGAAAGGCCAGGAACTCGTCAAACGGAACCCGCCCCAATAAGTGGAATTGCACCGAAAACGACCTGCCGGTCTCTGGCCGATGTAAGTCTTTTTGTGCTTGGAATTTACGCATACCGTACAGTCTCATGCGATAGCCTATCCACGCAAACCTCCAGCGAACTTCCAGGTCGTCAACAAAACTCGCAGCCAACAAAACCCGCATGCCCGTTCACTCTATCAGGCCACTCGAGAATACGAAAGATCAACCCTCGTGTTCGGGACGCACGGACACGGGGACACGCCGAGATTCGCCCCAGTAGGGGGGGCTGGCCTCGCCCCGTGCCATCGGCTGGCCTGGGAGCTTGAAAAGCTGGCCCGCCTGGGGCGGATGGTCTCGTTATAGCGGTCGCGGATGACTTTGTCCGCTGCGAGTCCGACCAACGGGAGGACGGCTTGCGTCGGACAGCTTTCCACCCGGACAAATCCTACCGCCTGAAATATATTTCCCGGACCTCCCAAAATGTCGTATCGATGGGCCTCCGACGAACCGACGACCGAGGGGGGGATTCGCGGTCAACTTAATTCGCGCGGGCCCTAAAATCGGCCATCTTCGCACCGCGCGAATGAAGCAGACCGCGAAGGTGCCTGTCCTGTTTTAGCCACTGAACGTCTCCCTTTTCAGCAAACTAAGCTTGCTTTAGACTACGTTGATGGCCAAAAAACACTCCGGAAAAAAGAAGAAACGGAAAACCGCGCCGGTAGCTTCTCAAAACCGGCCCATTGCGGAAAATCGCAAGGCCCGTCACCGCTTCGACGTCTTGGACACGCTGGAGTGTGGAATCGCACTGGTCGGTAGCGAGGTGAAAAGCTTGCGAAATGGCAAAGTGTCGCTCGCCGAAGCCTTCGGCCGCGTCCGAAATGGCGAGTTCTGGCTCATCGATTGCGACATTCCTGAATACACTCAAGCGACGATATGGAATCATCAGCCGAAGAGACCACGGAAACTGCTCGTTCATCAGCAAGAATTGCGAAAGTTCGCCAACAAAGCCCATGAAAAGGGCTTCACCCTGGTCCCTCTCAAAATCTACTTCAACCAGCGTGGAATCGCCAAGGTCCTGATGGGACTCTGCCGGGGACGCAAGCTTCACGATAAGCGAGAAGCGATCAAGAAAGCCCAAGTGAAACGCGACCTGCAACGAGCCATGCGAAGCCGCTAAGCAGCCATGGCAAGCACTGGACCTCGCTGGACAAACGCCCCTAAATCCAATTCAGCGAGGGCGATGATGCGACCCTTCGACCAGCGACGGGAGTAGCAAATGAAAAACATAGTTGCTGCAGCCGTAATCGCAAGCCTGATCCTCGTGGCACAACCTGACACGACGATCGCGGGGGCGGAGAGCAATGGAGACCGCATACCGGACTTCTCTTATTGTGGGTATCGCGCGGGGGGCGTGTCGATTCCCGAGGTCGCCGGGGGGGTGACCATCTCGCCACGCGAGGAATGTCGAATGATGAAGTTAGGCGGAACACTGATCAACACGGGTGAACCATGATCTCTCTCAAGCCTGTGTCCTCCGTGGTTGAAGCAGACGCCGCCGTTGCATGACACACGGGCGGAGGAGCCCGCTCAACGTTGCCCGTCGAAGAGGGTGTGACGCCATGAAGTGCGACACTCGGGAGAATTGTCTTCTCTGATTTATGCAATAACGGGGGTAAAGTGTATGGGCGTCACGATCCATTACCGCGGCGGGTTAAATGACATCGATCGGGTCGAGGATTTTGAAGACCGCGTTCTTGACTTCGCGTTGGCGATCGGTGCGTCCGCCCGCGTCTGGCGGAGCGTTTCCGACCAGCGATCCGATCGCATCGTACGCGGTCTGATTGTCGAGCTGGCGCCCGGACAAGAATCAACCAGCTTGTTGATTTCACCGGAAGGCTGGCTTGTCAACTTGCTTGAGATCGAGGCGGCGGAGAACGGCGTTTTGGGCGAACCGTCTTGGTGTTCCGTTAAAACCCAGTTCGGACCCCTGGAGGGACACGTCGCGCTGGTCGAATTGTTGGATGCGGTCAAACGTGAGTTCATGTCGAACCTGGAAGTAGAGGATGAAGGTGGTTATTGGCGGAACCGTGATTTGGGTGAACTGTCCCAAAAAACCCGGTTTCTGTCTCAAGCGATCGACGCGTTGGCTGATGGCCTGGACCGCTATCCACTTTCCGACGAAGCGGCCCAGGATCCGGAGATTTTGGCGTCCCGCGTGGAACGTGTCGCGAAATTAGTGCACCGGACGATGGGCCGGCCCTCGGAACATCCGCCGGCGGAAATGGATGGGGCCGACGACTGGGCTTGGACCAAAGAAAGGGAAGCCGAATGGGATGCGGCCTATCGCGAACAACGCCGCAAACAAGAACGGCATCTTCGGGCCATGGAAGAACGGCTCGCGAAGGGCGAGGATCACAAGGACGCTTTTGAAAACGCCATGCGCGATGAAGGCCTCATCGATCTGCCAGGCGAGGAAGCAGCCGAAGATCATTTCGATGAGAGTCCCGAGACGCCGTGGAAAGCAGAGCCGGATGCGACGTGGCGTGAGAGCCCGATTGGCGAGGATTTCGATGGCCTTGGATCTGATGAGTTTTCTCGCCAGCAGCATCCGCTGCAGCGACGGGCATCCGAATTGATGGACCGGCTGCTCGACGGCGTCAACGGCTTGGATGAAAACCCGTCGGGGCAGGCGCAAGTTTTGCTCGGCGGCGCGGGCGACATGATGGGTGGTTTGGCCCAGGCACTAGGCGCGTTTGGCGGCGATGATGAATTCACCCTGGATACGATGCACCGCGGTCTCGCCATCGTGCAGTTGAAGCGGGCATTGCGCGGCGCGGCGTTCGCCTTCGGCGCGCTGTTCGCACTCGCTCGCGAAGGCCGTGTTGACGATCGAGCATTCGAGGAACTGCGAAACACGATTGAAGGCCTCCAAGACGACATCTTCGCCGAACTCCAACGTTTTCGCGGCGAAGACTGAGTGGGGAAAAAGCCTCCCTCGCGCGCCTTTTCATATCCGGGCGAGGACTTCATCGAGGAGCGCGTCAACGGTGGCGTGCCGTATCGTGTCGCGGTCGCCATGGAACCGGTATTCGCGAACGAAGCAATGGCCGGAGAAGAGCAATCCCGCATGGACGAGTCCGACTGGTTTTTCGGCACTACCGCCGCCGGGACCGGCTATGCCAGTGACCGAAACACCGACATCGCAGTGGAAAAGATGACGCAGGCCGAGGACCATTGCCTCGGCACACTCGCTGCTGACAGCGCCGAAACGTTCCAGGAGGTGTTGGTCCACGCCCAAGAGCTCATGTTTGACCGTGTTGCTGTAGGCGATAATGCCGCCCGAAAAATAGGCGGATGAACCGGGGACTGCCGTGATGGCCGCCCCCAAAAGACCGCCGGTACACGATTCGGCGACGGCAATGCTCATATCGCGCTGGGACAGGGCGGCTCCAAGTTTTTCCGCCCTCGACAGGTTTTCCATGGGTCTGATCCTCCGTTCAATGGCGGCCGGTCCGGTTTTGAGCCCGTTGCCGGGCGTGGCTGAGGGCGTCCAACATGCTGTCATCCCCGGCTTCCTCCCGCCGGTCGCCTTCGGCGGGCGTTTCGTGGCCCGCGGAGGCTGGTGGCTCGGCGGCCGGCGAGTCGGGCTCGCCGGGCCGCGGTTCCACGCGTCGGCGAGTACGACGCTGGAGGGTTGAGGCAGCCCGCCGCCGGGCCGCTTGGATGGGCCGCGGCACGCTTGTTCGCAACCAACGCACCGATAGAACTCGCGTGCGACGCTGGATGATCTCCAGGAGAAAGATCGCGACGGCGGCCAACAGCAGGTATGAGCTCAAGGGGATCAGACGAGGTTTCCAGGGAATGGCGTTCCAAATGTCAGCCAGATTCAAGCGAGCGCGGCCCGCGGTGGAGCTGGCCAGTTGCTCCAACGCCGCTTCGCCGCGGCCGGGCTTCCTGGGCAGGTACTCGGGCGAATACGGCAAGCACACGGGTGCGAGTGTGGCGTTCCCGAGCTCTGGTGCCGAGATGGTGGCCAGGAGTGTTTCGCTGCCGGACAGCGGGATTTCCCCGACCAGTGTATCGGCCGAGGACCAGCGCATGGGGGCATTGCTGGTCGCCGCGGTTTCTCCCGGGCGTGCGGCAAGGAGCGACAATTCAGGCAAGCGGGAAAACGGGGGCGTCTCGCGCGCGGGATCGAGGTGCAGTTCGATGCGGCAGACGCCGTTTCGGAGTTCTTGCGTGGCGACCACTCCGTCGCCCAGCCCCTGGGCCTCGCCCGCCGTCCACCGGGCGAGCGACGTGAAGAAGTCGCCGGTTTGATCCCAACTGGCAATGGGCCCGGTGTACTCTCCGTCGGCCTCGCCCGCGTAACACGATACTCGCCCCAGTCCGGCCTGCCACGTCGCCAGCACCGGGGCTTCGTATTCGTCGACCGAGACCAAAGCCAGGTTCGCATTGGGCCGCGGATAGCAGAGGTTATATCCGCCGATATTGGGAAAATCGCCGAACGGCTGCCGGGTAATCGTCATCAGTCCGCCGGTGGGGCGCACCCCGACAGGGTCCTCGAGGAATGCGCTGCGGGCGACGAGGAACATGTCCTGAGCGAACAATCGGGGCAACTCTTGGGCGATATTGGTGAACATGCACTGCCCGCCGGCGCGTCGCGCGATGTCTTTGAGCAGCGGGGCGTCGCGATCCGTCTCGCTACCCAGCCCGACGACGCTGATGGTGATCCCCGCCTTGACGCAGTCCTCGACCAGTTTCTTATAGTTGCCGGGCCGCTCGCTGTCCGCGGCGTCGGCGAACAGGATAATGTGCCGGGTGCCCGCCGTGGCGGACGCGATCATCCGCGTGGCGGCGGACAACGCCTCATGGACGAAGATGCCTCCGCCGGCCGAATCGATCCGCAAAACCTCACGACGAATCGCATTGCGGTCAGTGACGTCGCGCAGCGCGACGATCTCGTGCGGCGTGCTATCGACGGCCAGGCATCCGAACTGGTCTAGAGGCCCGAGCATGTCAACCACTTCGGCGGTGGCCAGGTTGGCCAGGTCCATTTTCGCCCGTCCGCCGGGCACGGTCATGGCCATGCTGCCGCTCCGGTCCAACGCGACGACCACCGCCAGGGACAGCTTACGGTGCTCGCGGCGCAGTTCCATGGAGACCGGCATGATCGGATCGAGCGGGCTCTTGAAATAGCCGCCGGGACCATAGCTGTCTTTGCCCCCGGTGAACATGAGGCCGCCGCCGCTTTGCGAGACCCAGGCTGCAAGATTTTCCATGCCCACATGGCCAATGGCCGAGGCCGGCGTGTTTTCCAGGACCACGGCGGCGTAGCCGGCCAGTCCTTCCAGCGTCCAATCACACTGGGACGGCGTAGCCGTTTGTATGTCAAGTCCGCCCTCGGCAAGAAGCGGCGGAAGCCCCGACGCGCCGGACGTATCGACGCACAGCACGGGCCGCGCGCCGCGCACACCAACCAGCAGCCGCGCGCGGTTGTTCTCGGGCACCGGATCGTTCCCTTCACCTTCGACTCGAAGCTGGTACGAGGAAACGCCCTGCTCGGCGGCGGTGTCCCGGAACACCAGCCGGCTCAAGCCGGACCCGACGTGCCGTGTGCCCCGCGAAATGACCGTCGAGCCGCGAAGCAACTCGTAGGAGACTGTCTGACCGCGGGGGGCATCGAGCCAAGCGGTGATCATGAACGACTCGCCCGGCATCACCGAGTCCGGGCCGCCCACACGTTCGATCGCCAAGTCGTTGGCCTGGTGGCGCTCGATTACTCGGTAGTCGACAGCCACGCCGGCCGCGGCCGCTCGGGCCGCCGCGGAAGCGATGTCGCGGCCGGTCCACCTGCCATCGGAGAGCACCAGTAGCCGGCCCGGCTCGTCCCGGCCGATCAGCGACAGGCCCAGGTCGATGGCATCGGCCAGATGGGACGCCTCGCCCCCCACGTCGGCGGAAAACCCGGTGAATTTTCCCTGCTGAGGCGATTGTTCGACCGCGGCCGTCTCGGCAAAGGACACGACCCCCAGCTCGTCGCTGGAACGCATTGCCGCGTGCACCAGATCGGCGGTCTCCTGCTGCAGAGCGGCACTGCCGGCCGGCATCGACAGGCTCCGGTCCATGACCAGCACCACTGTCCCGGATCGCGACGGCAATCGCACGCTCAGCCCGCATAGCGCCAGCAACAACAGAACCGAGCCAACCAGCCGCATGCCTTGCAGCAATCGCGAAGGAAGCCGCCAACGCCACATCGCCATGGCCAGCGGAATTGCCAGGACCAGCCAGAATGGATCGACCAAGGTCATACGCCGCGTCCCCCCGTGGTTCTTGCCAGAAGTGCCAGGTGCCCGACCATGGCGGCCAGCGCCATCACCAGGAAAACCCAGCTGAGGCTGGCCCGCCGATCTTGGTAAGCTGTTGACTCGTTCCAGTCTCCCCAACGGCCCGATTCGCAGTCCGCCAGGTTTGATTCATCGCGAGACACGGCATTACAGGCGAACCGATACTTCTCGTCCGCCGCCTTGACTGTGTGCAGGCCGACGTGCTCGGCCGGGACAGCCAGCCGGCCCCCTCGTACCTTCAGTTCGCGCCGGGTTCCCTCCGGGCCCAGGATCTCGATGCGATCAGACGTGCCTTCCAGCGACACGGCCACGTCTTGTCCCAGGCGCGCGTTTGGGGCGGCGATCCCCGGCAGCCCGCTCCGCCGCCATTCGATCAAGTTAGTGAAGAAGATGGGCCAGTCGGGCGTGTTCTGAAATGTCGACGTTTTGGCCACGAAGGGCATCTGAACCCGGCGCCGACCAGAGAGATCCTCGATCTCGGTTAGCAGCGGCACATTGCCCGCCGTAATGATCGGCAGACCATCAGGATCACTTTTTGGCGACGCCGACCAGACGACGTTTTGCAACGAAATCCCTCCAGTCAACGGGTGGCCGTGGTCAATCACGAACGGCCCCGTATACGCCACGGCCTCCTCGCCGACGAGCAGTTCCAGACGCCATGCATCATGCTCGGCGGCGGGATGGTCGGCGATCACAAGTTCCGGCCGCTCGGCGACACGGAGTGTCTCGCCGGTGGCCTCCAGCGCCCGCTCGACCGCCTCTCGCAAGTCCTCCTCGCTCAGATCCACCCGCACGCGGAGCGGTTTCGTCGAAACTGGAAGTAACAGCACCTCGTTGTCCAGCGTCAAAGCATCTGGTTGGAGCCGCGCGCGGAGCGATGGCGATCGGGTGGAAAGATCAAGGAACACTCGTTTGGCCGCGCCGGCGGCCAGATCCAGCGTGCTACGTCTGGGCTGGTCAAAGTCCGCGCCTTCGACAATCAGTTCGGCCGTGGCCGAGGACTCTGACAGATTCGTGAGTTCCAACAGCACGCGTTGAGTCTCGCCACTTCGGGTGCGGGTGGCGGCGGTGAACGCCACGTTCGGCCGTGGCTCGCCGAACGCCCACCACTCGGTGCGACCACCGGAAAGTTCCGAGTCTGGCGGGTGATCAGTCAACACCAGGACTCGGGCAGCCGGACCACCCAGTTCGGCCGCCAACCCCATCGCCGCCGGCAAGTCAGCCGTGGGACTTTGGCAGATCCAGGGAGTCAACACCGCCGCGGCCTGTTCGGGCTCGCTGATCGCCTGGCCCAACACGCGCGGCTGAGCCCCGGCCAAGACGAATCGGGCCAGATAGCGGTTGCGGCGCAGTTCGTCCGCCAACGCCGCCGAGGCCCGATCCCGGACGCTTTGCGAGTCGGAATCGCCCCCCTTGGCTCGCATGGAATATGAATCATCCAGCACGACCATCAGCGGCCGGACGACGTCGCGTTTCACGAACGCCGGCCCGGCGGCGGCCAGGACCACAAGGGCGATGGCCAACAGTTCCAAGAAGAACGTCAGCGGCGTCCGCAGTCGATCCAACGTCCGCCCACCCTGCCGAGGTGAACGGGGATCGATCCAAAACGCCAGGTTCGATACGACCCGCTCCCGCGACCGGCTCCTCAGCCAATAAATGGCCGCGAGCAGCGGTAGGGCCAAAAACCCGAACAGCATGAGCGGTGAAGTGAAAACCATGGTTTGGCCTGGTCCGGTTACGGTGTTGTCAGCATCGCAGTCGACGTGTTTTGGGTTCGTCTGGTGTAGCCGTTCAGGGGTGCTGCCACACGGCCCGGACATGCAAGGCCCGCATGGATGCCACGGGCTTGTCCCGTGGTGGTTCACGCTCGCCGCTACAAACCGGCTAGACTCACCACTGCTGCCCGTCGGTAGCGTGGAACGTAACGGACCACGGGACAAGCCCGTGGTATTTTGTTTCGAGCGGGTCAAAACGTCGTGCATCCACGATCGGACCGTGGTCTGATTTCGGAGAAGGGTTCGGTCGCGGATCAGAGATCCACGTTACACATTGGGAATCCGTGCCACGGTCAGGATTCCTGCCTCTACGAGGGGCGAGAAATCCCAGTGGTGACAGATCTCCTCGGCCGCCAACGAAACAAACACGGCTCCGGTCTGTCGGGCGGCCCGGCGCCAGTTTTCCCGATTGCGGCGGATGTTTTCACAATAGCGAGCGACCGCGGCAGCGTCCAGGTAAACTTCCTCCACCGCCTCACTTTCGCTGTCGACCAGTCGCAGGTTGCCATGCTGGGTGGGCGAGATGTCCTCCGAGGCCAATATCTGGATCACGTAGACGGCGGCGGCCCGGGCGCCGAGCGTGGCTAGCAACTCCCGCGGCTCGCCCAGCCAGAGGAGATCGCTGAGGATAACCCGAATGCCGTGTGGGCGCCAGGCGGGCGGAAGCCGCTGGAACGACTCGGGGGGGCTTTCGTCCGAGTCGAGTGAGAGATGTTTCCAGTGCGCCGGTATTTCGGTGCCACCGGGAATTGGGCGGCAGCCGCGGCCGGTCAGATACGCGCGGTGTGTCTGCCCCGCGTTGCCAGCCGCCGTGCACAGCGCGGCCGCCAGTCCCCATGTCGCGCGGCTCTTCTGGCTTTGGGGCAGCGCCATCGAGCGTGAGCCGTCGATCACCAGATCCAGATGGGGGCGGACTTCCTGGCGGTAAAGTTTCACAATCATTTTGTCGCTGCGACCGTACGCGGCCCAGTCTAATCGCCGCAAATCATCGCCTGGCTGATACTCGCGATGGTCCATGAACTCCATGCTTTCGCCGGCCAGGCGTCCCAGCTGCGCGCCTGCGGTGCCTTGGGGCGCCCGCCGCGGCGCCGCCAGGCAATACCGGGCCCCGGTTTGTTGGCCCGCGAGCAAATCCTCGGTGATCTGGTCGGTCATGACAAGCTCGGGAAAATATATTTCAGGCGGTCGGATTTGTCCGGTTGGAACGCTGCCCGACGCAAGCCGTCCTCCCGTTGGTCGGACTCGCGGCGGAGAAAGTCATCCGCGATCGGTATATTTCAGGCGGTCGGATTTGTCCGGTTGGAACGCTGCCCGACGCAAGCCGTCCTCCCGTTGGTCGGACTCGCGGCGCAGAAAGTCATCCGCGATCGGTATAACCATTCAGCTAATCTCCATTCAGACCTCGTCCATTCCAAGGCAATACCAACGTAGCTCGGCATTTCCGATCTCAAGAGCGCCGCGAAACTCATGATGATTGTTGGCCCACTGTTTCCCTTTGGTACTCCGTTTGCGAATCAGGCATCCTGTTTTCG
>JBNJEM010000164.1:0-12548 GCA_051745935.1 Planctomycetota bacterium
TGGCTCCCACGAGACGAGCTCGTGGGGGGCCTGCGGAGGGTGGGGTCTGGCTGTAGCTTGTGAGTCTTTGGCTCCCACGAGACGAGCTCGTGGGGGGCCGCGGATGCGTGGGCGCTATCCTTCAGGGGGTCGGATTGGTGCGGCTGAAAAGCGGCGCGACGCAAGCCGTCCTCCCGTGGGTCGGACTCGCGGCGGACACAGTCATCCGCGACCGGTATAGGGGGTCGCGAGAATCGGGGGGCCCACGTTCCACGCTGCCGGATCCGCGTCCGCCCGCACCACATATCGATACAAGGTATCTCGTTCCACGGGGTCTCGCCCGGCCTCCCTGATCAGCCGGCGAATTTCCGCGACGGACAAGACTTCTGGCGTGGTCGCGCCGGCGTCGTGGTAGATTGATTCATGCCGTACCGTGCCGTCCAGATCATCGGCTCCGTAAGCCAACGCCGCCTGTGCCGTGCCTGTTCCCATCATGATCCAGTACGCTTTCATGTGGGGGATGTTATCGAGCATCAATCGCGACACCGCCATGACGCGCAGATCGGTCAAGGCGGAAGCCCTCGTGAGATGGCTCAATCGCGTGTTTCGCGGGTGAAAAGCCAAGGGTACGAACGTTTGAAAACCGCCGGTTTGGTCCTGCAGATCTCGGAGCCGAACGAGGTGGTCAACCCGGTGATCCTCGTTTTCCACGTGACCGTAAAGCATGGTACACGTGGTTCGCAGCCCCAATTGGTGGGCGATCCGGTGGATCTCCAACCACTTTTCCGCGTCCGCCTTATGGTGGCAGAGCTTCTCGCGAACCTCGGGGTGAAAGATCTCGGCGCCTCCTCCCGGCAAACTGCCCACTCCCGCGTCGATCAGATCTTCCAATACCGCCCGCGCCGGCTTCCTTGCCACGCGTTCAAACCACTCGATTTCCACGGCCGTCCACGCTTTCAAATGGATGGCGGGGAACGCGTCGTGCAGGAGTCGTATGGCGTGGACATACCAATCAAACCCTTTGCGAGGATGCAGGCCACCCACGATGTGTAGCTCCGTACAGCCGCTCTCCACCGCCTCTCGCCCCCGAGCCAGAATCTGCTCGTCGGTCATCACATAGGCTTTTCGGTCATCAAGATCGGCGCGGAACACACAGAACGCACACCGATTGACGCACACGTTGGTCGGATTCAAATGGGCGTTCATGTTGTAGTAGGCCAAGTGACCGTTGATTCGTTCTCGGACACGATTCGCCAACTCACCCACCTCGTGTAACGGCACCTCCTGGCGCATCAAAAAGACCCCCTCGTCCAACGAAAGCCTTTCGCTTGCGTCAACTTTCGCTCGAATACGTTCCAACGAGCGTTCAACCGAGCGGTCCGTGTTCATGCCGATGATCCCTTGTAGGGCGGGTTGCAGTGATTGACCACCACCGGAACCGAGCGGCCTGGGATGAGTATCTATACCGGTCGCGGATGATTTTGTCCGCCGCGAGTCCGACCAACGGGAGGACGGCTTGCGTCGGTCAGCTTTCCATCCGGACGAATCGAACCGCTTGAAATATATTTGGCCATGTTCCGTGGGAATAGCCCTGGCAGGCCCGCTCTGGGGTGAGGAAAAACTCCAAGTCAGTGCGTTTTGTTTTGTTGCGACTTGCGCCCTGCTGGGTGCGTTGAACCAAGGACGAAGGGGACCGAAAGGACCAAGGGGGCACCGTGGGTGACCGGCACGGACGCCATTGAAGGTGGTAACGGGCAAGCAGCGGGAGAACGCGGAATAGCCGCTTACCTCTTTCTTCATCCGTGGGTCCGTTCTGCCATCCGTGGGCCTATTCTTTCATCCGGAGCACCGCTGATGATCGTGACGGCGCGGGTGGCGAGATCTTCGCCAAGTCTAAGCGGGACATGCTCCCCTGTCCACGCCCTCCATCCGCCCGCGGCGCGCGTCACTGGCTCCCCGCCCCCCCGGCATCCAGTCGCTCAAGGACCCGTTGGGCCAGCTCTCGAACCTGCTTGTCCGGGTCATTCAACCGGGATTCGAGCGCGGGGACGGCATCGGCGGCGAGCAGCCCGAGTTTTCCGATGGCGAGCGTGGCATACCGACGCGTCTGTACCTCGGAGGATTCCAGGGCTTCGATCAGCACCGGCAGCGCGGGCTTGCCGATCTTGACCAGCGAATCGACCGCCTGCAACCGCACCGTCTTGACCGGATCATTCAACCCCATCACGAGCCCGTCCAAGGCCGTATCCGAGCTGGCGACGTCCGCCAACCACTTGGCGGCCAGCCGTCGCAAATCCGGCACGGCGTTGCTTTGGAGCTCGGATCGAAAGAACGTTTCGGCACCCTCATTCGGGGCCACCTTCACCAGCGCGAAGAAAGCCGCTCGCCGCACACTCAGCGGCACGCGATCGTTGCGAGCCAGTTGCGTGATTTGGTTTGTCGCCGACTCAGCCGTCGGCCCCAACTTGGTAATCGCTCGAATCGCTCGGCTTCGATACGCCTCGGACTCCTCTTGGTTCTGAGCCACCGAGAGCAACGACGGCAGAGCATCCGCCAATCGCGGCGCCGCCAATTTCTCGACGCCCTGCAAAGCGGCATGCCGCAACGCCGGATCGTCGGCGTCCAACGCCTCAATCAATGCGGCGGCGGCCGCCTCGTTGCCTGGACTGACCCGCCCGATCAGATACACCGCCGCGCCTCGCTTCCGCGCCATGGAACCGTCGCGCAGCGCCGATACCACGACCGGCATCGCGGCCTCTCCCAGCGCATCCAGAGCTTCGCTTGCCTCCCGTCGTTCAACCGCCGCCTGGCTGCTCATCTGCTCCAACCATTTGAACACGCGCTCACGGAGCTCGGCGTCGTCCGGCCCACGCGATGGCTTTGTCGCCAGGTCCGATTTCGGGCCACTTGGCTTTTGGGCTTCCGTGTCATCCTTCACCGTACCGTTCGTCTGGCCCGCCGCCTCTTGGTCTTCCCGCCCCGGACCCGACTCTTGCCGTACGTCGCCGCCGGCTGGCTGTTGGCCATCCGATTCCACGGGGGCCCCCCGCTGATCGCTGGGGGTCTTCGTCGCCCGGTCGGCGGGCCGATTTCGCCGAGAACACCCCGCCGTTGCAATGAGTGCAACCAGTACAACACCTAGAACGGGTGCTCCTTTCGTAAAAGGCATCATCCGTCGCGACTCCGGCCCACGGCTGGCCCCATTATATGCCGGTCGCGGATGACTTTCTCCGCCGCGAGTCCGACCAACGGGAGGACGGCTTGCGTCGGGCAACGTTCCACCCGGAAAAATCCAACCGCCTGAAATATACCGGTCGCGGACGATTGTCTCCGCCGCGAGTCCGACCAACGGGAGGACGGCTTGCGTCGGGCAGCTTTCCACCCGGAAAAATCCAACCGCCTGAAATATAAACCGAGCACCTCTCCAACCGGAAACAGCCAACCGACGACAGTCCAACATCGCTTTCCGTCCTCCGCTTTCATCCCATCCCACGTCCAAGTACACGGCAACTCCGCAAAAAGGGTACGCCATATCATGCCCGGGGTGCAAGTGACATTCGCGCCCCAAATGACCAAGGCTGATTCTGAAACACCCTGGGAGAACGGCGAATGGCGAATCTGTTTAGTCGTATGCAGTCCAAGAATCGCCCGAGCCTCCCATGATGCGGCGGCAATGAGTTTCTGAAAATCCTGGACGTTTTCGGCGATCGGTTCGACAGAAAGGTTGTGCGACAGGAAAATCGTGCTTTAGGGAAAGATCAATTTCACACGCCTAAACGCACAGGTCCAGCGTAATGACCACGAAGAGCCCGAAACTGATCACGGCATTCACGTTGAAGAAGGCCATGTTCACGCGGGACAAATCGTCCGGGCGGACCAGCCAGTGTTCGTACAGCAACAGCAACGCCGCCAAGCTGATCCCCGCGCCGTAGATCCACCCCAATGGTAAGGCTGGCCCACCCCACCAACCACTCCAAGGCAACGCGAACAGCGCGACGATCATCCCCAAATGGCACGCCGCCGCGATCCGCAAAGCGCCCCACACCCCGAGACGGGCCGGCACGCTGTGCAGCCGCGCTGAGACATCGAAGTCGGCGTCCAGACACGCATAGATCATGTCGAATCCCGCCACCCACAGTAGCACCGCCGCGCCCAGGATTATCGCCGGCAGGATATCCAGCCATCTGTCCATCAGCACGTGCCCCCGTATCGCGATCCATGCCGCGATGGGCGCCAACATCAAAGCACCGCCAAGCCAGAAATGCGCCAGCGACGTGAGGCGTTTCGCATGGCTGTAGCCGAACAAGAACGCCAACAGCGGCACGGAGAACAGCAACGGGATGACATTGGGAAGAAACAGCAACGTGCCCGCCACAAGCCCAATGGACATGGTGACGGCAAACACCATCACGCTTGTCACGGACAACGCACCGGCAGGCAAGTGCCGCTGACGCGTGCGAGGATTCCGCGCATCGATATTTCGATCCACGAGACGATTGTACGCCATGGCGGCGCTTCGCGCGCAAACCATGCAGACCAAAATGCCGAACAAGTCACGCCAGCGAAACGCGATAACGTCCCCCGTCGCCGTCGGCACCCTCCACGCCATAATCGCCGCCGACAAGGCAAAAGGGAGCGCGAAAACGGTATGGCTGAAACGAACCATCTCCAGCATCTGCCGCATCCGACACCACATCCCGCCATTCCTTTCCTCTCAACCGTTTTCCCCGACTTCAGCCTACTGGTTTGACAACACCACGAATTGGGAGGCGACTGGCAAAGCCCGTGGTACCCTAATCGTTTGGCCGTGACAAAACCCCTTCGCTCGCTAGAGACTTCGCATGACCGCCTGGCACCCTTTGGCCCTGGCCCGGCAACGCCGCCGCGGCACGCTTGACTCAGGAGAACCCGTCTCCCCAGCGGTCCATCAGCGAGTGCGCCACCCGCAACTGGTCCAGGACCCGCGCCACCACGAAATCGACCAGATCACTGACGTGTTCCACGCCGTGGTACCAGCCTGGCGCGGCGGGAAGGACAACGCCGCCGGCTTCGCACACGCGGCGCATATTGTCGATGTAAGCGAGCGATAACGGCGTTTCCCGCAGCACCAGCACCAACTTCCTTCTCTCCTTCAAATGAACCTCGGCCGCCCGTTGCACCAGGGTGGTGCTCGATCCATGGGCCACGGCACTCAACGTGCCCCCGGAACAGGGACACACCACCATGCCGGCCGTAGGAGCCGAGCCGCTGGCGGGCGCCGAGAAGTAGTTGTCAAAGTGATAGTAGTGGATATATCGCAAGCCATGGTCGCCGACGCCCAGTTCCAAGTCCGCCGCGGAAAACCGATCCAGATCCACGTCAAGACCGAGTTCCTGCTGTAACACGGTTTTCCCGGATCGGCTGATCGTCAGTTGCACGGGACGTTCCGCTTGGATCAGCATCTCCAGCAACCGGTGCGCGTAGACCGCGCCGCTCGCCCCCGTGATCCCCACCACGATCGGAAGATTCCGTTCACTATTCATGGAAACCACCACACCGATTGAAACCAATACCAAGCCATTTCACAGCCCGTCATAACATCCGCCCCCGCTTCCAAGGTTTTTTGGATGAGGACAAACACGAACGGTTGGGTCACGGGCTGTAATCGAGCGGGCGCGATCGCGGAGCGCGCGTTCACGGGAATGGAGCCCCCGGCACGAAACGCTTATACGGGTCGCGGATGACTTTGCCCGCCGCGAGTCCGACCAACGGGAAGACAGCTTGCGTCGAGCCGCTTTCCACCCGGACCAATCCGACCGCCTGAAGTATACACCCTATTGTTGCATAAAGACGGCGTAGGACGGGTCTCCAGGCCCGTCTTTTACAGCGCATAAATGTCTTTTTGACCGCCTGAAGTATACACCCTATTGTTGCACTATTGTTGCATAAAGACGGCGTAGGACGGGTCTCCAGGCCCGTCTTTTACAGCGCATAAATGTCTTTTTGCGGTTGTTTGAAGATCTCACATTTCGTGAGATCCGCGGACACCAGATCAAGTACGATTTTCTACTTGAAAAGACGGGCCTGGAGACCCGTCCTACATATACTAGTCTTCAGGAGCTGCTGGATGTCGGCGGCGTGACCCTACCCAAGTCCATGGTCGACCGAGGCGTCCAAGTGTCCACGAGAGAGAATCGCACGGAACAACCCAAAACCCACTGATATGAAACCACTTAAGGGCCGTTCTCTTGTCAGACTCTACTGGAAGATCCGTCAGATGGCTGAAATCCTACAACAATCTTCCTGTCTTCCAATCTTCCTGTCTTCCAATCTTCCTGTCACTCAGCCCCTTTGGACCCCACGTACAGCGTGGCGATTCCCATGCTGAGGGGATAATAGCGCACATCCGTTAGACCGGCGGCTTCGAGATACTCAACTAGCGCCGGCCCTTCCGGAAACGCTCCCACGCTTTCCGGCAAGTACCGATAGGCTTCATGTTCATTCCTGGCGAGCCACTGTCCAATTCGGGGCAGCACCTGATGGAAATACCAACCGTATAACGCACTCATCGGTTGGCGTTGAGGCAGGGAGAACTCGAGGACCACCACCCGGCCCCCCGGGTGGCAAACCCGTGTCATTTCCCGCAACCCGCGCCCGGCATCGGCAAGATTTCGAAGGCCGAAGGCCACCGAAACAATTTGAAACGTGTCACGTTCAAACGGCAGATCCTGCGCATCGGCTTCCACGAACGTAATGCGATCGCCATGAGGAACCTTCCGCTGTTTGCGGCGGCCGATCGCCAGCATCTCGTCACAGAAATCCGCCGCCACCACGGGGGATCGACCTTTGGTCCGACGAAGGAAAGCAAAGGCCAAATCACCGGTCCCGGTACAAACATCCAGGATCGGCTCGGGCCCTCTGGGCGGTACCCGACGCACCGCGCGCCAGCGCCAATAGCGATCGATATTGAACGAGAGCAGATGATTCATGCGATCGTACTGGGAAGCGATCGCCCCGAACATCTCTTTCACCCGATTTCCGGATTTATCCACGGCCATTATCCATCCGCTCCAACCTCGAGTTATCCCAGCAGGCGTTCGATGTCGGGTTTCGACGGCGCGGAGGGCTGTGCGCCGAGTGCGGTCACGGAGCAGGCCGCGGCGGCACTGGCAAACCGCACGGCTTGCCGCAATGGTTGTTGTTGGGCCAAGGCCACCGCCAGGGCACCGTTGAATACATCGCCTGCCGCCGTGGTATCGACGGGCGAGACTTGGAAAGCCGGGACCAGGCCCGTGAAGGGCTGGGAGGAAACGTAGGCCCCGCGAACTCCCAAGGTGACAATGACGGTCCCGACCCCCCTGGCGTGCAGCACTCTCGCGGCGTCCGCCGCCCGCGACTCGTCCGAGACGGCAACGCCGGTGAGCAGCTCCGCTTCACTTTCATTCGGTGTCAGCATGGAGAGATGTTGGAGCAGGTCATCGCCGAGCGGTTGAGCGGGGGCGGGGTCGAGGATCACGGTGGCGCCGTGGCGGGAACCGATGCGCGCGGCCACGTCAATCGTCTCCAATGGCGTTTCCAACTGCATCACCAACACGTCCGCTTCCGCGATCAGGCAAGAAGCTCGCTCGATATCAGCGGGCGAAAGCCGACCGTTGGCCCCGGACGCCACGCCAATACTGTTCTCACCGTCGGGGGCGACGAAGATCAAGGCCACGCCGGAGGGGGTTTCGGCATCCTGAATGACCTGCTGCACATCGATTCCATCTTGGCGAAAACCTTCGAGGGCTTGCTGTCCGAACATATCGTCCCCGACGCGAGCCAGAAAGGTGACGCTGCCGCCGGCCCGTGCCGCGGCCACGGCCTGGTTGGCCCCTTTTCCGCCGGGTGCCATCGAGAACTGGCCCCCTAAAACCGTCTCGCCAGGACGTGGAATATGATCCATCTGTAGAATCATGTCGGTATTGGAGCTTCCCACCACCACGATCTTGCCTGCCATGATCCATCTTCCTCCCATCTATCAGGTAGGATAGCAACTGTGGGAAGAGGACGGAATCAGTGCAACCGCCGAATTATCCCGGTCGCGGATGACGTAGCCGTTCACGGGTGCGGCTGCACGGCCTGGACACGCAAGGCCCGCATGGATGCCACGGGCTTGTGCCGTGGTGGTTCACGCTCGCCGCTACAAACCGGCCAGACACACCCCGCCTGCCCGTCGTAGCGTGGGACGTAACGGACCACGGGACAAGCCCGTGGCATTTGCACCTCGAAAAGCCTTTCCTCAATATGTGCAACGGACGCGCGAACGTCCGCGGACATCAGTCTTTTGCTCGTGAACGGTTACCGGATGACTTTGTCGGCCGCGAGTCCGACCAACGGGATCCCGCCATTTGCACTCGGTTCGAATCGTCCTACAATGGGTGCACCCGGTACGGGTCCACGGCTACGCACTCGCCCCCTCTTTCGTCATTTGGCAGGCTTGCTTGGGAGATTTGTTTGATGCAGACGGCGGACTATGTGGTACTGATTGGATACTTCGCGATCTTGATCGCCATTGGCGTTTGGAGCTCGCTGCGCACGAAAGTTCAAGAGGACTTTTTCCTGGGGGGGCGTTCGTTCGGCAAACTGATGCAGACGTTCGCGGCTTTTGGGGCGGGAACGGGATCGAGCGATCCGGTGAACGTTGGCCGGACCACGTTCACCAGCGGCATGAGCGGCATGTGGAGCGTCATGTCGTGGCTATTCGTCACGCCGTTCTATTGGATCACGGGGGTCTGGTACCGTCGCATGCGGCACTTGACACTTGGCGACTGGTTCGTGGAACGCTATGAATCGCGAGCGTTGGGAGCGGCCTACTGTGTCTTCGGAATTCTTTTCTTCATGGTCTACAGCTCCATGATGTTCTCGGCCATTGGCGTGGTGACCGCGCCGCTCATCGGGGCCAGCTCGTTCGAATTCCACGGCCAGGAGTACGGCATCGAATACTTGATGGTGCCGATCATCGGCCTGGTCGTTCTGGTTTATGGGATCATGGGTGGACTGCGCGCCGCCTATTTCACCGACATGATTCAAGGCATGTGCATTATTGGCCTCTCGATTCTCTTGATCCCGTTTGGTCTGCACGAACTGGTTGAACAATTCGGTGATCCCGAAACGGATGGGCTGATGGCCGGCTTTCGCATCATGCACACGCAGTTACCGGAAAGCTACTTCACCATTGCCGGATCGAATTTGGCCAGTGAGTTCCCTCTGCATCGGATCGTGGCGGTGGTGATTATCAGCTTGGTGGGGATCGTCGTACAACCGCATTTCATCGCCACGGGCGGAGGTTCGGCCAACTCGGAACTGAATGCTCGCGTCGGATTGGTCACGGGGAATTTCCTAAAGCGATTGTGCACGATTGGCTGGGTGCTGACCGCCCTGATCGCCCTGGCCCTGTTCGCCGACAACCCGGAGTTGATACAAGACCCGCAGAAGACGTGGGGGGTCGCGTCCCGCGAGCTGCTCGGCCCCGGCCTGACCGGCCTCATGCTGGCCTGCTTGCTTGCCGCCCTGATGAGTTCGGCCGATGCGTACATGATCGTCGGCTCCGGCCTGGTGGTGCGGAATCTTTACGCACCCTATATCAACCCCCACGCGTCGGAACGACTCTACGTCGCAATGGCGCGGATCACCGGCAGCCTTGTGATCATCGGGGCCGTCGCGATTTCCCTCTTCAAGATGGACGTGTTCGAACAACTGCAGCTCACGTGGGTCTTTCCCGTGCTGTTCGCGGCCCCGTTTTGGATCGGCATGTACTGGCGGCGCGCCACCACGGCGGCCGCTTGGTGCAGCGTGGCATTCTGCGCGCTGGTGTTTTTCCTGATTCCGTTCTTGGCTCCGGTCGTGGCCCCCCAGCTCCGCACCAATCCCCGTTTCCTAACGACGACTCAAATCGTGCGAACCACCACGACGCGCCCGGCGGCTCCCTCGGACGTGCGGCGGATTAGAAAACAAATCCTGCAATGGGACCGGACCAAAGCCGAGTTGTCGGCCATACAGGATCCAGTGAAGCGAGCGGCGGCGATGGCTGAACTGGGGAAACGGCCCGCGAGAATCGAAACCGGCGACATCATCGAGACCCAAACCATGCGGGGCGGTGTAAGCGTTTTTTGGACGGAGGGAGTAAAGCCCGTGACCGAAGAGGGGACCGTGCGCACGGATGCCACCTTGCAGCCCGTCGGTGAACCGGTCAAAACGGAAGACAAGACAATCGTCCCGCTGGGATATGGCTCCGATGTGCAACTGAAGGGATTTGGAAACTTCCGGCTCGACTTCTTGATTTATAAGGGGTTGGGCGTTGAACTGGGTAAAGTGAGCGCCGCCACGCTGGGGACGCTGGAACTGTTCCCGAAAATCATCTTGCCGTTTCTGGTGATGATCTTTTTCAGTCTGATTACCCGACGTAACAGCCAGCAAGCGCTGGATTGCTACTACGCCAAAATGAAAACTCCCGTCGTCTCGGATCGCGAACAGGATAAAAAGAACGTGGTCTCCGCCTGCAATGATCGCGAAGCCATGGAGCGGAAAAAGCTGCTGCCGAAAACGGACTTCGAGTTCCAAAAGCCCTCACTCCTCGACGTGCTGGGCTTCATCCTCTGCGTGGGGATTTGTTTTGCCATCATAGGCGTCGCCGCTTTCGTTGCCAGCATTGGGAGTGACGCAATGGGATAAGCATCGGGAAATCGTAACACGTCAACCGATTGGCGGCCAGGTAACCGTTGACCGGCAAGAGACTGATATCCGCGGAGGTTCGCACGTCCGTTGGACATCTTGAAAGACGGCTTTTCAAGGTGCAGATGCCACGGGCTTGTCCCGTGGTGGTTCACGCTCGCCGCTAATGCAGATGCCACGGGCTTGTCCCGTGGTGGTTCACGCTCGCCGCTAATGCAGATGCCACGGGCTTGTCCCGTGGTGGTTCACGCTCGCCGCTACCGGCTGGAACGTAACGGACCACGAGACAAGCCCGTGGCATCCACGCGGGCCTTGCGTGTCGAGGCCGTGTAGCGGCACCCGTGAACGGCTACCAATAATCGTCGCAGGATCAGGGTTTGCGGGCCAATGGCGCCCGCAATGGCTCTGGACTCGGCCTATCAACGTGGAGGGAAACCATGACTCATTTTGCCAAGCGGCGCACGAAACTGTTGCGGGCCGTCAAACGGGCTGGCGCTGACGCGATCCTGGTCACGAACGTCGCCAACGTCACGTACTTGACCGGCTTCACGGGCGACGACAGTTATCTGCTCGTCGGGGACGGGTTGGAAGTGATGTTAAGCGACCCCCGGTATAGCCAGCAGATCAACGAGGAGAGTCCTGGGCTGGACATGGCCTTGCGCGACCCCGGCACCACCTTGGTATCGGTGGCGGAAAAAGTCATACAGAAAGCGCGAGTGAAATCGCTGGCCGTGGAGGCGGAATCGATGACCGTGGCACGGCATGCCCAGTTGTCGCAGGCGCTGCCCAAAACCCAATTGGTCGCCTCGACGGGCCTGGTGGAGGCGCTTCGTGAAATCAAGGATGCCGCGGAAATACAGAAGATTCGAGAAGCGGTACGTCTAGCGGAAAAGGCCTTTGGCGTGATTCGGGCGGGCTGGTGCCCGGGACAAACGGAGCGGTGGATCGCCCACGAACTGGAACATCGGATCCGCGGGATGGGGGGCGAGGGGTGTTCGTTTCCACCCATAGTGGCCGGGGGCGCCCGAGCCGCGCTGCCCCACGCCGTGCCCACCGGGGACCCGACCGAGGTCAACCAGATCCTGCTGATCGATTGGGGCGCCACTGCGGGGCTTTATCGAAGCGACTTGACGCGGATGTTGGTGACCGGTAGAATCTCGCCCAAATTTGAGCGGATTTATCGAGTGGTGTTGGAGGCCCAGGAGCGGGCCATCGCCGCCATTGAGCCGGGCGCCCTGATGAGCGACGTGGATCGTGTCGCCCGGTCCAGCATCGCGGAGGCGGGATACGGGAAGCGGTTCGGCCATGGACTCGGACATGGCTTTGGGCTTGAAGTTCATGAATCGCCACGCTTGGCGGCCACGGCCAATCGACCACTGAAAGCCGGCATGGTCGTGACGGTTGAACCGGGGATCTATCTTCCTAATTGGGGGGGCATCCGCATTGAGGACGATGTTCTGGTCACTCGCGATGGCCATGAGGTGCTGAGCAGCCTGCCCAAGGATTTGGCCAGTTGTGTCGTGACCTGACGGATCGGGTCAGGCGATCAGAAAAGGGCCGCGTGGCGGGGCGTTTCCGGGATGAACGGCGGGCGTGGGGTCCGGTTCGACGGTTCACGGTTCGTGTCGCGAGTGCTGGGTGGATATCCTTCAGGCGGTCGGATTCGTCCGGGTGGAACGCTGCCCGACGCAAGCCGCCCTCCCTTTGGTCAGCCTCGCGGCGGAGAACGTCGTCCGCGACCGGTATGGTTTGTTCGCCGTATCGAGGCGCGGGAGCCCTCTGGTGGGCTGATGAAAAACCCGAAAATCGGACAAAATAGAACAAGTGGGTTGTCCCGAGTTTGTCGCGCGTGCTTGATTGAAGAGTGGAAGATTTCGCGA
>JBNJEM010000165.1:0-12519 GCA_051745935.1 Planctomycetota bacterium
GCGTCCTACCGGTCAGACCCCCACGAGTTCACCTCGTGGGTGAATCAGGCTCGTGAGCTACGGTCGCGGCGTCCTACCGGTCAGACCCCCACGAGTTCACCTCGTGGGTGAATCAGGCTCGTGAGCTACAGGCGGTACAGCGCGAACGACTGTGAACTGTCTCAATGTTTCTCGGAACCCTTCATCGACGAGCGGTTCTTTGACAACTTGGTTTGCGATATATGACTCGACGTCGTCATTGGTGTTGTCGCCGACGGTTCCCACGGAACCCTTTCGAGAGAAGAGCGTGGGGCTGCCGGAGACGCGAAGGGCATATTGCAATCGGCCTTTGGCTTGGCGGGTAAGGAAGACAGGCGACACGTGGGGTTTGGCGCTGAAGGTAACCTGAATCAGGCTTGGTTCCCCTCGATATTGAAGCATCCGGAGCCCGTCATTTTCCCAGTAAGATGTCAAGCGCTCGAGCAACGGTTGCGTGGGTTCGTCAGGAAAATGATTTTGTGATGGCCAGGCGCGCCAGCTGTAGCGGAGCTGGTAGGCCGGCTGGCAGAGATTTTCTGGCGTATAGAGAGGTTCAGGAGGCGTGTAGCTTGTGAGTCTTTGGCTCCCACGAGACAAGCTCGCGGGGGGCCGGGGCTGGGTGGGGGTCGGGCTGTAGCTTGTGAGTCTTTGGCTCCCACGAGACAAGCTCGTGGGGGGCCGGGGATGGGTGGGGCCGGGCTTCCTGTGGACCCCCCGGCCGAAAATGTCCAGGATTTCCGGGAAAGGATTGCCGCCAGTCCACTGTGCCAGCTCCACTGAGCCCATGTCCCCCTGCATCAGCTTACACGTTGCACGGTAAGGAACGACAGGAGAATTTGACGACAGGAAGATTATGGTAACCCTGGGAAGGAAAACGGCCCATGCCAACCGGACTACGGGGCCAGGCCATCAAGTCTCGCGTGGATTGCAGCACGTCGCGACGGTGCGATCTCGAGCCATCCGGAGCGCGGCGGTGGGGCAGCAATCGACGCAGCGCCGTGCCACTTCCGTGAGGGCCGCATCCATGTTGTCACCAAACGGCACTCGCACCTCGGTGTCAAAACCGCGTCCGACGAAGGAGAGGCCCAGCGGTTCCTGGGCGGACGCGGCGATTTTTACACAGAGCTCGCATTTGATACACTTGCCCGGCTCGAAGATGACATTGCCGTGGCGATTCACCACTTCGTACTGGCGCCGCTGACCGCCGAACCGCCCCGGATCGGCCTGGTACATGATGCTGTAGCGTTCCAGTTTGCAATCACCATGCGCCACGCAGCCACACGCCAGGCAGCGGTCGGCTTGTGTCGCGGCCGCGTCGGCCGTATACTCTTGTCCCTCTTCCGGCTCTTCGCGGCAGGCTGATTCGGCCCCGTCCAGGAACTGGGCCAATTCTGGGTCCGAGACCTTATTCATTTTGGAAGAAAAGGGGCGTGAAACGCCGCGTGCTTTACCCTCCGACAGGTAGCTATCGATCGTCTGGGCCACTTCTTTTCCGTCGGCCACGCTCCGGACCACCAGCCCTTTCCCGCGAACGGCGTTTCCGGCGGCGAAGAGCCCTTCCGACTCCGTTTCATACGTGTTTCGGTCGAAGGCAATCCCACGCCGGGCGGCGGTTAATCCCCAGTTCTCCACCTGCCGAGACTCAACGGCTCCACAGGCCAGCAAAACCGCGTCGAACTGTTCTCGGAGCGCCTCGAGGTTTTCCTTTTCAACGATGGCGGTATCCCAGTGAACCCGCACGCCCAACCGCAGCACTTGCTCGATTTCCCGATCGAGTACCGGGCGTGGCAGTTCCTTGGCGTCGACGTCCACTCGCAAACGTCCTCCTGCTTCCGACCGTTTTTCATAAACGACGCAGTCGTGGCCCTGTTGACGCAAATAGTAGCTGGCGGCCAACCCGGTCGGTCCAAACCCGACAATGGCGACCTTCTTGCCGGTGTCGGGGTGGCACTCTGGGATGTAGGGGTTCTCGGCATCCAGATCCGCGTCGGCCACGTACCGTTTCAATTGGCAGATCGCCACGGGGGCGTCGGCCCCTCTGCGCCGGCATGCTTTCTCACACGGCTTGGGGCAAATTCGCCCGAGAACCGCCGGCAGGGCAATGTCCCTTTTGACCGTCTTAATGGCCTCCCGCACATTGCGCTGTCCAATCTGGTCCAACATCAAGGGGATGTCCATGTGAGCGGGACAGGCGAAGAAGCAGGGCGCCAAACAGTCCCCCGCATGGTTGCTCAACAACAGCTCCAAGGCCATGCGACGCATGTCGCCTACTTCATCGGTATCATTGTCGAGTCGCATTCCGTCCACGGCTCGCGTGGCGCAGGCGGGAAGATATTTTCCCGTTTCCCGGTTCTTGACGACACAGACCAGGCAGGAGGTGGAGGGCTTGTAGCCCTTCATGAAGCAAAGTGTCGGGATCTCAATATTCAGCTGTTCGGCCGCCTCGACAATCGTGGTCCCTTCCCGCACTTCCACCGCTTGATCATCGATCCATATCGTGGGCATGATTACACCGTTGTTGCAGAACCGTGACACACTTCGCCACTTCGCGGGCGGCCGGAAGCCTCTTCTCTCGGCCACTCATGGCGGAAATCGCGCGTCACATTGGCCTCGTTTGGTTTGTGATCGTGTTGAGTATATTGCGGGCACGGGTCACGAGATCACCGTGACGGCATCCTCGGGACACACCTGACGGCAGGTATCACACCGGGTACACAGGTCCAGGTCAATGGTGTGCCGGCGGTACGGCGTCATGGGGATCGCCGAGACGGGGCAATGTTGCGCGCACAGCGTGCAGCCGATACAGTCGCTGGTAATCTCGTAACGCACCAATTGGGCGCACTTTCCGGCCGGGCATTTGCCGTCCAGGTGCGCTTCGTATTCATGTCTGAAGTGCGTCAGCGTGGAGAGGACGGGGTTGGGCGCGGTTTTTCCCAAGCCGCAGATACTACCGGCGACCACGGATTGCGCGAGCTGTTCAAGGGCCTTCAAATCCCCTTTACGCCCTTCGCCGGCGCATATACGGTCCAGGATCTCCAGCATCCTTTTCGTTCCAATGCGACAGAACGTACATTTCCCGCAGGATTGATCTTGCGTGAACCGGAGGAAGTAGCGGGCGATGTCGACCATGCAGTCGGTATTGTCCAACACGACCAGTCCCCCGCTTCCCATAATCGCGCCGACGCTGGAAAGAGCCTCGAAGTCAACGGGCGTATCGGCGAGTCGAGCGGGGACGCACCCGCCGGAGGGCCCTCCCACCTGAACGGCTTTGAATTCTCTTCCGGGGACCACGCCCCCACCAATTTCATCGACAATCTGCTGCAGCGACATGCCCATTGGCACTTCAATCAACCCGCCCCGCTGCACTTTTCCCGCCAGCGCGAAGACTTTGGTGCCTTTGCTCTTTTCGGTCCCGAGCCGGCCGAAGGCCTGACCGCCGTGGCGAAAGATCCAGGGGATGCAGGCCAGGGTTTCCACGTTGTTGATCAAAGTCGGCCGTCCCCAGAGGCCGCTTTCCGCCGGATAGGGCGGGCGCAACGTGGGGGTTCCCCGGTTGCCTTGCGCGGAGTTGATCAAGGCCGTTTCTTCTCCGCAAACGAAAGCGCCGGCGCCTTCCAACACGCGGAACGTCAAATCAAAATCAGTCCCAAGAATACCCCTCCCCGCATAGCCATGTTCTTCGCAATGGCGAATGGCCTCGCGAACTCGCTGTACCGCCAACGGGTATTCCGCTCGGATATACAGGAAGGCCTCGTGAGCCCCGGCGGCCCGGGCCGCAATGGCCATTCCTTCAAGGATGCGATAGGGGAACGATTCCAGCAACATCCGGTCCATGAACGCCCCCGGATCCCCTTCATCGCCGTTGCAGATCAGGTATTTTACGTCGCCCCGTGCTTCCCGCACCTTTTGCCACTTGATGTGCGTGGGGAAACCAGCCCCGCCGCGGCCGCGCAAGCCGCTCGTTCGCACCTCCTCGATAATCGCCTCGGGGGCGTTTTCCTCCAGGCAGCGATGCAGGGCCTGAAACCCGTCATGACGCAAGTACTCGTCCAGGTCGCAGGGATCAATGTCACCGCAACATTCCGTCGCGATATGTTTCTGCGAACCGAGAAAAGCACATGCTGGTTGGCTCCGGACGTCCAAGGCGTTCGCCAGCGTGGGATCCTCGAATTCGTTGGAATAGAGTCTCTCCAGGAAACGGGAGACGCGGCGGCTGGTCCGTTGCCAGAGGCGTCGCGGTCGAAAGTGTTTTAGCACGATATCGCCGACATCATCCGGTTCCACGTGCGAGAAAAACTTCGACTCGCCACCGGCGTCGACCAGTTCCACCAGTGGTGTCTGATGGCACATGCCGATGCAGCCGACCCGTTTGACATGGACCGGGAGATCCGCTTTGGCAATAACCGCCTGCACCTCGTCGTGCACCTTGCGGCTTCCCTGGGCCTGGCAGCACGAGCCGAGCCCCACGCGAATCTCACCGATCGCATTGCCGCGGGAATCCGTTGAAGGCCGAGGCACGGTCTTCTGCTTGGCCACTCCGCGTCTAGCTTCGGCGATCATGCCGGGCACGCTTCGCGGCGTGACGCGACCAAAGGTCGCGCCGTCGATCTCAACCACGGGAGCCAGCGTACAGCAGCCGAGACAAGCCACGGGTTCAACCGTGAACTCGCGATCCGGATCGGTGTCTTTTCCGGGAGGAATCCCGAGCTGTTGGGTGATGGCGTCCTCCACCAATTCGCTCCCCTTCACGTGGCAAGCCGTTCCCTGGCAGACATGGATCACATGCTTGCCCATGGGCTGGTGCCGGAAATGCGTGTAAAAGGTGGAAACACCGGAGACATCGGCCGGCGTGATATCCGTCAGCTCACAGACCCGCTTCAATGCGTCTTGTGGCAAATACCGGTATTGCTGCTGAATGGCTTGCAGGACCGGAATCACGGACTCACGCCCCCTGCCGTGCCGCTCAACAATCGCGTCGATGCATGACAAATCGAGTTCTGGTTTCATAACGTTTTGGTCGATTGTTCGGTGCGTTTCGCTCAAAACTCACTTTCCAATGCAAAACAGATGTTCTTTTCCGCGAATGTAAATCCGGCCCGGCATGAAAGCGGGACTGCTGCGAACCGGCTCCCCCATCTCGAATTCCGCAACCTGTTCATACGCCTCCGGAGACGCCTTGATGATCCACCCTTTCCCCTCGTCCGACTTGGAAAACAAATAGAGGAGCTGGTCGGCGTAGCCCGGGGACGACGACACATCTTCCCACAGATCTTCCTCCCAAAGCGGTTCGCGGGGCTCTTCGAGATCGTCGCTCTTGCCAAGTTCGAAGGCCGCCAGCAGACCGTAGGACAGCGTAAAGGCGTGTTGGTCGGTAACCAGCGGAGAGGACACGTCGGGCACATCGAAGTCCGTGAACCACTCGATATGCGTCTCCGTGACGTCGCCTTCCCCATCCGATCGAATCGCGAACATGCCGGACATCTCGTTGGCGGCGTAAACCACGCCGTCGGAGAAGACCGGCGAGGGGCCGACTTCACCACTGAGGCAATCCGCCCGCCACAGCTCCTCGCCATTATCGGCGTGGTAGGCAATGACCCACGGATCCACGCAGGTGATCACCATCGGGCGGCCATCATGCTTTACCACAATGGGCGTGGCCCAACTGGTCGGCACGGAGCGGGACACTTCCCAAGCGATGTCGCCGGTCGCTCCTTCGAACGCGATCAATCTGGACAGGTCATCCTCGGACTGTCCCTGGTCGTATTGCACGATGACCAGGTCCTCATGGGTTGCCAACGAACTGGCATGTCCATAATTGTTCTCGGGAACGCCCAGGTTTTCACGCCACAGCTGGCTCCCCTGAAAATCACTCGCCACCAGGTTCCCGGACGCGAAAATCGCATAGGCGCGCGCGCCGTCGGTCGCCATGGTGGGCGCGGCATAGCCGGTATACTCCTCGACTTCGAATTCCTCCACGTTCCCGACCTCCACGGGCACATCCAGTTGCCACATCAGTTCACCAGTGTCCGCCTGGAAACAAAAAAGGGCCTGCTCATCGACGGTCGCCCCCGATAGGAACACGCGATCGTCCCAGACGACCGGCGAGTTGGGACCGGGCAAGGGGACGTTCACCTTCCACGCAATTCCCTCGCCCTCCGACACATTCCATTCCCGTGGAATGTCGGTCAATGGAGTTTTCCCCGAGCCGGTCGGACCGCGAAATCGGGGCCATTGCTTTTGGTACTCTTCGTCGGATGGCAGCGGCCTGGTCATCGGTTTCTTGCGAGTGGGGGGGGCCGGCTTTTTTCGCCGTCCCGGTGCATCCCCCGCGGGACCATCCTCCTCCGGCCCTTTCGTTTCCGCCGCCAACTCATCCATCGACGCCGGCAGGATCCGGTCGGCTTGAAGGGCCACGCCGCACATCAAAACCAGTGTTGTCGCGACCACCGCCGCGACCGCTCTCCGGCCGAAGAGCTGTTCATGGGCATGTGGATCGACCTCTTCATCGGGCAATTCCGGAGAGGGGGCCTGGGGACGCATCGACGCCGCCCAGCGGGCGGCCACCAGCGCGACCGTAACGCCCCCGATGAGCAGCAAAACACCACGGTCCATGAACTGGCGGTGGCTGAAATAGTTCATCCGCAGCCGCCGATCAAGCCGGCGAATCTCTTCACGAATTCGAGGATCGCCCGGGTTCTCCGCCAGCCGTTCCTTCAGCTCCACGTACCGCGGCGAATCGAATAATTCGTATTCCCCCCGCCGCGCGAAGTCGATCGTGAGCAGCAGGCCCACCGTCAACGAAAACATCCCGGCAACGAGGGCCGTGCCCACGATCGCTCGATATGTAATTGGCAGCTTCATGCCGGCTTCTCCTCGACCTTTTCCGATACGTCATCGATCAAACCGAGTCGCACCAACTCGACCGGACACGACTTAAAACATCGCCCGCACGACACGCAGTCCGATTGGCGCGGCTGATAATCGGCATGCCGGCGTCGCACCGACAGCTGGATGAGCTTCGCGGATAACACCAATCCAATCCACGCGCCCAGCCACCCTCCCAAGTAAGCGTAGCGTTGTTGCCGTTCAATCCCCTCCGCGTACAATTCAGACACAGCACGCCCTTCGTTGCGAAACGCGTCGCTGGCGTCCGTCGCCTCGGCCTGTTGCGTTTCCTCCAAGCGAACCTGCTCGGCCAGTCGCACGTCGAAATCCAACCGTGACAGCGGCACGCCCCAAAACGTACCGATCCAAGCCATCAACACAATGATGGCGGGAACGCCCAACAGCAACCAGCCTAGATACCGCTTGCCCTGGCCACGTGCCTCCGGGGATTGAGCCGCCACTGGTGGCTCGATCGCGCCATACGGGCAAGCATCCTCGCAAAGGCGGCACGTAATGCACTCGCCGGGGACAATGCGAACGTGCCACTTGGAGAATCGAGAGAACACCCCCAGCAGGGCGCCGTACGGACAAAGGTACCGGCAATAGGGGCGGCCCACGAAGAGGCTAACGAGAAGGAGACAGCCGGTTACCACCACCATGTTGACGTTGCCGCCTCCGCGGAACACGGCGACGATCGGGTCATAGCGGCAAATGATGTACGCCGTGCCCGTCGCGGCAAACAACACCGCCGCCCCGAGGTAAACGAAGGGAATCAGTCCCAGGGCGTGATCCAACCAACGCGGCACCTTGATGCTCCGCACCGCGAGCACTTCCTGGACAGCCCCCAGGGGGCAAACCGCGGCGCAAAACGTACGGCCGAAAAAGAGCGTGAACACCAACGGCAACGCGAAAAACGCCAGAACCCCCAGCGGGATCGTGAATCCTGGATTACAGAGCCCCTGAGCCACGTTCTGGGTCGATCCCACGGAACAGATGCAACCGGCCCGGACGAATCCAAACCAAACCAGGCAAGCAACCGTGAGGAGCAGTAGATACTTGCGTGAGCGGAGAACCAGCGCGAAGTAGGTGGCCAGAACCAACGCGGCCAACAAAACCCCAACGTGAACCAGTTCCCAAACCGGTGAATCCGCGCGTGCCACCTCCGTGGTCGGCACCTCGTGGTCCGAAAACGAGGGCACCGGAATCAGCTCCCCGGCGACGTTCGCCGCCAAGCCAAGGAGCAGACATCCGGCAACAGCAATCAACAACACTCTCTTCATGACTGGTACACCTGACTCAAAAGCTCCCGCGCCTTCACGTTTTCCGGATCGGCCGCCTTTTGCCGGATCACGGCCAAAGCTTGCGTCTTCATGCGGTACGGCGTCTCGATCGGAATGCGATCGAATGCCTGGCTGGGACACGCGGCCGCTATCGCGCATTCGTTGCAATCGACGCATCGATCGTGCATCACCTGCAGGTACAAGGATCCATTCATCAATGCGCATCCCTTCACGCACACGCCGCATCCAATGCATGTCGGTAGATCAATGGTGTATTCGTAGAAGCGTTGCCCCGCCTTCTCCTCGATGAACGTGCGAGTCAGCGAGTCGGTCGGACAAAGCAGGTTTTCCGCGGCGGTGTTGATTTCCTGGTAGTTCGTGTCAAAGTATCCCGTACAGATGTCACAGTAGCCGCACATGTCGAAACACTGAACACACTTCACCGCCGACTCATCCAGTACGCAGTACGTGGCGCAGTTTCCGCACCCGATGCATTTGTCCGGATCGATCTGCCAGCGGCTCTCGGCGGCGCGACCTCGCCGCCCACCCAGGAACCCGAGCGCTCCGGCAAGAGCGGCCGTGCCGCCCACTCGCGCGGCGTTGACCAGGAACTGGCGGCGATCCACCGATTTCTCGTTAGTCATGATGGTACCTCCCGGTCCGCATGAGTCTCACGAACTGGCCGTTCCCTTGGCGGATTGCGAGGCGGGCAGACTACATCTGGAGAGCCAACGGCACGACCTGCAAGTGGAAGCAGATTCGGAACAGCCGCTCTTCAAACGGCGACTGGCCAAGTACGTCACGACCGTCACCACGGATCCCAGCATGGCGTGTCGCGTCAGACCCTCGATCCACTGCCGGCGGTTCTGGCGCCCGCTCGTCACCGCCATTGGCCCTTCTGGTTGCTTCCCGCCCCACTCTTTCATATCTTTCATCACTTCGTTTCCCCTTCTTCTTCCGGCGCGAACACAATGACCCGCGGCCTCCGGGGGTCCAGCACGACGACATGGTCGGCACCGTCGATGGCGACGTCGAATACGCGTTTGACCTGATTGCCGCGAGCGTCACCGAGGGCCGAAGCCTCAACGCCCAATTGCCGAGGGCCGGCCACGACATGCTGGAACTCACCCAGCGGGGAGTACACTTTAATCCGGGGCAACCCCTTTTCCGAGGTCACGAACCGCCCGTCCGGCATGACGGCCAGATGAGCAGGATTGCAGCACCCAAAGAACTCCGGCCACGCTGGACCGGCTCGTCCCCAGTACGACTGGAGCTCGCCTTGGAAGTCGTAAGCCTCGATCCGCCGCATCCCGGGATTGGCCACATGCAACACGTTGTCCGGGCCGATCGCCAGATCCAGATAGCCGCTCGGCACGACAAAACCCGGCATCCGCCGTTCCGGGTCCGATTCTCCAATCGTGCCGAGCACGTTGCCCGCCGCGTCGAAATGGATGACCATGCGCCGGCCGGCGTCCGCCACGAAAACGTCCTCCTCGGACACGGCAATCCCGGTCAATATCGAATCGGAGTTCCCGGCCGACCACTGCCGCGCCACGTCCATTTCCTCATTCAGCACCAGCACATGGCGGCCGGCGCCCACGTAGAGCTGCTTCGCCCCCGTGTCGCCCGCCGCAATCGTCAAGCACGTTGGCGAGTATTCCAGTTCGGTTATGCTGGAGGAACCGTCAGGATACAGCACTTCAATCGCCCGGTCACCGCCAACGAAAATGGCGCCGTCCGGTCCCACGGCGATGGCCGCGGGATTCTGCAAGGAGACCTCCCGGGCACGTTCTCGGCCATAAGTCAGCAGTTCCGCCGGCACCGACATCCGTGCCGCAAGATCAAACTGGAATCGCTCTGATTCGCCACCCGCCCCGTCTCCCCAACTGTCCATTTGAAACAAGGCGTAAGTCCCTACTCCCAAGGCGAGCAGCAGAACCCCCGTTACAATCGCGCTGCCGGCGGCGGCCAAGCCCGGCTTGCTCGGAGCCCGAGCCTCGGAATCCGCGCCAGAGGAGGGTTCATCCCGAGTTGGCTTGCTTGACCATTGTTGGTCCATGTCTTCGCTCCCACAGCGGTCGCTGTTCTACCCGTTTTCGAGTTCTTGTTGGCTCGCGCGCATTTTTCGTCGGCGTAAGCCCTTCCGGAGATTGTTCTTAGCGCGAATACCGGCCGAACCAAGCCTGACCGGACTTGGCGACGTACACGGGCTCCGCTCGCGTTGGTTGCCTGCTGGAAATGGTATCGTGTCATGACGCTCGCTCAGCCCGTGCCACCCGACGGCCGAACCAAGCCTGACCGGACTCGGCGACGTACACGGGCTCCGCTCGCGTTGGTTGCCTGCTGGAAATGGTATCGTGTCATGACGCTCGCTCAGCCCGTGCCACCCAAGCTCAAGACGCAGTCCTGTTTGGTTGCGGCCGAGCGGAGCGAGGCTGCGCTGTTCATACCTTTCGCAAAACGAGTTTTCCGCCGCGAGTCCAAACTAGCGGCGGGAGGGACTGGACGGGGCACTTGCCCCACCGGAAGATCGGAACGACGGCCGTGTCATCATTCCGATGAAACCCTCAAATCCAAACACTTCATGCGCGTCATGTCGCGAAGAATCAAACGGCCACCAACCAATGCCATGGGTCCCCAGGCATCATGCCCATCCTCAAACACCTGACCACTCGCCAGCGGCCGGTACTCCTCCGTGTCGGCCTCCGCCATCACCAACCGCCCCTTTCCTCCCAGTGCCAGGATCACACCGTCCGCGATCATGTAAGGGCCGTGCCCAAACCGATCCTGGCCACTGTTCCACACTTCCTTCCCGTCCAAATCCATGCAGACGAGCTGCCCACCCCCTCGTTTGCGGACCCCGAAAATGTGACCATCGTGGAAAATGGGGGTCTGATGTTCCGAATTGAACTCGCGTGGCGCCAACGCCCGCAACGACTCGACCTGGAACTCTTCGCCCTCAGGATTCACTTGCAACATCAAACCGCCAACTTTGTTGTCATAGCCACTGGAGAGAAAAACCCGGTTTTCCGGAAGAATGACCGGTGAGGGGGCCAGTGCAAACTGCTCCACCCAGTCGGTCGATTGCCACAACAACGTCCCGTCGTCGGCGGATACCCCCACCACCCCGCCGCTGGCACAATAAATGTACGTCCGTTGGTCTCCACACTGCATCGGAACAATCGACGCGTGCGTCATGTCCCATTGCCGCGGGTTGGGCGTTTGCCATATCGGCTCGCCCGTTTGAATATCCACGGCCATCATCAGCGTCTCGCCGCATGGGGCCAGGATCAGTTGCTCATTGTCGACCAGCGGACACTGGCCGGTATACCAGCGAGGAACTTCGGCGCCATATTCCAGCTCAAGGTCGATCAGCCAATAACACTCGCCCGTCTTCGCATCCCAGCAGGCCACGTGACAGCGAGGCCCCATCGTGATGACTCGCTCTCCCACGATCGCCGGCGTCGTGCGGGAAAGGCCATGATTGGGTGTCAGCTCAAGCGGGTATCCGTTTCGCCATATCTCCTCGCCCGTGTCCAGGGATAAGCACCGTAGGGTATCCGCTTCCGCCTCCTCATCGTAATCCAGCACATACGCCCGCCCCTCGGAGACCACGGCCCCTGCGTACCCCTCCCCCATGCTCAAAGACCACAGCACCGGCGGCCCCGATTCGGGCCAGTCGCGACTGAGCTCCACGTCCGCATGACTGATGCCGTCCCGCCGAGGACCGCGAAACCAGGGCCAGGTGCCAGCCACGTCCGACGGGCTTCCAGGTCCCTCGGCCGGCTGCCCGGGAACCGGGGCCGATTGCTCCGCCCTCGCCTTTACCTGGCCCTCCGCCGGCCGATCCATCCCAGGTACCCGCAACTCGAACCGCTCCGTGTGCGCCGCACCGACCCATGCACCGATCAGTACGGCACCAATACCAGCCATCACGGCCGGAAGGATCGCGTCAGAAATGGTCCAATTCACTCGTAACTCCCCCTGCGCTGCGCCGACAGGCGAACAGCAACCGGCAGAGCCGGTCACCGTCATGGAGACCTCTTGTCTCGGAGCCCGCGTTCCATCATTCCCCGGCATGTCACCCTTCGAACCTCAAGCCGGAAGGTCGTCAGTGACACCGTCTCGTCTTTCAAAGCCCTTTTTCACTCCAGCCCGCTGTTGCGCCCGTGAAACAAAACGTGTCGACCAAACATTGGCGGCGGGCCCTCGGTTCTTCAATCGCCGCTCTCCGGCCTATATTTCAGGCGGTCGGATTCGTCCGGGTGGAAAGCGGCCCGGCGCAAGCCGTCCTCCCGTTGGTCGGACTCGCGGCGGACAAAGTCATCCCCGACCG
>JBNJEM010000166.1:0-12478 GCA_051745935.1 Planctomycetota bacterium
CTCGTCGTGGTCCACGGATCCGGACAGCCCGCTTAAACCGAACTATACCGAGTCCTTCGGATGCAAGATCCAGGAGGCTCCATCTGACTGGTCTGGACGTATTGAGGTAGTTGTGCATGATATTCGCTTCGCCGGGTAATTATAGAAGCGTTTCCAGCGACAATGCGTGTTACCAGAAGTAGGAAAGTGCCAGTCATCTTTCCGGGGCGATCAGGCAACACTGTATTGGGGTTTCCATGGAGTTCACTAGGGCCGCTCACTGCACAGTCAAACAAAGCTTGTGCGTAATTCCATCACTGTTAATACGTGCAGTGCTTCCGCGTGTTTGTCTAATAGCCGAAAAAGCGAATCGCTATTATCCGAATGCCGTTCGCTCGCGATGGATAGCGAGGAGATCTTTGACAGAGAATAGCGCAAGACAACGGACCTTTTTTCGGCGCGGTGGAAGAATTCAACCTCGGCGCGATCGAGAGGAATGACTTCGACAGCCACGCCGACGTCGCCTATCTCGACGTGCGAGGCATCTACGGCATCAAAAACGCCTACCAGTCGAGAAGCTTGGCATTCGTGTATTTTCCATTAGGCAGTTTCTTTTTTCGCAGTTACGCCTGTTCTGTAGCATCTAACAGCTGACAACACGCGGAAACGACTCTTCAGCTAGTACAATCCAAACCGAGCGAACCGTTGCGTCTCCCTGTGGCCATTGTGATTCGAAGTCGATGATGTCGCGTTTGCCGTAGCCATCCTGCGTGCCATCTCAAACGTGACACTCCCCTTTGTTCCATGGGACTCGACAGAATGCGGTCGAACGAAGCGACCACCATCCTATTCCTGGCTGAATTCTAATAATCACATGGCTCGATTCAGTGTTGTGAATAAGCCACCGCTCAAGGGTATCTGCTATGAGCAGTTTCGTTAGTCATTTCGGAATGGATGCTTGCTGAGCAACACCCTATCATTAATGCGAGTCCTGCCGGTTTTGCTGAAAATGCTATGTGACTTCAGTAGACTCGTAATTTCCGCGTTAACTTCTTTACCCAGGATCTTTGCGAAATAGCCCGTGAGAAAGATTTCTATTCGCACTTCTTTTCTCGTCAGTGGGCGGTCTGACTGTTCCAGGACTGCGACGATATCGTTTCTAACCTGTCGGAGGTCAATTCTTTCATCATCAGGGGTGCAGTCGAAGAGCCTGTTTTTCGAGAAATGCTTCTCAAGAAACTCTCGCTTCGCTTTGCACATGAAGTCGTTCATCAACTCCACGCCATGAGGGCTTCGTGTGGCAAAAATCAAGACGTATTTCGGAACTTCGTGGTGATACTTGTCTTTGACCCAGTATGTACATACGAATCTGAACGCCCCAAGCATCCGCTCGACGTACTCGGCCACGAACGAATCTAACTTCTCAGAGAAACCTAATTGCTCATTTTCAGCGATACTGATCCAATAATCTCCCCCCGCTATTTTATTAAGTGTCTGGATTTCGACAGATTCGCATGGATCGTCGGCGAGCCCTTCAATCTCACCACCGTCCTCTGGAATTTCAGAGTGCCTCTGAAGTGCGGCAAGTGCCCAACGCATGAAGATCGCTACGTTAAAATTGAGCAACACCTCGACACTCGAGCTAGATGTGCGAATATGGTCGTAGACTCGTTTCATTCGCTCAAATATCAGGCCCTTTACCGAGTACGGATCGACGTAGAGAAACACTGTGTTTTGCTGTGCGCGCTGAGCCATTTCAGGAAGATGATCCTCAAAGACACCCTTTCGTAGCCTGCAATAATCTTTGTATGACAACAGAGCATCGGACAACTTGTCGAAGTTCTCGTCAATTGCCTCGATGAATTCCCCGGTAATTACGACATTCTTTTCACGCCACCTTTTGATGGCCTCTGCAATGATAATCGGTGAGCCAGGCTCACCATCTTCAAATCGACCACATCCTGCAAAGCAATCAACAATAACGATAGGCTTCTTCAGGCTGGCCACCTTGGGAATGTACGGTTCGATGTAGTTACGGAGCAGGAAGTCCTTGTATTTCGACCAAGGCCGTTTCTTCTGAAAGAAATCAGAAACCATTGCGGAAGCCTCTCTCTTAGATTACGGTTTATCATTACCATTGTCCCTTCGAGTTCGCCACGCTTTCTTGGCAGCTTCGCTGCGTTTCTTCTTCAGCTGGTTTCGCCTGCGAGTGTTCCACGCTTTGTGCGCAGCATCAGTTCGCTTCTGCTTGGCAGCGTTGGCTCTACGGGTCTTCCATGCACGCTTGGCTGACCTAGACAGCTGGTCTTCCTCTTCTGTGATGGATTTGGTGCCACCTCCCTTAAATCTGCCGTCCTTATGTTTAGGCATTTGACGCCTTTGCAATTCTGTGGGCCATTCGGACCAATCGCCACCATGATGGTTGTCGAACCTGATGCGGTTTCCGTTTTCAACCACCACAGTTCCAAGCTGTTTCAGGAAGTACGGAACACAATACTCGTGACACTGATCCTTTACTTCGTACGCCCAAGCAAGATCAAAGCTGCGCGCATTATGTCCTGATTCACCGCCTTGGATCACCCAGTCCAGTTGGGGAAGCCATTTTGTAAGGTCAACTGACTCGTATTGGGGCTCCACGGAGAGAAATCGAGTTGTTGTGGTATCACCCACCTCGAGAAGACGTTTGACCCGACTTATCGTCGCATTGGTTGTGATGCTGGTGCCAGCCCACAGGTTGGTGGGCCACTTCGTGCCCTTTTTTGCTAACCACAAGGAGAACTTCGCCATGCGTTCAGCGCGTTTTGTGACCCAGAGCCAACGGTGCCTCTGCCCTATTGGTGACAAAACGTTCTGAATGATTTCCTGATCAAGGAAATCGAATGTTACTGAACTCGAGAGTGAATCCGACATATCTGAAACAAAGATCAAACGCGGAAGACCGTTAAGCCATGGCTTGTCGTCTCTTGGCTTCCCTTCCAGGTCCGTCCAGCGTGTTGCCGCTGCCATGCGACCTGGGTGATAGGTCAACTGTTCAAAGGTGGGGGAGTAGCCCTTCGTAACGCCACCAAAACGAAGGTGCAAAACCCCCGCGTAGCATTTCTTGACCGTTCCGGTCCACAGTTCGCACCCTTCACAGCCCATCGTTGGATTGCACGTAGAATCACACCACTGGATCTTTGTGGAAATGCTCATTTCTGTTGCCGTCTATGGCTTTGTCCTCGTGCCGCCGTCCGGGTCACGATGATGCTTCGTGTGTCGCCGATGTCATCCAATACTCGATCGAGTTCATCATCATTGAGCTGGGCGAGTTTTAGGAACGCGTCGGGTCGTTCAAAAATCCGTTTCCTGATTTGCGAGGGGATTTTTCTCGCCAGCAACAGTAGTTCATCCTGGTCAGCCTCGAGGACTGCGGCGATTTTCATGATCAACTCCTCGGAAGGATATTCGCCGAAGTCGAGCTTGCCGTTCTCGATTTTGCTCACATAAGTGTGCGAGACATCGATTAGCTGTCCCAACACCCGTTGGCTCAGGCTTCTCGCGCTGCGCAGTTCTTGGACCCGTTTACCGAAACGCATTGTTGGGCTCGATTTATCTTGTAAAGGAGTACGAGATATGTTATCGTCGTTGCAGTAAATAGTCAACAATACGGCAGCACTGCTGCCAGCGTCAGACACGTGAGTCGGGCTGGCTATGTGATGGTTCGGGAGGATTTTGATGCCTTCGGCGACAGCGGTCCCACCTGAACAGGGGCAACTGGTAAACGTTCGTTCCCGCAACTGGATTGTCAATGAGGTCATGCCAAGCGCATTGCCGGCCAACGCACTCCACAGTGTTAACGGTGGGCATACTCTGCTGACTCTCTCTTCTATCGAGGATGATGGGCTTGGTGAAGAGATTCAGGTCATCTGGGAACTGGAGCCTGGTCGCCGTATCATCGAGAAGATCGCCCTACCTGATCCAACGGGTTTCGATGCGCCGGACCAGTTGAATGCATTTCTCGACGCCGTTCGCTGGGGCGCTTCATCATCTGCGGATGTCCGCAACATCCAATCGCCATTCCGTTCGGGTATCGACATCGAGGACTACCAACTCGATCCAGTAGTCCGAGCTATCCAGATGCCTCGGGTAAACCTGCTGATCGCCGATGACGTTGGCCTCGGAAAGACCATCGAGGCCGGCATGGTGGCTCTTGAACTGATCATCCGTCATCGGACACGGAAGATTTTGGTCGTCTGCCCGTCATCGCTCCAGATTCAGTGGCAGGAGCAGATGCGAGACAAGTTCGGCTTGGACTTCCGCATCGTGAATAGCCAGTTAATGAAGGATCTCCGGCGGCAGCGTGGTCTTCATGTCAACCCATGGAACCATTTTCCGCGTTTGATCGCGTCCATCGACTTCATCAAACGCGAGAGACCTCTCCGACTGTTTCGTGATATCCTTCCCGGCCCCAACGATCCCATCTATCCCCGTAAGTTTGACCTACTGATTTGTGACGAAGCCCACAACTGTGCTCCATCTGGCAGAGGTAAGTACGCCACTGATTCGCTGAGGACAAAGGCTCTCCGCACCTTAGCACCGCATTTCGAACACAAGTTATTCTTAACGGCCACGGCGCATAACGGTTATCCGGAGAGTTTCTCGGCGTTGCTCGAATTGCTGGACAATCAACATTTTGCTCGCAGCACTAAGCCGGAGCGGAAGCAACTCGAAACCGTAATGGTACGTCGGCTCAAATCGGAGTTGCCGCCGAACTGGGATGGCTCGCTCCGATTTCCCAAACGTTGCCTGGAGCCACTGGAGGTGCCTTACACGGACGAAGAGAAGGAAGTTCATGCCGCACTTAAAGAGTATGGCAAGCTGCGGTCAAAGCGAACGACCGACCACGCCGAGACAACAGCCACCGAATTCGTCATGAAGACGCTGAAAAAGCGTCTGTTTTCTAGCCCGGCCGCATTCCTGAACACGTTGAACAAGCATGAAGAGTCTCTGCGAACAGCCAAACGCAAGCGGGATGCAGCGAAGCCGACCATGGGAATTCTCAAGCGTGAAATCGATCGCGTGGAAGAGGAATACGGCGACGATGAGGATTATGACGAGGCAACCACCGACGCCCTGGACACGGCCAGCCGCTTGTTCTCGGAGCCGGATAAGCGAGAACGCGTCCTGCTAAAGAAGATGCGTGATTGGGCCGAGCGAGCTTGTTCCCAAAACGACTCGAAATGCCGTGAGCTTATCAAGTGGCTGAGGAAGAGCATCCGCCCGAACAACAAGTGGTCCGATGAGCGGGTGATTATCTTCACGGAGTACCGGGCCACACAGAAGTGGCTCGGCGACCTTTTGGGGAGTGCGGGTTTCAGCGGCCAAGATCGTGTGATGACGATGTACGGCGGCATGGACTCTCGCCAGCGGGAAGCCGTCAAAGCAGCGTTCCAAACGTCGCCACAACAAAGTATGTGACGTAGAAACGAGACGGTCTGAGAACCTCGCCGATCGGCGGTTCGTGACCCTGGCATCCCAAACATATCGAGGAACCAGGTTTAGCTGGCCTCGAATAGTCTGTCTGATGGCCACTATTTGACAAGCTCGACGCTGGCGGCCATCCTTAACGACCTGAGCAACTTATCGAGTCCGAGACGCGTGATGCCCTCTACCTTCACATGGCTTGACTACTCCGAGCACGAGCGTCGTAAGATGCTCGATGTGATCGACTTGTTCGGGGAGAAGACGACGAGAGACGAACTGGGACTGGGAGGCGTGCGAGATGCCTTCGCGGACCTGTTGTTTCCCGGCACCAGCACCATCCAGACACGGGCCCGCTACTTTCTCTTCATCCCATGGATTTATCTAGAGTTGGAGGAGAAGAGAACATCCTCGGCCCGGATCGGTCATCGGGCACGAAAGCTGGAGACCGAGCTTGCCCTGGCGATTGCAGAATCCGAGGACTCCGCGGGGCTGATCGGCCGGCGGAAGAAAGAGAATATCCAGCGGCTGCCGAGCAACGTATACTGGCAGGGTCTTTCCACGTGGGGAATCCGCGTCTTTCCAGGCTCCCAAGACGAGTACCACCGCTCGCTTGACGTGTTCTACGCGCGAATTCGAGCCCGTCGGCGTTCGAGCCATGAGTACTTCGGCGAGGCTCCTGAGGAAGCGGACCTGAACAACTGGCACCCAAGCGTACCATCTCCGCCCCAGGGATTCCCGGAAGGTGTGTCGTTCGCGCTTCCGCATCACGAGGCGGACTACCTGCAGAAACAGGTACTGCTCCACTGCCCTCAGTCGCTGCTGGCGCATCTACTACGGGAACAGGTGCCGGTGAAACGCCTCGACTTCGTCTGGCAGTTGACGGACCTGCCTGAACCGCTGCAGGCGATCGTCGAGCACGGCCAAAACTTCTCCGAGGTCATGTACGGAGCCCAGCTGCTGTACAACCTGATGCTCGCGGAGACAAAGAGCAGTAGCGAGCTTGTCCAGCACTACGAGAGCGTGCTGGAGGACTGGTGCGAGCTTGTCACACAGCGGTCTGCGCAACTGACCACGTGGGATAGGCAGAGCTTCTGGCGAACCGTATACCAAAGCAACCCTCGCGTCAGTTCGCGGGCCAGGAGCTTCGTCGATCATTGGACGAACGTGGCCTTGAATACCGTCACTACGACCGACTTGATCGAGAGTCCGCAGGCCCGGCAGCTCGTGAAGCATCGTGAAGTACAGCTCAAAGGTGGCCTTTCTCGGATCCATGGTGGTCGGCCCTTGGAGATGTGGAGCGGTGCCGCAGGCGCAGCCCAGCTCGATCTCCGTTGGAACGCCGCCAGTAGAATCGCCGCCGACATCGTCGCCGGGTTGGAGAATGGCAGTCATGCTTGAACCAAACAGCCGCCGCCTCTTATTGGAATCGCTCCATCCGCCCGAAGGGCATCATCTTGACGTGGCAGTGGCTACCACATATTCACTCGATTTGACGACGTTTCTAACCGCGCCGGTCGCTTTTGCCTTCTCCGATTTCCAGGATCGTGACGGGCGGCCGGTCCTCGACCCACTGGCCCTGCTCAAGGCAGTCCGGCGGTACGCGGACCGCGTTTGCCTGTTCTGTCAGGCCGGCAAGATCCATGTTCCCCAAGCATACCAACCGCTAATGGCGAGCCTGGAGGATTCCGTCGTCGAGGTCAAAGCCCCGCACCCCGACGGCGTGTTCCACCCGAAATTGTGGCTGCTTCGCTACAAAGCCATCGAGGACGATTCGGTGACCTACCGGCTGCTCTGCGCCAGCCGAAACATGACGTTTGATCGCTCGTGGGATACGCTCCTGTGCCTGGAGGGTCCGCTTCGAGACCGAACCAATGCCTTTTCTCGCAACCACCCACTCGGCAGGTTCATTGAAGCGCTGCCCACAATGGCCACACACGACTTAGCAGGCCGATGGCAGAATCTGATCGCAGAGATGGCCTACGAACTGCGGCGGGTAGACTTTGAGGTTCCCGAGCCGTTTGAAGAAATCAGGTTCTGTCCGTTTGGTCTCGATGGTGATGAAAGCTGGTGCTTCCCCGAGAGGATCGATCGCATGCTTGTGGTCTCGCCGTTCGCCGACAACGGTCTGCTTCAAGATCTGGCCGAGTGCGAGGCCCCCATGCAGCTGGTTTCCCGGCCGGAAACTCTCGCTCGGTTGGAGGGTCAAACGCTGGAGTTGTTTGAAAAGCTCTGGATGCTCGACAGTGCAGCGGAACCCGAACCTGGGGATGCTGAGGAAGAACCGTCCGATCCCGAAACCACCGCTCGCGGCGAGCGGACGGAACAGTCGGACGCCGATCCCCGAGACCTGCCGCTGGTCGGGCTCCACGCGAAACTGTACGTGGCCGAGGCGGGCTGGGAAGCCAGCCTCTGGACGGGCTCGGCCAACGCCACGCGAGCGGCCTTCAACCGCAACGTTGAGTTCCTCGTTGAACTCCGTGCGAAGCGCAGCCGCTGCGGAATCGATGTCCTGCTAGGGCAGCCCTCTGGCGAGGCGAAACAGGCGGCATGCCTGATCGATCTTCTGCAGCCATATGCCGCGATAGGTGAACACGCCGATGTTGATCATGAGCAGGAGGCGTTTGACCGCTACGTTGACGATTTAGCCTGGAAGCTGGCGGCCGCAGCCCCTGTCGCCTCTTGCGCGGCTTTGGAGGAGGCCGGATCGTATGCGCTAACGATCAGGCCAACAAGGGCATTGATGACTAAGATCGACGGGACGCTCCGTGCGCGCCCGATCAGCCTCAAGGCCTTCGATGCCCAGGAACTCAACATTAGATCCGAAGAGCCTTGGGCGCGATTCGCTCGTGTATCCCTTCTCGGACTGACGTCGTTCTTCGCGTTCGAGATGACTTCGTCGGATGGTAATCACGTGCGCCAGTTCGTGCTCAACATCCCGCTGAAAAACATCCCTGTCGATCGCCAAAACGCCATCCTTCGGCACTTACTTAGCGATCGGGAGCGAGTGCTGCGTTTCCTGCTTCTACTGCTGTCCGACAGCGACGCTCGTGGCTTTGCGCACTGGCTTGCCGAAGGATCCGACGGCCACGGCCAGACCAGCCTCCTGCACACGATGTTCGGTGCAACACTCTTTGAGTCTCTCGTCCGCGCTTTGGACCGAGATCCTGCTCGCCTTGATCAGGTGGCGCGGATCATTGCGGACCTGCGGCAGAGCCAGGAAGGAGTCGACCTGGTTCCTGATGATTTTGACTCGGTTTGGCAACCGGTCTGGGAGGTCCATCGCCGGCAAACCACACGACAGCGCGGGCGCAAGCGGCAGCGAAGAACATAAATTTCGACAGTGCCTTATCATGACTGACTTAGACCAAATTCTTTCCGCCCTCGATCAGCTTAAGGACTTTCAACGTCAAACGGTGGAGTATGTCTTTGAGCGGATGTACTTGGCCCCCGACTGCACGCGACGCTTCCTTGTGGCGGATGAAGTTGGTCTGGGCAAAACGCTGGTCGCCCGCGGGCTGATCGCGAAGGCAATCGATCACCTTTGGGATCGCACCGAGCGGATCGATATTGTGTACGTCTGCTCGAACGCTGACATCGCTCGACAGAACATCGAACGGCTCAATATCACGGGGCAATCCGACTTCCAACTGTCGTCCCGGATCACATTGCTTCCGATCACCATCGGCCATTTGCTCGACGGCGACACGCAGCCACGACGCGTGAACTTCGTCTCGTTCACCCCAGGCACGTCCTTCGACCTGAGGGCAAGTGCCGGCCGCAGCGATGAACGGGAGCTGCTCTACTGGCTCCTGAATGAGGCATGGAACCTCTCGTACTCCAAGGCCACGTGCGTGTTTCAATCCAACGCGGACATTGACAACTTCCGATACCGGGTGGATCGTTTCCGGGAGTGGTACAGCATCCATCCGACGATCAAAGAGCGCTTCGTCGAGAGCATAAGCAGGACACCGAAACTACGGGAGCAGTATGAAACAATTGCTGCAGTGCTCCCTCGCGCACACGCTCACGTGCCCCCGGAGATTCACAGGCAGCGGAACGAATTCATTGGCGAACTACGGCGCCTCTTGGCACAGACCTGCCTCCACTGGCTCGAGCCGGACCTGATCATCCTGGACGAGTTCCAGCGGTTCAAACACTTGCTCGAGGGCGATACCGAGGAGGCCTGCGCCGCGGCTCGTCTGGCGGAACATCTGTTCAAGTACCAAGGCTCGCAGGACCGTCCAAACAGCGCTGCCCGCGTGCTGTTGCTGTCGGCGACGCCATACAAGATGTACACGCTCACCCGAGAGATGCAACAGGAGGATCATTACCAGGATTTCCGCAGCACCCTCGATTTCCTGCTTCCGAATGATACGGATCGCACGCGACTCGAAGAGGCCCTCGACGCGTATCGGAATGGCCTGTATCGCATCGCGGATGGCGGGATCGATGCGTTGCTCGTCGCAAAGTCCCAGCTCGAACAGCTCCTTCGGCGGGTTATGGTTCGCACGGAACGGTTGGCCCTGCGGGCAAATCGAGACGGAATGCTCACCGAATTGCGAAACGACGGGGTTCAAGTGGCCGCCGCGGACATACGAGAGTACTTGGCGGTTCAACAGATTGCCCGCAAGCTCGGTCACCAGGACGTCCTGGAATATTGGAAGTCGGCCCCGTACTTGCTCAACTTTATGGACGAGTACGACTTGAAGCGGAAACTCAAGGCTGCAATCAACGCCCCGGAACAGGAACAGGATCCGGAAGTAGTGGGGGCATTGCGAGCTGCACAATCAACGATGCTCGACCGTGAACGCCTCGAGCGGTATCGCCGACTGGATCCTGCCAATGCTCGCCTCCGCGCGTTGCATCAGGACACAATCGGACGCGAAGCGTGGCGACTGCTTTGGATCCCCCCATCGCTTCCGTATTACCGAGGTAGCGGCCCCTTTGCGGCTCCCGACTTGGCGAACTTCACGAAGCGCCTCGTGTTTTCATGCTGGCGTGTCGTTCCGAAGGCAGTCGCCTCGATTCTGAGCTATGAGGCTGAGCGGAACATGGTGCACAGTTTCCGTCGAGGGGCAAAGAACACTCGAGACGCGCGGAAGAAACGGCGCCGGCTACTGGATTTTCGATTCAGCAAAGGGCGACCGGCAGGAATGCCCGTGCTCGGTATGATCTACCCGTGCCGAACGCTAGCCGACCGTTTCGATCCGCTCCGGGACGCGGCGTGGCAGCAGCCGGGAGAAGAACTGCCCACTCTGAGTGACCGGGTGGGGCATGCTGAGCATGCAATTTCAGAATTGCTTATCCCACTTGTGGCCCGCTACGCGCAGCCATCAGCAGCGGAAGACGAGTCCTGGTACTGGGCAGCTCCGCTTTTGCTCGACCAAGAACATGATGCGGATCACTTCACCTCGTGGTTCCATCGAGATGGTTTAGCGAAGCTCTGGGCTGGAGAAAGCGAAGAGGACCCCAAGGTTGCAGACGGTTGGTCGCGACACATACAGCATGCCCAAGCGCTCCTGGTGGGAGAATACTCCCTTGGCCGCCCACCCGAGGATCTAGCAAATACGTTAGCTGTGATGGCCCTCGCGAGCCCCGGCATCGTGGCTTTGCGGGCCCTTGGGCGGGTTGTGCCGGCAGGGGCGCACACCGATATTTCGGATTTGAGAGACTTCGCGGCACCGATCGGCTATGCCTTTTTGCACCTGTTCAATATCCCGGAGGTCATGTGTCTGCTGAGGGATTCGAAGGGCGGCGAACCGTATTGGAATCGCGTGCTTGACTACTGCGCGGCCGGGAACCTGCAGGCGGTGCTCGATGAGTATGTCCACTTGCTCGTCGAGTCCCAGGGCATGGTCGCCAAGCCCGGGTCGAAGATTGCTTCCGCGCTGCGCGATTGCCTTATTCGCTGCCTGACCCTCCGCACGGCGACGGCTCAGGCGGATATGCTTCGTGCTAACCGTGAACGTGCGCAACTCGAGGAACCGGTCCGGATGCGGACACGGTTCGCGATGCGGTTCGGCGATGCGGATTCAGACGACGGAAGCGAGCCGACTCGGGCCGACGACGTCCGCGCGACTTTTAATTCTCCGTTTTGGCCCTTCGTACTTGCCACGACGTCAATCGGACAAGAAGGATTGGACTTCCACCCGTACTGCCACGCTGTTGTTCACTGGAACCTGCCGTCGAACCCAGTGGATCTGGAGCAGCGCGAGGGACGGGTTCACCGCTACAAAGGGCATGCAGTCCGCAAGAACATCGCAGCGTCGCATGCCGATGCGGTGACGATCGAATCGCAAGACCCCTGGCTCGACATGTTTGAACAGGCTCGGGCAACTCGACCAGAGGGTGAAACCGACTTGTTCCCCTACTGGGTTGCTCCGAACGGCGTTGCTCGCATCGAGCGTTACGTACCCATGGTACCGCACAGCCGCGAGATCACACGCAAGGCCGACCTTTACCGTTCACTGGTGCTTTACCGCATGGTCTTTGGGCAGAATCGTCAAGAGGATCTGGTCGACTACCTGCTCACCCTTGTGCCTCCTGAAGAGATTGACGCGATGATTGAGCGCTGTCGGATCAATCTGTCCCCAAACGCCGGCGGTGGCTGTTCACCGCAAGGCCCGCCCGCGTCCTTAACAAGCGATGAAACGTCCGGTCCTCCGTTCGGGTGGGGGCGCCCCGAAAAGGATCGTCACTCATCGTGAGTCAGTCAGCACGCTGGTGTGACAGGCCCTTGATTCTCCGCTGAAACGTGACGGGCTGACCGAACGAACACCAACATGACGAAACGGATAGATCGCAGCCACGCAAGGTAGATTGCGACCTTTGACACGTACGTTGAGCTCGCGACGGAGATTCTCCACCCCTATCAGCCCGCAATCTCGACGATTTCCTGGCCCAGGTATGACACGTTCTGTCATGGGTTGGGCTTAGACTGTATGTGGACCACGCAATACAGAAAGGGAGAGCCATGACCACGACGTTGATGAGCGACGTGGTGCCGGCCTGGCAGCCGGGCCCCCCGGTTGGGCAT
>JBNJEM010000167.1:0-12387 GCA_051745935.1 Planctomycetota bacterium
CGGAGATACGAACGGATTGGATGGGGGCATGGACCAGCCTTGCGAGGCTCGGTTGCGCGGTCGCGAATTGATTGTTAGCAACATGGATTGGCCAGTACCAGGCGCGATTAACCAGAAACATACCATGCCCGCGACGCTGTCCGTTATTCCGTTGGATTGAGGGAGTATGGCGGAGCCGGTACAGTCCCCTCCGGTTGAACTCGACATTCAAGGAGCTTTCCGTGTCCCGTTCTTCGAGATTAACGCTTCTGTTCGCCTGCTGGTTCGCGGTTCCAGTGGCGGGGACGGGCCCCGTCGGAGCCGAGCAAGAAGTAGCGTCCGAGGAGGGGGTGCGCGCGTCGAAGCTAGCTCGGCTCGACGCGCCGCTACTGTTCGTGAAGCGGCACTCGTACAGCGGCATTCACATCTACGACACGTATTACAAGTGGCCGCCTGGCGGGGGTGGGATCTACGTGCTCGAAAACCCCTCCGAGCCGCGTTCGGAGTGGGTGATTCGACCGGTGATTGATCCTTCGACGGAAGAGACCTTGGGGGAGGGCGTCTACACGTCGCCTGAATTGTCGTGGGATGCGGAGACGTTGCTCTTTTGCTTCAAGGGATCGCCCACGGGCAACACGTGCGTTTACGAAATCGGGGTGGATGGGACCGGGTTGCGGCAGTTGAGCGATCCGGAGCCCAGTTGCGCGGACTATTGCGGCCGGCTTAATGGTCAACACGATATCATGCCCACCTACTTGCCGGATGGGCGGATCGCCTTTCTTTCCACTCGCCCAAGCGGTTTGGTGCCGTGTAATAACACGGGCGTGGCGACACTCCACGTGATGAACGCGGACGGATCGGACATGCACCCGATTTCCGTGAACAATGTGAACGAGTTCGATCCGTGTCCGCTGCCGGACGGCCGGATCCTGTTTGGCCGCTGGGAGTACGTGGACAAGAACGCGTTAACCATCCAGTCGCTCTGGTCGGTCAATCCCGACGGCACCCAGGAAACGGCGGTGTTCGCGAACAACATGGTGTTTCCCGAAGCGATCCTCGATGCCCGTCCGGTTCCCGGATCGCGATTGATTGTCGGGACGTTTGCCAAGCACAACAGCACGCCTCGTGGTTCCATCGCCATGATTGATCCCTTGCGGGGGAAGAACGGCGCGGAGGCGATCTTTAATTTCGAACATCCGGATGAGCCGGCGCATGACCGTGGCGATTCGTGTGAACCGTGGCCCATTTCCCGGGATCTGGTTTTGTTCAGTGGGCGGCCGGAAGGGCGGGAACGCAATGTGCTCGAGATGATCGATCGGTCGGGCCAGCGGACGTTGGTGTTATCGGATCCGGAATACTGCCTGCACTCGCCGATGCTGGTCAAGCCTCGGCCCCGGCCGCGCGTTATCGCGGATACGGTGGATCGGCAAAAGCGATCGGGGCGATTCTATGTCCAGGACATTTACGAGGGGTTGCCGGGCATCGAGCGGGGCGACGTGAAGTGGCTCCGCGTCATCGAGGAGACCTCCCGGGTGAGCGAAGGCACGGAAGGTTCCAACCCGTACAACCAGACCTTTCTGTTAAGTTCCGCTTTGGCATTCAGTGTCAAGAACTTCCTGGGGATGGTGCCGGTGAATGAGGATGGCTCCGCCTATTTCGAGGTGCCCGCCGGCCGGGCGGTCTACCTGCAAGCGTTGGATGAGCAACGGCGGTTGGTACAGAGCATGCGGACGTTCGTCCAGGCGGCCCCGGGAACGACACGCTCGTGTATCGGTTGCCATGAGCATAAGTTCACCGCCACGAAGATGGGCAATGACTTTCCCGACGTCTTGGAGGGGCCGCCTCGTCAACTGGAACCGGAGTCGTGGGGGAGTGGATATCTTGACTATCCGTCCATGGTCCAGCCGATTCTGGATCGCCGTTGTGTGCGCTGCCACGGGGGAACGGAAGGGTTTGGAGGTGGAATGGACTTGTCAGGGGGGTGGACGGAGCACTTCAACATCAGCTACGAGAACCTCACCAACCGCTCGCGGACACAGTTGATGGCGTATTGGATCGCCGGAATCGATTGCATGAACGGGACGGCCCTCTGGTCTTCGCAAATCTTCGCCCCTCGGGCGCATGGGTCGGGAGCGGCGCCGTTGGCGGAGTTGCTCGTGAGCGGTCACGACGGGTACATCGATGAACTGCCGAAGCACGAACGCGATCTTCTGTTGGCGTGGATCGACACCAATGGGCTTTATCACGGGACCTGGAACCGCACGGAGAGCGGCTGCAATATCCCCCACTGGGGAACGATGAAGCAGCGGCTCTCGGCCGAAATGAAACGCGCGGGGTGCTTGGAGTGCCACGGACAAGATGGCCAGCTGCTCTATTTTGAAAACGATTGGGTCAATTTGCGAAACCCGCGACGGAGCCGTCTATTGCGTGCCCCGTTGGCCAAGGGCGGCCCGGGGCTCGGATTGGCCTGGTGCCGTGACCGGAAGGTGACGGCGGATCGACAACGGATCCACTTGTTATGGAACGGGTATGCTCACGCCGTGCAGCCGCCGCGTGCCTTTGCCCAGCACGCGTTGGTGGAACCGAACCGCGAGGGAGACGCCGTGGTGAGTTTCTCGGAGACGGATGATCCACCTTACCAAGCCATGTTGGGCATTATTCGCGACGCGCGGCAGGCCGCCCTGGCGGCTCCCCGCGTCGATATGCCAGGCGCGGACATTTTGCCCGGCAGGTGCCGGACCCTGGTGCCACCGCAACCGCCAGACTCGCCGTTGCAGGTGGATGCCACCGTCCAAGAGAACGGTGCCGTATCCCTGCAGTGGCCCGGGATGGCGGAGTGGATTGGCATGGAGTTTGAAATCCACCGATCCACCCGCCGGGGTTTTGAACCGGGCGACAAGACGCTGCTCACGCGCACACCGTTGTTTTCCTATATCGATTGGGACGCGCCGGCTGGGAAAAACCACTATGCACTCCGGCCGGTGGCCGACCATTTCACGGGCCAACCGGCACGGATTGAGGTCGTTGTGCCGCCGCCGGCAACCCCGGCGGCCCCGGAAGGGCTGGCCGTGGTGCCCACCTCCGGAACCATTCATTTGCAATGGTCAGCGGCGCCGGAGCGCGGGGTCCGCTATCATGTCTATCGAAGCTTGGCCAAAACCGAGGATTTCGAACGAATCACCGGCGAACCGATTCGGCCGTCGGAATACGTCGATTTCGAAGCCGATCTGGAGACGCCGTATGTGTATCGGGTCTCGACGGTGAGCCGGCGCGGCGTGGAAAGTCAAACAAGCCACTCCGTGAAAGCCACCGCCAGAATCGTGATGGACCCCGTCTTTTCGCTGCCCCTCGCCCAACACGCTCGGGCAACACGCCATCCCGATCAATCGATCGGCGGTCGGCTGCACGGGAAAGCCGCCGTGACGGAGGCAGGGGCGTTGGATCTGACCCAAGGCGGACACGTTACCTTTTCTCATGATTCCTGTTTCGACTTATCCCAGCCGTTGTCCGTGACCTGTCGCGTTCGATTCGAAGAAGCAGGCCAAATGCCTGTACTGCTCAGCTGCGGAGCCTGGAACGGAAGTGGCTGGTTTCTGCAACGCCTGGGCAATCAGTGGCGATGGTACGTGGGCGGTAGCCACTGTGACGGAGGGCAGCCGGAAGTCGGCGAATGGTTCACCTTGGCTGCCACTTTCGACGGCCGCCGCATTCGCTTGTTCGAGAATGGAAACCTCGTGGCTGAAAAAGAAGCCACGGTCGATCAGAGCGTCTGGCCAGGTGACCTCCACGTGGGCCAGTATAGCAACCAGCCAACGCCTGACTATCAGGTCACCGGACAGATCAAGGACGTGAAGATCTATCATCGGGCACTGGCCAATGCCGAGGTGCGGCAGGCGGCGAAGCTCGAGTAGTCATGCTACTTTCGGTCAAGCTGGCCAGACCGTTTGACGAGGGACAGGCGTGGTTCTAGGATTTCTTGTATCGTGAGCGGTCGGTCATTGCAGGGGTATTGAGCACTCTGCCACATGCACGATAGGCGAACCCAATACACGGATTAGTGAGTTCTCATGCACTTCGAATACCCTCTTTACCTCATACCGTTAGAAACGGGATACGTGTCGGTGGTGGAATCGACTCCAGACACGGATTCGGACGTGGAGGAGACTCACACCTACTATCTTGCGGTTTTTACCGAGCGGGAACGGGCCGAAGGATTCATGGAAGCGTATGGGCTGGAAGGCGGTCCCCAACCGCTTCATAACGGCCGGGAGGTGGCCTGGGTGGCGGAGAGTCTGCGAGACCCAGTGAACAATCTGGCCTTTGACCCCTCATCGGAATCCGCCAGTTCGGAATCGAGCAACGTGGACGCCCGCTGGAAAGTAACGGTTCAGGATTTTCTGGAAAACCACATCGTGGTTGACTATTCACCGTGGAACTATCCCGTATTCGTCATCGAACAGCAAGAGGGCTTCGCGTCTGTCGAAGGACGGGCCAGCAACGGCGAACGGATGCGCGCCATTGGATTGTTCACGACGGGGGAAAAGGCTGAAGCGTTCCTGCGGGACGCCGAGGAAACGGGGACCGTGCGACCGATCGCGACGATGCATCAGACGCGTGAGTTTCTGCGGAGCGTGTTGCCGGACGTGACGGCGGTGGCACTTGATCTGACCGCTGATCGAGGGCACCGCTCCGCCGAATACTGTTTTTCGATCGGGACGGTTCTGGATAAGTACCTGGTTGAGCAGTGACGTGACGCGGGGCTGCGGCGGTAACGCGTTTCACCACGGAAAGCACGTTGATGGCGATGGGAGAAAAGGCGGTGACCGCGATCATGATAATCGTCGCCCGCTGGCCAATCCCAAACCCCAGCAGGGCCGCCGGAATCCAGTCCACACCCGACCTTCAACCTTCGCGCGGACAGTCGGCACGATTCATGGCTCGCCTCGTTATCATGCCTGGGCATTTTCGGGCTCAAGTTTCGAGCGAGCTCGCTCGACCAGTGGCTTGAGCTCCTTGTTGTCGCCGTACAAAATGACGATGTCCTGCCAAATACGTTCCGCTTCGGATCGCTTGCCCTCGGCCTGTAAACGATCCGCGCGATCCAGTGAACGGGCAATAATCTTAAACCGTTCCTCCGTACCGATTTCAACTTGCTTGATCTCTCGCATTCGCCGCTTGGCCAATTTCATAAAGGGGCGATATTCGGGCGAATCGTCCAACAGGTTGAGCATGGATTGGTACTTTCGGTACGCGGTAACTCTGTCGCCGTTTTTTTCATACTCGTGAGCCCGGGCATAGAGCCGTTCGGCTTCTGATTCCGGAGCTTTGCCGAACCGGACATGCAGCTCGTAACGCCGGTGGGCCCGGTGCATCTCAATCTTGTCAATCCACCGTTCCACGTCCGCTTCATAGATTCCCTCCGTGTCTTTTTCCTGAAGACGCTCAATGTATTTCGACTCGGCGTTAAACCAATCAAGCGGATCATCGGACCGCATCAACGTCTCGGCCCTGGCGTGAAGCTGATGGACATTCAGTGGCCAGAGGGCCCAGGTGATGCCGGCGATAATCAGAATCAAACACGTGGCCAAGAACCATGCTCGCTCCCAGATCGGCACGTACTCCTCTGATTTCCGCTTCTTACGCCGGCTCCTGGCTGGACCCCGAGCCCCGTCGCCCCGCTTGGCTTTCGGTTTTCCGGTGGCATCGTAGTCCAGCGAGCTCAGCCGGGCCGAGACCCTGTCTTGGACGTCCTTCAGGGCGTTTGCCACCATGACGGCGTCACAGGGCCGTTTGTTTGGGGCCTTCTCGAGCAGTTGGCCAATCAGCCTATCCAGCCAGATTGGGCAGTCCAATGCCAGACTGGACACCCGGGGTGGCCGCTCTTGGGTATGTTTGAACATCATTTCGGCCGGATCCTTGGCATTAAACGGGAGTTGTCCGGTGAGCATTTCAAACAGGGTGCAACCCAGAGAATAAAGGTCCGTCTGTTTCGAGAGCGATTTGTCGGCCCGAATTTGTTCTGGCGCCACGTAGCCGAGGGTGCCGACGGTCTTGCCGACGGCCGTCAAGGCGGTCGCATCCTGGTCCCGAGCAATGCCAAAGTCAGTCACTTTCACCTGGCGGTCTTCAGTTAACAGGATGTTGGCCGGTTTGATGTCTCGGTGGATAATGCCATGCTCATGGGCATGCGCGAGCGCCTGGCAGATTTGGATTCCATATTCCACCACCCCCTCCCATGGTATCCGGCCGCGGTCGGCGAGCAGTTCCTTGAGCGATCCTCCCGTCACCAACTCCATGGCGAACAGACGGTGATTGCCATACCGCATCCCCCCGTAACACCGTACGATATTGGGATGCCGCAGCTTCTTGAGAATCTCCAGCTCACGTTCGAAGCGAGCGCTGCGGCGCCGATGGTCGGAGAACTCCGGGGGAAGAAACTTGAGGGCGATGTGTTTCCCTCGCTCCACATCCAATGCCTCATACACAACCCCCATCCCGCCAGCGCCGAGCTTCTGCTGCAATTCAAATCTGCCAATCCGTTTCTTGGGCATGGTCGTCAGGCACGTCGCGAAGTGGATGAAAAGCTCCGCCCTCGCACGGCAAGGGCGTCTTGAAGCGTGACCGGGAACACCGCGGTCCGCTCGAAAGTAACACGCGGACCTTCCTCCCGAAATTCTGACGGAAAAGGGACGTCAATGCAAACCATTTGGCCCCTCCGCGAGCGCCCAGCTTCAAGAATCCAATTGCGTAGCCGTTCACGGCGAGAGGCCTTGAACGGCTACGTATCGTCTTTCCGATGAGTCCGGAGCGCGGAGGGAATATCGAATATCGAGCAAGGAATTTCGAATGATGAAGTTGGGAAGAATACGGATCAATACCGGTGAACCATGAACTCTCTGAAGGCTGTCTACTTGCAGTTACCGGCGTTGATTAGCGGTTGTTTTACTTCCGACCCGTGAACGGTTACCCAATTGCGTATGCCACGGGTTTGGCAAGATTCGTCAAGATGGAAAACAACTGAACTGAACGTCGGACATCCCGTGGTGAAATCGCAAAACCCCGCAGTTTCCAAAAAAGCAGACGGGAAGGCATATTCACGCGCGCAAACGCAGTCCGAAACCCGGGTCGGATGAAACCTGTTGCCTGCCATTGCGGATGACGTTATCGCCGTAATCCACATCATCATGGCTCGTCGTCACCCCTTCGATGGTCGGCGCGCCGCCCAGTCCACCGACCAGATGTGCCACATAGATGGTTTTCAGACCGGAGCCCCAAGCATGGGGTGATGCCTGGACGCCTTGTTTCATCAGTTGGGGCAACCGGTTCCGCCAGGCCGTGAGTCCCAACCCGACGATGTCTTCCAGTCGCACGTCAAGAATGTTCTCCGCTTGCAACGCTTCCAGGACGCGAGTGTCGGGACGAGCTTCACCGTCGGCCAGCAACATGTTCCGTCGCCCGTTCTTCCGCGCCCACTCGTGAAGCACCCGGTAATCCTCCACGGTTTCATGGAACGGCTCTTCCAGCCAGAACAACGGCACATTTTCAGTACCGCGGAGGAACGCGAGGCACTCATCCAAGGTGTATCCGTTATTGGCATCGACCAACACATCGCAGTCGGAAAACTGTTTGTGGATTGCCTTCACCGCCTGAATGTCGCGTTCGAGGCCCTCTGACGCGGGTTTCATCCACCGGCGCCCACGACCGATCTTCACTTTGAATTGCCGGTAACCGTACTCGTAATCCCACTGACACTCCTCGATCAATTTGTCGATCCCTGACGGACTCTCCGGCGGATCGAGATCGTCGAAATAGATCATGCCGGAGTAGACATGTGTCACGAACGGTTCGGTTCGCCCACCGCTGGCAACCATTTTCCAAACAGGCACCCCGAGGATGACGCCAGCGAGATCGTGGAGGACAATATCCAGCGGCCGTAGGTAGTCGGCCCGGATCCCCTCATCCGCCGCGAACAGTTCGGATACCGCTTTTCCCCGCACGCGCTCGGCCACGGCCTCGACCGCTTTTCCACGACCGCGAGCGATGCCCCATCCCATCGCGCCTTGATCGGTCCTGAGAATGCAAATCGGCTGTTGTCGCTTGTGGCCGTGTACGCCCCTGACCGCGTTGCGTCCCACGCGCCGGGGCCAACTGCCGTCGATTTCCTTCTGTTCGATTGCCGCGACGCGATGTTCCGCCAGCGGGTGTACCGACGATTGGGTTGCCCAACTTCGTAACCCGTTCCCGCCCAGGCCACTGGCACCCAATCCCACCGCGGCCGTGATGAATTCTCTTCGTTTCATTCGCACTCTCCACTTATCTTTCAGGCGGTTGTACTTTTTCCGGTGTGGAAAGCCGCCCGACGCAAGCCGCCCTCCCGTTGGTCGGACTCGCGACGGAGAAAGTCATCCGCGACCGGTATGATTCCCCCCACGACTGCCAGCTGGTTCAAGAATCAGTGTACCATAAAACCATGGCGTGGCAGGGAACGCAACGGGTTACCGGGCGAGCCGTTGGCAATTCGATAAGTTGAGGGAGTTTTTCAGTCGTCTTCCGCCGCCATTGAGAGCGTCCCTCGACGAGCTCGGAGAGCCATCGGACGAGATCTTGGGCCATGTTCTCAGCAGCCGGCGGACTTCGCGGGCGGCTCGGGGGGCAGGAGGTCGTGCAGCCGTTCCGGCGGCAGAACGGCCAGCAAACGGTCCCCCTCCCTGGCTCCCAAACGCTGCCACTCGGACGGTGAGAGGTGGGCGGTCAGATTCAACTCTCCGTTCATTTCCAGCCGAAAGTAGCTACCGCAATCCGAATAGTGCTTCAAGACCATGGCGTGCGGCTTGACCCGTTCGTCGTCCCGCCGATTCACTGCTTCGCGCTCCGTGTAGACCTCAATGTGTTCGGGTCTGATCATCATGTGCCGGTCCGCCGCCTGCCGATCCACGGCGGAGGAGCACAGAATATTCTCGCACCGCATGAATCGCGCGACGAAGGCGTCCTTTGGCCGTCGCAGCAATTCGCCCATCGTCCCCGCTTGGTGAAGCCGCCCGTCATTCATGACCGCGGCCCGGTCGGCGACCAAGAAGGCCTCTTCCAGATTGTGGCTGACGTGCATGATGGTCAGATCCAATTCCCGCTGCAAACGCCGGAGTTCCGTGCAGACTTCCTGGCGGATGACGTCGGCGAGCGCGGAAACGGGTTCGTCGAGCAGCAGTATCTTCGACCGGAGCACCAGCGCTCGTCCCAACGCCACTCGCTGCTTTTCGCCCCCGCTCAACCCGTCAATGCGACGGCCGAGCAAATGGGAGATCCCCAGCATCTCGGCCGTCTCTCCCACGCGCCGAGCGTTTTCGCCAGCGGACAAATGCCAGGCTTTCAGCCCGAACCCAATGTTTCCCGACACCGACAGATGGGGAAACAGGGCGTAGTCCTGAGGGACGTAGGAAATCCTCCGCTCTCGCGGCTCCAATCGAGTGGCGTCGGTGCCATCAAGCCATACGCGGCCCGCATCGGTCCGTTTCAACCCGCAAACCGACTCCAATAACAGACTCTTGCCCGAGCCGGGCAGTCCGAGCAATACGAAATACTCGCCCGGGTTCACCGTTAGATCGATGGGCCCCAGCTGAAACTTTCCCACTCGAAGGATCAAATCTTTGGTCCTAATCACAGCTTCATGCCTCCCAGGAGACGAATCAGGAGCAGGGCCAGCAACGCGACGACCAGCATGAGAACCATGATGGCCAGCGCGACTTTCAGGTTCCCCACGGACTGTTCCAGGAACATGGTGGTGCTGAGCACCTCGGTGCGGCCTCTAACCGTTCCCACGACGATGATCAGCGGGCCGAACAACCCGAACGCTCGGGCCCATGTGAGGATGCCCCCCGCCATGATGCCGTTCTTGGCCAGTGGCAGAGAGACGCGGCGAAACACGCCCCAACGGCTATAACCGAGCGTCAGAGCCACGTTTTCGAGCCGCCGGTCCACGTCGTCGAAGGCGGTGCGGGCGGAGCGGATCCCAAATGTGGCCGCGATCATGAACTGGCAGAGGATAATCCCTTTGGGATCAAACAAAAAGTTAAACCCGGAATCCTCAATCCACCGCCCCAAGTGCGTTTGGGAAAAGAAAACCAGCAAGGTGAGTCCGGCGACCAGCGGCGGGAAGATGAGCGGTAAATCCACGATACTGTCCACCAACGACCGGCCCCAAAAACGATGATGGCTCAGCGTGTACCCCATCGGTACGGCGAACACCATCGCCAAGATCGTGGTGGTTACACTGGTCCAGCAGCTCATCCATAACGCATGCCAGACGAAATCGGCCTTCAAGACCTCCCGGACGGTGGCCTGGTCGATGTAAAAAACGTCGGCGAGAATCAACCCGAGGATGAACGTGACGAAGGCGGCCACGAAGCCAAACCCGATCAGCGTGACCAGTCGGCTGCGCCAGCCCGTAACAGGACTGTTGGGATGTTTAACGAACATATTGGATCACGATATCCCGCGGTATCTGCGAAATGTTGAGCAATGGATTTCGAGCTGCATCTTCACGTTGGCTGGCCTACCGAGGTTTCCGCACCGTGTAGTTGTGAGCGGCGAAGACCTTTTTTCCATGTTCCGATGCGGCGAACTCCATGAAGGTCCGTGCCAAGTCCGGGCTCTCGGAACATGACAATAGGCCCACGTCAACCGTGGAGATGATGTTCTTTTCGGGAGGAATCTCCACCGTATGGCCTGACTCCGTGTAAAACGCGGCTATGGCGTCCCACACAATGACCGCGTCTAGCGACCCCGTTTCGATGTGATTGCCAAGTTCGTTCACGGTCAGCGCGTGAAAGGACACGTTCTCTTCCAGCTCTTGCCGGGAAATCCCGTTTTTTTCGAAAATCTCTTTCGTCTTGCGCCCGATAGCGCAAGCCTCGCCCCCTATGCCCAGTCTCACGTTCTTGTCGAGCAGGTCCTTTAAGTCGTTGATCTCGGTCTTCTCGTACCCGTTTCGTACCAGAATCGTGGGGACGAAATAACAGACACTGGTCTGGTCGGTAACCACGCCCTGATCCGCCGCCATGGACACGTAGTACTTGTCCCCTGGCATGTACAGATCCCCGTGCCGACTGAGCTCTATCCGGTTCAACAACGTCTCCGAGCCAGCATAATCCGCCACCACCTTCAGACCGTGCGTCTCCTCGAACTCAGCGATCAGGTCCTCCACCGCCGAGCGGAGGCCGGCGCCGGAATAGAGAAACAGCTCCTGCCCTCCCGCCGTCGCGCCGTTTTCGCCCCCCCTACAGCCACTCAACAACAGCACGGCCGCCAGCAACGGAAACAGAATCGCTTTGTTCATGGTCTTCCTTTCGCGGTGAGCGAGGCGACCGAAGCCGTGCCGAAACGCTCCCCCATTGCTTACCGCCGTCTCCGCTGACCGCCGCGGCCGCGGGACCTACTTCACGTAGCCATACGCCTTGAACACTTCCGGGCCGCGGTCTTCCACGAACTGGATGTACCGCTCTAATTCCGCTTGATGGTCGGAATAGCTCAACGTCATCACGTGTACCTTCACCTCTTCCTCGTATTCGTACGGCGTGGGGACGATTTCGTTCGAGTCCTTGAAGTTATTGGCCACCCCGTTCCACATGATCACGCAGTCCACCGCCTCCGTCTTCAACAGCGTACCGAGACGGCTGTGCCCTTTGGTAAACCGGTTGCCGACCTTCTCTTTCAGGGATTCCCATTCTCCCTTGCTCTGAAAAAAGTCGCGGACGATTTCGCCGCAGGTCGAGTATTCCGGATCGCTCATGGCCAGCTTCATGTCGATGTCGAGGATGTCCTCGACTTTGTTGATTTTGTTCTTCAGCTCCTCGTTCCCTTTGCTCACGCACACCACCGGGGCCACGAACCCGACATGCACGCTGTCGGCCAGGCTTCCCGCTTCCTCGACGTAGTCCAGATACGGATCATGCGTGACGAAAATATCTCCTTTTTGCTGTTCCTTCACGTGGGGCAGCAACTCCTCGCTTTCGCCCGTGGAACATACGATTTCGATCCCAGTCTCCTCCTCGAATTCGTCGGCGAGCTGCTGAGCCGGTTTGATAAAAGAGCTGCCGGAAAGTAACAACAGCTCCGGCGTTTCCCCCTCCGCCTCGGCCATCTCGCCCCCATCGCCCGGCGCCGTCGACCCCGTTTCCGTTTGTTTCGCGCAACCGCCCAATACAAGGGGAACGACAAGCAATCCGACCCAAATATGCCGGTCGCGGATGACTTTCTTCGCCGCGAGTCCGACCAACGGGAGGGCGGCTTGCGTCGGGCAGCGTGCCACCCCGAAAAATCCAACCGCCTGAAATACACTCCGCCAAATGATCGTCATCGTCGATTTCTCACCGTACATGTTTGGTCCTTTCCTGATCATAAGTTTCCGAGGGT
>JBNJEM010000168.1:0-12385 GCA_051745935.1 Planctomycetota bacterium
CATCAACCAGTTCCGGATCGACACGCCCGGTGGTGTAAAAAGTTGCATCATCCCGGACATCGTGCTGTTTGTGAACGGACTGCCACTCGTGGTCGTGGAATGTAAAGAGGCCAGCCACGTCCAAGCCAACCCAATGTACGAAGCGTTCCGTCAGTTGATGCGATACAGCGAACAGCGACCGGCCACGCACGAGTCCGGGCTCCGTGAGGGCGAGCCGCGGCTGTTTTACACCAACCAGTTCCTCGTCCGCACTAGCGGCGGGCAGTGTGAATTCGGCACGATCACTTCGACCGACGAAGAGTACTTCTACCCCTGGCGGGACATTTACCCGGAGCAGTATCGAGCCTACACGCCGCCGCTGGGCGAAGAACGGCAGCAGGAGCTCTTGATCCAGGGAATGCTCCCAAAAGAGACGCTGCTCGACATCGTGCGCACCAGCACACTGTTGATGGACGTGGGCAAGACACGCGCCAAGATTGTCTGCCGCTACCAGCAGTACCGGGCGACCAACAAGATCGTTGAGCGGCTTCGCGGCGGCCACACGCCGACGGAGCGTTCTGGGGTGATCTGGCACACGCAGGGCTCGGGCAAAAGTCTCACCATGGTGTTCGTGATTCGCAAGTTGCGGATGTGCGACGATCTGCGGGACTTCAAGGTCTGTCTGATCAACGACCGCACCGACCTGGAGGAACAACTCGGCCGAACGGCACATCTAAGCGGCGAGAAGGTGACCTACATCACCAGCACCGACGACCTGCGCGAAGAGCTCGCGACCGACGCCTCGAATCTCAACATGGTGATGGTCCACAAGTTTCAGGAGGTTCAGAACCAGAACACGCCAGACTATCTGCAAAGCGCTCTGGAGATTCCACGGTTCGAGCACTTCGGCGTGGTCAACCACAGCGACCGGATCTTGCTGCTGATCGACGAGGCGCACCGAAAACCTGGCCCGGATCCGGGAGCAGCTGGGCGTGCCGCCGGTGGAGGTTCACCATTAGGAGGTGGAGGACGCGGACGAGCCGCCGGCCGATGGACCGCGGCCCCGGCACTGCGCGGTCTGCAAAGGCGAGATGGAATACGTGGGCGGCACGCACCGCCCCTCCGCCCGCCGCGTGATGGAGTTTATCTGGGACGACATCGTGCGGGCCGTCGACGTGTGCCGGGAGTCCTGCACGGTCGGCGATGATGGCCACCATGGTATCTTTGCTCCTCAAAGTGTAAGCGTATTGCGCCTTTCGATCGGCCCGGACGCTGGAAAAGCTTTTGGTTTCAGGCCGTGTCCCCGTGGATCGAATTTGAATGCGTGAGGGATACCGTCATGGCCGAAAAGACGCCGAAAGCCGGGCTTCACCAGCTGGTCGAGATGCAAAGCTTACTGTTGCCGTTTACTCCTGCTGGGAAGACGCGACAATCCCATAATAATCGCCAGTGGGTCGGCGGGAAAGCGGGATTGGCACGAGCCGATGATTCGGCGGGCGTGCCCTGTCGCACGCCACTCAGCGCTCGCCGCCACATGACGGCGACCTCCAAACCTCGAATACCCTCTCTAGTCCTCGCGGGATTCGAGGACTTCTCGAAACTCGGATTTGCCAACGGAAGCCGTTTTCCGTCAGGGGGCCGTCGCTTCCAGAGCGGGGATGATGGCCGCGGGGCGGGCCACAGTCGCGCAACCGCACTGCTCACTTCCGCTCGATGAGCTTCATCAGGTCTTCGGTAAGGTAATGGGCATGACTTCGAAGGCCAAACGAAAAGGCCAAACGAAGACACACAAACTCTGCGGGGCGGGGGCGGCGGAGGGCGCACCGTGCCCCCTGGCCAAAAACCCTGTGTGTCTTCGTTTCGCTTTGTTGCGCTGCGATTGATACCAGTGTCGCAGCTCTTCCTTGGCGCGCTGGGTTGAATGTCGCACGGCGTCGAGTTCCCTTTCCCGTTGCTGTCGGACGGTCTCCTTTCGGTGACGTTCGTATTCGCGCTGCCACCGCCCCGGGCTCGCCAAGGCGGGGGCCGCATAAGCGAGAATTGCGAGGAATGCGAAGAATGCGAGCGACGTGAATCCTAGCGGGGTGAATCGCGTCATTGCCAGGTCTCCCTTTCGTCAAGCATGGGTCGAATTGTGCAACAAAGCCTTGGGAGGCCCCAGGGTGCAACGAGAGTGCCGGAACCGGCATGGCGTGCTTTTCGCACAGGCTTCGTTGACGTACGCCCTTTTCGTAAAACGATTTATAGTCTTTGGGGGTTTCGCGCCCCGGCGCGCGCGGGAGGCGAACATGGCCCATCTACTCAAGGCGCTCCGCACGTAGCGGGCGGTTGTGGCATCATCACCCGCGTCATCGCTCGATGGGGTTGATCCGCGGCAACGTCGCCGATTATGGTTTCCGGCGGGGCAGTGCGAGCGCGGCTTGCATGGGGAAACGGAAGGCTTGGAGGGGATGAATGAACAGTATAGACCGCATGGAAGCTGTATTGTGTGAACGGGAAGCGGACCGGTGTCCCTTTGTGCCCTCCATTTACGAGCATGGCGCGGCGCTGGTGGGGAAGACTCCCTTTGAAGTCAGTCGGTCGGCGAATTTGATGGCCGAAGCCTCGATAGCGTCCTGGAATCGCTACGGTCACGATCTGATTACGGTCGGCATCGACATCTACAATGTGGAGGCGGAGGCTTTCGGTTGTGAAATATCGCGACCGTCGGACGCCGCCATACCGGGTATCATGTCGCACCCTCTCGGCGGTCCGGATGAACTGGACGGCGATGGGCTGCCGATTCCCGCGCCCGGTCCCGAGAACCGACTGCAATTGTTGGCCGATGCCGCTCGAAAGGTGGTGCATGCGACCGGGAAGGAGGTCTGGGTGTACGCGGCCATGGCCGGGCCGTTCTCGCAAGCTGTCGAGCTGAGGGGGTTCGAGATGCTGATCGGAGATATGCTGGATGCGCCGGAACGCGTTCATGGGCTGTTGGAAAAGACCACGGGGCTGGCGCTCCGGCAGGCCGCTCGCCTATCGGAAACCGGGGCGAGCATCAGCATCTTCGAATCGTGGGCCACGCTGCCGCTGATTACACCGGCGATTTTCGGCGAGTACGTGGTGCCGTACAACAAGCGGATTATCGACATGATTAAGGCACACTACGCAGTCCCGCCGCCGGCGGTCATCATGGGGGGCGATACCGCGAAGCTTATGGACCATTTCATCGAGGTGGGCACGTCGCTGGTGGTGGCGGACTACATGACCGACTTCGAACTGATGCGCGACAGGACGCGCGGACGAAAGATGATCGTCCGGGGCTGTGTGGACCCGAAGATGATTGCACGGCGGCAGTGGGACGGTCTTGAGAAGGCGGTGGCTTCGCTGCGAGCGAAAAAGAAAGGGATGCGGAATTTTGTCTGGGGCTGCGGAGCGGTTTCGTATGACACCGATCCCGAGACGCTGCTCCGTTTCAAGGCGATGTGCATGGCCGATGATGTGTGAGTCATGATTGAAAACGGAGAAAGATTAAAAAAAACGAGGGAAATGTCAAAGAATCAACCAAAACATGCGGCGAACAAACGAGCGGAAGCAGGAGTCTCGCCTACCTTAGCGTGTGTAAAGGAATGAATTGCCGATTGTGGCGCGGCAAGGACAAGACCGGCAAGGCAGGCGAAGCAGGCATATTGCCAATACGTCGATGCAGCCTGACGCCGCCGGTCGCCGCCGTAGTCTGCCACCAATCAGTCAGTTATTCCTTTTCAGGCCCTGACTGGATTACGAGGAACGGCGCACAGGGTTCGAACTTCCGAAGACATGAATATGATCAAATGGCAGAAACCAGAACACGTGAAGATATGGCACTGAATGTTTGAAAAGGGGTGGTCATGTTGGGATTGGATCCGGTGATTTGGTGGGTGATGGCCCTGTATCTGGTTTCCATGCTCGCGTTGGGGTGGTGGAGTCGACGGCGAGCCTCCAGCCAGAGCGGCTATCTCATGGGCGACCGAAAGTTCGGTTCGGCGATCATGATGATGCACGGCTTCGGCGCGGGCACGAATCCGGGTGACGCGGCGGGGGTGATTAGCGGTAGTGTTCAGACCGGCGCGTCCGGGGTGTGGGTTTCCTGGTTATGGATGTTCGGGACGCCCTTCTACTGGCTGATCGCACCGTTGGTTCGCCGGATGCGCTGTCTCACGTTGGCCGGTTTTTTTGAAGAGCGTTTTGGGCGCGGGGCCGCCGTCCTTTTTCGCTCCTCCCAGCGGGAAGCGATGGCAAAGGCGGATGCCGAGGTGGAGCGGAAGAGGCGTTGGATTGACGCGCGGAGCGCGGAAGCTAGGAAGAAGCACGACACCCAGGTGCAACGCCTCGCCGGTGTGCGCAATCTCCGTGGTGCGATCGTTGGTGCCCTCACCGTACTTGATCCACTTGTTCCAGCCGGTCGCCCAGTCCTCGCCTTCCTCGAAGGACGGGTTCGCATTCAGCGGTTCAGCCTCTCCGCTCGCGACCTTCAGGAGAAGCTCCGCATTCTGGCGCACCGTCTTGAACTCAGAGGTCTCGGCCAGCTCGGCAACGCGCTCGCGCACAGCGTCGCTGTTCCGCACCCACTCGTAGAGCTGCCACATGCGGTTGGTGCCCCAGCCGGCCCCGGTGGTCGCGGAGTAGCGTGTCGGCGGCAGCGGATGTACCAGCACCGGGTGGTCCTCGAACTCGCGCGCAAGGGTCAGCCGCTTCTGCGCGTAAGCGGCCGGCTGGAAGCTGTCCTCCAGCCGTGCGAGCGCCTCCGCCTCCGTCTCGGGGGCCTTTTCCGTGTCCTCGGGGCGCGGGTATGCCAGTGCCGAGGCCTCGTAGTATTCGAAGGCCTTCAGCAAGAGTTCGCCGCGGGCGCGCTGCTTGTCGGTCCGCGCCTTTGCGATGGCCTCCTCCAGCCACTCGCGGCACTGGCCGATCTCCTCGGGCGTCACGTCGGCCAGGTAGCGGGGCGAGTTGAAGCGCAGATACTGCCCCCGCTCCGAGAACCAACTGGAGTCGATAATCCGCTCCGTCCAGAACTGCTCCCAGAACTCGTAGTAGCTGCGCAGCGCATCCGCCGATCCCGGCCCACAGGCACGCTCGAACCACTCATCCAGCAGCGCGTCCACATCGGCGTAGGGGTCCCAGTTGAGCGCCAGATACACGTAGAGCTTCGGCCCCTCGCCGACGTTTGGGTACGCCTCGGCGTAGAGCGCGCGCACGCCGTGCTGGTGGCCCCACTCGAGGTACTCGCCCATGTGGTGCGGGTAGTAGCGTGGGAGCATGTAGGGGGTGCCGTAGATGTAATCGTACCAGCCGATCGTCGGCGAGGCCTCCGCCCACGCCTCGGTGAGTTGCTTGCCCTGCTCTTCGATCTCCGGATCGACCCACTTCATGCGATCGTAGGTCATGTAGGGGATGATGCTCGGATGCACGTCCACGCGATCCGGCGGCTCCACCACCGAGTTGTAGGCAAGGCAGCCGAAGTACTTGTCCGGGTGTTCCTCGATCACGCCCTCGACAACCGCATTCGCCCATGTGAAATAGCGATCGGACAGGTGCGGGATCCCGAGGAAGTTTTCACGTCCCACATCCAGTGCCCGACAGTTCTCGCACTCGCAGTGTCGGCGCGTGTCATTGATTCCCAGCGAGTAACTGATCGCGTCGGGGTGCTCGTCGAAGTACTCCACGATCCGGTCGATGCCCGCCTCGACGATTCCGGGAGCGGTGAAGCAGGGCTGCCAGCGCTGGTTGCTCTCGAGTGGATTGAATCGCTCGCCGTCCCACAGGGGGTAGAACTCGGGGTGTTCCTCGGCGAAGACCTCCGGCTTGTAGAGGTCGCGCAGGTTGTGGTGGAAGCTGATCGTCCCGCGCATGCCGTTGCGGATGGCCCACTGTCCGTGCGCGCCCCTGCCCCCGCTGAACAGCCGCGACATGAACGCGGGCTCCTCGATGACGGCCTCGTCGGGCACGGTGATCGTCGCCTGCTCGGGCACATCTCGGCCATGCTCGCCCGGCAGGAGCCAGCGGACGTCCACGAAGCGCTCGAGGAACTCGTAGACCCCGAACTCGGTGCCCCAGTCGGTCGGTCCGAGGATGACGATGGTCCGCGCGTCCGGGAACTCGATCACGAAGCCGTCGCGGTCGAGGTCGCCGAGCTCGATCGCGTCGCCGACGCCGGGCGTGCGGCCGACGTGGATGGCGATGGTTCCCTCGGGCGCTTCCTCGACGAGCGGAAGCGCCGCGCCGGACGCCCGCTGAATGAGCGTCCGCATCTCCGCCACGGCCTCCGCGAGCTGCTCGGAGGCGTCGGGCTGCAGCACGATGGCGGCCCGCCCCTGCCCGTCCTCGACGATCGTGAGCGGCGCGGCGAGGGCTGTGGTGGCGAGTGTCAGCAGGGCGATGACGGTAGCTGTTCTCATCGTGTTCTCCTTCCGCGTCAAAAGTACTTCTTCACCTCGGCCAGGTTGTGTGCGATGGCCGCCATTGGCTCATCGGTCGGCGCGGTCTCAAAGACGATCCACTCGTTTTAGCCGATCTCGTTGAGGTGAGCGCATCGTCACGGCTTGGACAGCGGCCGCCACTGCCGGGAGTTCGCGACGACCCGGATCCGTTCCGCCACACCGAGCTTTTCGTAGATCTGTCGCGTGCGCTCGTAGGCCGCGGGCATCTTCCCGATAAACGTGATCGGCCGCGGGTAGGCAAGGGCGGGCCGGGCGAAGCCGCCAAGCCCATGGACGCACCAGAGAACGCTGCAAAACCAAACAATGACCGTGGAGGGAGCTCGCGACATGGGAAGGTTCCTTGTGGGGGTGCGGGGGAAAACCGATCCTGACGCACACCAATGTAAGCGACTCGCACCGTGAACTGAAGCGGTGGAAGTCCCGCGCCGTTGCCGCCATCCCGCCGCAAGAGATCGGGCGGCGGGTGGATGTTATTGCGGGACCAATTCTCACTTGGGCACGCCAGAGATTCGTAGGACCGCTGCAAAATAACTTACCGATTTCGCCTCGTTGATCGTCGGGTGGATGTGCCCGAGGGCCTCCCGCGCCCGGTCGTGCTCGCGATAACTGAGCTGTCCCCCGCAGAGCCCGGTCCTCGGATCTTTTCCTTGCTGCCAGCGGTCGACAAGTCGCTCCGTCCATGTCAACGCCTCGGCCGAATCGTCCACCATGGCCAAACCGGCGACGCCCAGCCACGTGAGGACCGCGCCGACGAGTCGACCGCCCGCGTGAACGGCTACGATCATCCGTACCATGTGTTTGGGGCCAGGATCCAGCAACCTCCGAGCATCCCGAGAGTCTATCCCCGTTGCCCATGACGACCGGTAGCGGGCTCATCGGCCCCGGTTCAAGGTCATCGTACGCAGGGCATCCGGGTATGGTGCCAGTCTGGTTCTGGAATGAGTTACTGACTCCCAGCCGGCTGTTAGTGCTTATCCGTCATCGTTCCCTTTCCCGTGCTCGGTTTCAATTTGTGTTTCGGTGCCTGCCGCGTGTCGCTCACCACCGAACAACCCATGGCACCTCATCGACTGGATGACGCTCAATGGCATCAACGCCCCGTTAGCAGTAACGGGGCAGGAAGCGGTATGGCAGGCGGTTGGTCAGCGATTGGGACTGGCCGACGAGCAGATCGACGCGTTTTTCGCTGGAGCGCCGTATTTGCCGTTTGGATGGATGGGATGTCTCGATGGCTGGGCGCGACCGCTCCCACAAAGCTGGATAGATCGCCATGAAACACTGCAGAAGATGGTTGAGAACAGACCGTCCGGTCTTTCGCCTTTTCCTTTCCCACGTCAGGGCAGGAACAACCGTCCGGCACGGCGGAACTCGTCGATCGAGAACAGGTAGTCGAGCAGGCGGTCGGCCACCTCACTGGTGTATTGCCGGTCGCGCCGAATTCACTGGACGTTGGCCAACGTCCCTACAATGCATCCATCCAATCCATATCCACCGTTCTAGCTGGCAAGTGTATTCATCGCTGATTCCTTTGAAGAAGTAAGTTGCGGGACTATCCGCGTGATGGTCATCGGCAAGGTTTTCCGTTTGCCCCTTACCTGTTGTATTTTCATCGTCGCCTCGTCAGGGCATCAGCAGCCGTGGAGCGATTGCTCGGCGACCCCCAAGTGGAGGGCCAAGCCCCGACGGTCCTGAAGAACTTCGCCCGCCTATTACGGCAGTACTTGGCCGATCGAGACGTCCAAGAAGCCGCCGCTCAATACGAAGCCCGCTTTCACGTTGTTCCATCGTTTGCGAACCGTGCTACAATTGGGCCCACAAGGCCATAATCCGCTCCGCGATCGCTATCTGCTCGCGCCGTCGGAAGCCGCCGAACTCCGACTGGTCGCTGGAATCGTTTCGCGAGGAATGTCGTCAGCAGAGCCAGATGGACACGGACGCGGCATCACGGGAGCGATATCGCCTCGTCTGGCAACACTTGGAACGCTACTGGCATCCGCTTTTCCGCTCACCAGAGGATCCTTGTCAAGAGCGGACAACCAATGGTCTGGAAGCATGCTGGGGCACGGCTAAACGTCGCTGCCGTCAGCGTCGTGGGCGCAAGAAGCTAACACGGGAATTCCGCAGTCTGCCCGCTGATTTTCTACTCACCTCCAACCTGGAAAATCCCGAGTACATCGACCTGCTTTTGGACGGCAAACTCGAAAACTTGGCTCGCAAATTGGCTCGGATGGGGCAAACGGCCGGGTCTTGGAAATGCCGGAAGGCCCAACACCCCCCTCAACCACGAGCGTCTTCCGCGGCGTTTGATCCGCCAGCCTGACTTCCTTGGACCAACTAACCGCGACGTATCATGCCCACTGCCAAGGCGACGCCGCGTGACAGCACCCCCATTCGTGTCCCCGGGGGGTAACTTTCGCGCCAACCAAATCTTGGAGTAATGGGGGCAAGCCCGTGGCATTTGCACGTTGAAAATCCGTCTTTCAAGGTGTGCAACGGACGTGCGAACGTCCGGGGATATCAGTCTCTTGCCCGTGAACGGTTACGTTGGCGGGAACGCTCAATGGTTTTTCCGGGGCTTTTGGGCGTGTCCCGAAACGCCGTACCCCCGGGGGCCCGCGAGGCCCTAGGCTTGAGCTTTTTTGGTGAGTCGGTCGTATTCCTCCGCCACCACGCTGTCATCCGGCGTTTCGTCGCTGTCGACCTCGTACCACGAGTCCTTGAACTGAATGTAGCCGCCCTCTCCTTTGTTGGCTTTTTTGACGGCCACGTTCGCGGTCAAGGCAATCACGGCGTCGCCCAGCGCGACCTTTGGATGGCAGCGAGGAACATTGTCCGGATCAGGATTACGAATGCACCACGCCCAGTGCTCGATTTCCTCGGTGTACCCGCGGCTCACCGGCCCCGTGGACGCGGCCGCTTCCGCCACCGGGGCCGCCACGCCGCTGGCTTGGGTATCCATGGTGGGGCCGTCCTCGTCCGATTTCACCGACACATTCGAGGAGGTGTCACTTCCGGCGTAGAGCATCACTTCCTGTTCCCTGGCCAGAATCATGGTCCCCTTGGTTCCCAACACGGTTTCGCCATAGCCGCCGAACCCGTTTCCATTGATCGACGAGTAGGTCACGACGATCTTTTTGTTCGGATCCTCGTCGTAGCCGGGAATTCCTTTCTCGGGATGTGGTACTTTATTGATCTTATCTTCATACCCGACGGGGAAATCCGGATCGTACGCGGGTCCGGGAAACTCGAACATACAATACACGTGATCGCCGGCCTGGCGCCCCGGGGGGAACAAGTGGCGGCCGCCAACGGCGTGCACGCTCAACGGATGCGATTTCTTGCCGTCCGCCCTCAACGCGCTAATGAAGATCCCCGCCGCGTCCAACTGATGGCTCCCCAACTCCGCCATCAATCCGCCGCCGGTGTGGTCCCACAGTCGCCAGCGGCAAAGCTCCTCGAGGGAACCGATTTGCTCGCCGTTGCTGAGTGAAAACCCGTCGTAGCCATACTGGCCGGGCTCAATGGTCTGGTCCGCGTCCCAGGCTTTCCACTGTGCCAACTGGTGACGGAACAACTCAACCCGTTCCGGATTTTTTTCCCGCTTGAGCTTTGCCTCCAGCGCCTTGATTTTGTCCCCGATCGGGTCGTGAATGTCTCCATTCCCGTCGGGTTTTTCGCCGCCGGGCAAATGCTGGGTCCAACTATCGTGTCCCGGAAGGTTGCCCCGATGCCATTGGGCCCGGATATAGTGCAGCTGCCCCAATACCCCCCAGCGGATCAAGTTCACGGCGTTGTCGTACAACACGCTGTAGTGGCGTTGGTGGCCGGTGGCCAGCAGCTTGTTTGTTTCCGCCGCCACGCGAGCCATCGCTTTACACTGCGCGACGTTGTGCCCCATCAGCTTCTCGGTCAAGACGTGCTTGCCCTTGAGCATCGCCTCCACGGCCGCCGGCGCGTGCAGGTGCAACGGCAGGGCGATGATCACGCCTTCCACATCCGGATCGTTCAACAGTTCGTGATAATCGTCCGTGACCTTAACGTGTTTCCTCGCCTCGGACTCGCTGCTCCAGCCGTACTTGGCCATCAAGCCGGGGCGGGCCGCCCGCGCCGCCGGACTCGCCCAATCCCCGTGAAACGCGCGATATACGTTGTACGGGCGGATCTCCGCAATCGAGACCACCTGTACATAGTCCGGATTCATGGCACCAATCAGGACATTGCCTTCATCCCCGGTACCGATGACCCCCACGCGCACGGGATCCTTGACTTTGCCATAGCCAAAGTACATGGCCCCCAGCCCAGCGCCCGAAACGGCTCCCGCCGCCACGACTCCCTTGAGAAAGTCGCGACGAGGCACGCCATTCGCATCGGTATAGTTCGATTGGTCCATGGTTCCCATGGCTTCGTAGTAGTTTTCTCGTCCGACCTTTTTTTCGTCTGGCGTCAGGTTCATGTGTTGGTTTCCTGATGAGATTTCTTGAACTTCGACCAAAAGCCATACAGGACATAATCAAGTCCGGCATACTGCCCCGCGGCCATCGCCGCCAGCACGAGCATCCCCAGCATTTCGATCGCTTGATAGTGAACCGGCTCAGCTCCAGGGGCCCCCGGCCACTGCGTCAGAACAATGGAAAACAGAAAACCTGCTCCCGCCAACGCAGCAATCCGCGTGAACAACCCCAAGATCAATAGCGCACCGACGATCGCATCGAAATAAGGAACAATGCGATCGATGGTGTTTGTATCCAAAAGTCCCACCGCGGGCTTCGCCAACGCCACCCGGCCCCGCTCCCGTTGCTCTGGCGTCGCGATCTCGTTGAGCGCTTTTTCGTAGCTTTCCCATAGTTTTTCGACTTGAGCCAGCCAGGGAGCCCGCGCCGTGGCCAACTCCGCCTCAATCTTCTCCGACTGCGCCCGCAACGACTCCACCTCACGCCGCGCCGGGTTCTCGCGATTCGCGTCGCGACGCCTCAATCCATGGAAATAGCTCACGACATCATCCTCGTGCTTGGAAAAATACCAAGCCAACTGTCGTTTCCAATGCTCAAAAACCTCCTCCGCTTCCTTGGCCTGCTGCTCGTCAAACCCGTAGTGGTCCCCCACCTTGATCCGGTACTGGTCCCACGTCTCGATCGTCCTTGACAAGTCGATGGTGGGACGCTCATTTTCCGTCTCGGCATAGTTCAGTCGCACTTTCGCGTCGACGTCCCACACCAACGATTCAAATAACGGTTTCAGAGGGCCTTTGGACCCCGTGAAAAAATGAGCGGCCGTCCACGATGGGTCTGGAATCTTCGTGACGCCCTCTCGATAGAAGTGCCACCCAATTCCTAGCCGCAACGCGACCAACGTTACAATTGCAAGCGTTCCGAGGCGATGTTGTGAAGTAGACAGCGTATTATCTCCTACAAGGCAAGGATGGAGGTTTAGTCCGCATGGGAGGTTCAGTCAATATGAGTAGGGGGCGACAGTGACACGCTACCTGGGTGGGTGGGATGATTCGATCGGATGAGCGGGGTCGTGCCGACAGCACGCACACCCGAGGCGATCGGCCAGCAAACAAACCAAGCGAATCCCAGCTTATACGCAGGATTGCTCGATACCTTTCGGTGCCGTTCGCGCTCATGTATAGGATAGCTCTCTACCGCATGATCGAGCTTGCGTTCCGACGTTCAAACCCGGTGAGCTCTCACCCCCATTATTGCAAAGAGTGGGGGAAAAGCCAAGCGTCAAAGCTCGCACTTTAACCCATTTTTCCACGAGGCCGCCGCCACATCGTGCCGCCCGGCAGAGGGAGCCCAACCCTGAGCCGATAACAATCGCTCGCTCAACGGTGACTGTCCGTTATCCTGGGCTGATGAAAAACGCGAAAATCGGACAAAATAGAACAAGTGGGTTGTCCCGAGTTTGTCGCGCGTGCTTGATTGAAGAGTGGAAGATTTCGCGAC
>JBNJEM010000169.1:0-12370 GCA_051745935.1 Planctomycetota bacterium
ATAATCACTCATCATCATCACCACTGCTCGGGAAGTTCAAGGGTGTGGTCAACACTGGATTTGCCAGTCCGAGTTCGAAATTGACCAACCGAATGTGATGGAACTTGTTGGCGTTCGCCAAATGCGTACAGTTCCATGTTAACAGGAAATCGGCTTTGTGGTAGGTGGCGAATGCCAAGTGCAGTGCATCCCCTTTCGGGTCACGAGGCATAACCAGCTTGTCAATGTAGACTTGGGCAATCTCGATGATCTCGTCGTCGCTGATTGGCAGCACGGTGGCAAGATTGAGGAGCGATATTCGTTCCTCGTTCTTGCCACCCGTTCCTTGCTGTAGTTCCTCAATCACGGCAACGCTTGTGACGAGCCAGCATTTATCGGCATACTCGTGCCACCACTGCCGTGTCCAGTGCATGCGCGCGATTGACTCTGGATCGGTACGCAGAGTGTGGTGGAAACTCGGAATCGAGGTCTCGATGTAGACTGTATTGTGTGCGACGTCCATTGGTCCTGAGTCCCGAAGGAGGTCAGACACTGGTCGACGGGACGGTGAAGGCCATCCAGTCCATGTGGTAAGGCTGGCTCAAGCGGATCACGGGGCGACAGTTTGTCCGGACACCTCGGGAAACACGGGGGCCAGGGCGCCGAGAAGGCTTAGGTCAAAGGCCACGAAGAAGGGGGGCGAAAGGGGGTTCGGTTCACGCTTGCGAGACGCTCCGAAGCTCCTATCGATCGCCCGTGAGGTAGGTAGAAGGCGTCCTGGCTGAAAAGCATTTGGGTTGGGCATGGTGGACTGATCGGAGGACGCGCGAGATCGGCTCTCCGATCAGCTTTTCCTTTGGCACGTCCCCCGTGTGGTTTCCGAGGTCGTCTCTACGTTCCTCTAACGTGGTTTCACGGGCGGAAATCCCCGCGTTTTTCGCACCGATTTAATCGCGGATTTGGCCAAAGGCTTCGCGTACGCAATATCACCTCGGCCCCGCTCCGAGAGCTGGAGAAAAACGTGGAAGGCCCGCTCGGTGACTTCCGCTACGAGCTTCTCAAGCTGGTGGGTTTCCAATCCGGGAAAAGCATGTCGCGCTTGAGATTCTATTTCGGGGAGAATCTGCTCAAACCGGGCCCAATACGCATCACGCACCTCCCACCGGCCCGAATTTGTCGAGAAAGCGATCATAGTTTGATCTCCTTACGTGAATCGTGAGTGTTCCTGTTTGGCCGTACCACCGGGGGGTATTCGTTGCATCCCCACGGTTGGATCCAGATTCTCTCCTCAAGGTGCAAAAACCGCGCCGTAACGGATGGACGGCGCCTCCCTGGGCTGATGAAAACCTCCGAATTTAGGCAGACTGGGGCCACTAGGCGCCCTTGCATCTGTTGCGCGGAGGATTTCAGTCACCGTCCGCGGGAGTTGTCAACACGATATGCGAGTGGGCGGGAATGCTGAATTGGGCCTTTTCCTCTTCCAGGTCATGCGTCTTCGGTTTTGGGACGTGGTTTCCGCTGGCATGCAGCGACAGTTTGCCCTCGCTGGCCCAGGCCGGTGGGGCCTCGAACGTCAGTGCCGTGTCCGTGGTGTTGTGCACAAGGAGCAGCGATTGCTCCGCCGTACGGAGTTCCACGCCTCGAAGTCCTTCCGGCGTAGTGATGGATCGCACGCCACGAGCCGCTTTCGACCACTTCGGGAACACCTCGACCGTGAAGAACTGGCGAGTTCCCGGGGCATAAGTTAACAGCTCTTGTTCGCCGGTCTTGATGCTCTTTTTGTCGCGCAACACGATTTCCTCGCTACGACGTCTGTCCGGGGCATCGAGGTAGAACGTTTCGGACTTCTCCGTGGTCACGTCCGCGTAGTTGTGTTCGTGTAGCCGGCAGCGTAAGTCGCCGTATTGGAACAGCGCATCGCTTTCGCGGCGAATCTGCTTGTCGAGCCCGAAACGTATTCGACCATGGATGGAATAGGCTTGCTGCTCGGACAGCGGTTCAATGTCCAACATACCGACAAGCCGATGGGGGGTGAGGATCCACTGTTGAGTCCCGGCCCACTGGGTGAGCGTGGATCGGCCGCCCCAGGCGACGTTCTGAATACGGTAACGGGTTGTCAGCGTGGCGAAATCCTCGCCCATCGCCACCGCACTGCGTTCATCTTGTGACAGGTATCGGCACTCCCGCCAGCGGTTGGCAGTCTCCCGGTTCGTCTGGCGCGGTTTCACACGATATTGGTTGGTGACGACCTGCAGGGCGGCGTTGAGTGGGTACTGGCGGGTGGGCTCGTCCACGACCATGCCTCCGACGAAGGTGTCCCGGCCCTGATAGCCGTTACCGGATCGGCGCGTGGTCCCCGCGAAACTCCACCGGCCAAACCGGCCGCGCGGGCCTTGGATGTTTTCGTCGTAGATCAGGAATTGATCCGGTAGCGGCTTATCCTCGATGTCGGGACGATAAAACGTGGCCGCGTAGATGGCATAATAATGACCGGGCTTTTCCCAACGCAATTCCTGCTTGGCAAGCCGCCGGTTCCGCGGGCATCCCGTCATGCCGGCCACGATCTCCGGACCAATTGGCGACATGCCGCTCCAATAGTGTTTCCAGAAACAGTCGGTATAGTACTCGGGCACGCCCCCGGGCTCGACGTTGTACGGATAGTACGGGCGGCTCTCGACCACCGTATCTCGAGCCAATTCGCTTCCCGAGAGCTGCCAGTAACGAGCCAGATGAGCGACATTGATCTTGTGATACGTAAAACACTCATTTTGGGATCCGTGGTACGAGAACGCCCCGTCCGGATAAAGCGCGTCGGCCGTCAACTGGCAGAACCGCTTTGCTTCTTGGTGGTATCGATCGGAGTCAAACATGCGAGCGGCCAGTTCCAGCATGAGCATGTAGTGCACGTCCATGTTGGCGTAGTAGCAGTCCGGCGGTTCCTTCTCGGCGCGAGCGCCGTAGGTTTCCACCTGGAACTCCGTGGCCACGCGGGCGGAGTCGAGCCACTCGGCCTCTTTGCTGGGAAGTACAAGCGCCGGGTATGTGGTGGTCAATAGCAAGTAGGCTTCGAATGTGGGCACGAAACAAAACCGGTTGATATTGGGATCGCGGCCACGGTTTGCTTCCCGTCCCGGATTGAAGTCCCCATCGCGATGGTTTTGGAAAATGGCCTGCATCAGACGAAGTACGCGTTTCACCAACGCTGGGCTCGCCGCGTGCGAACTGTCAGGATGGCAGAGTGCCCAGGTTGCGACATAGCAATCGCTTCCCATGCGTCTGAACTCCCAGGGGTCTTTGATTTGGTCGTATCCTGCGTCTCCTTTCTGGTACCGAGAAAGCGACCGGACGATCGAGCGCGTACGGTTCACAAGTCCTTGAACATAAGGGTTGGTGTCGAATGCGCGAATGGGCGGCAGCAGCTCCGCGGGCGGCTTGGTGCGACGCCCCACGTCTTTGTCCAGGTGGTTCCGGACGTCGATCAGCAGATCCTTGGCGGAGGTGCCCAGGCCGGCGTCGAGCGATGCTCGCGCGTCTTCCGTTGCCCATTCCAGCGCGGCCTTTTTCAGCTTTTGTTGAGTTGTGTTCGCGGGCAACCGTTCCACCGCCTCGACCACTTCATCCAGCATCGTCCCGGCTTCTTCGGCATGCTCAATATTCAGCAGACGCCGCGTCTCGCGCTGCTGCACCGTCGCGACATCAAACCGCAGTGACACGTCGTCCCACCACACGGTTCCCTTGGCGAAGAAATTGAAGAGGTCTAAATTGATCTGCCGCGCGCCGGGCGGCAGATCGAAAGAGACAGTCGTTTTGTCCCATTGGCCTTGCGTCGATCTGCCGTACGCGTGGAACACACCACACTGCGTGCCTTCATCATCGACGGCGATCAGACGCGCGACTGGCCCCTTTCTGAATCCGGACTCCATGCCCTCCGTTCGGAACCACGCCTCGAACACCCATGGCCCCGGCCCGGCCGGCGGCCGTAGCGAGAACGAGCCGCGCTGCTTCTCGCTTTCGCAGTCGATCCGAGCACTTGCATTGCCGGTGTGCGCCACGGTCGTATCCCACGCCAACTTGCTGCCGGTGTCCCAACCTCCGCTACGCCAGAAGTCGGGCTGGTTGTCCACATCCAGGTCAAGCTCGAAGCTTGAGTTTGGCAGCACGTTGGAACCATCCAGAACCGGCTTCTCCCTCCCGGACAAAACATAGTCTTCCCAGACGGATTCGCTCTCCCGGGCCTCTTTCGCCGTAGCCTTGAATACCCGGATATCGTCCAGGATCAGATTGGCCTTGTTCCGGTCTCCCACGCCCCTGATAAAGAACTCAACGAACCCAATCTGCTTCAAATCCGCCCGTGGCTCGCGACCGGCGGGAGGCATGAAGCGGTGAAGGTCAAAGGCGATCTCGCGCCAGCCGGTAAAGTCGAGCGAGACGCCGTCAGCTTTGTTGGCGTAATAGATGGACCTTTTGCCCGCCCGCTCGTAGCCCAGCTGGAGGGTCAGGAGATGGCCCGACCCGTCACCCTTCACCCAGAAACTAATGTGTCCCGCCTCGGTGAAGTCAAGGGGCTCAGGCGGGGAATAGGCGATCCACCCATAGTCCACCTGTCCGAACGTTGTATCCCATTCGAGCGAGCCGTGTCGTTCCTGGGCTCGCCCAAGCGAACAGTTGTCCTTCCGGCGCCAATGCTTCATCGGCGGTTGGTCAAGCGTCCACTGAAACAACCGTTCCTCGGCACTGGCAGGATGGGCCAGCAAGAGAAAACCGCAGACACACATGGCATTTCTCACGAACAGTTTCATGGTGACGCCTCTCAATAGAATCCCGATCGCATAGGGGTAGGGAGAGCCGGTTGATTTCCCGGCTCCCCCTCCCTTCGAATCCGACGGGCGGTTTTCCCGCATACGCCTCTCCAGTCAGCAACGTCCCGTGTCCCGTGGATTGGACAAAGCGAGTGTACACTTTATGCAGGCTATGGAGCCCCCGCTCGTGGAAGACCTGTTGGCCATCGCTGTGATGCCATCCGCCTCCCCGCACTCTTACCTCGAATGTGTCCAACATGCGCTCCGTCCATACCGCTGGAAGTGCGGGCGAATTCACCGGCGGTACCACCTACGTCCTCCAATTGCAAATTGTTTCGCCTTCTTGGTCTCAAATCCAGACTTTTTTCTCGAAGCCCCCCCATCCACGGCCCCCCGCGAGCTTGTCTCGTGGGAGCCCAAGACTCACGGGCTACAGCCAGAGCCCCCGCATCCACGGCCCCCCACGAGCTCGTCTCGTGGGAGCCCAAGACTCACGGGCTACAGCCAGCTATGCCTCCTGAACCTCTCTATACGCCAGAGAATCTTCGCCAGCCGGCCTACCAGCTCCGCCACATTTGGTGCGCCTGGCCATCACACAATCATTTTCCTGACGAACCCACGCAGCCGTTCCTTGAGGGCCTGACATCTTACTAAGAAAATGACGGGCGCCGGAATGCTTGAATATCGATGGGAACCAAGCCTGATTCAGGTCACCTTGAGCGCCAAACCCCACGTGTCGCCTCACCCGCCAAGCCAACGGCCGGTTGCAACATGCTCTTCGCGCCTCCGGCAGCCCCACGCCCTTCTCTCGAAAGGGTTCCGTGGGAACCGTCGGCGACAACATTAATGACGACTTCGAGTCATATATCGCAAACCAAGCTGTCAAAGAAGATGAACGCGTGCGGGTCTGGCCGGTTGGGCGCCGCGTAGCTCTCCGAGCCGAGAACAGTGATCGTTTCCCTACCCTTCCCCTTTTCGATGACCACGATCCGTTTCGCTATGTCGTGTTTGCGAGGTATACGGACAGGTCTTCGAGTTTCCGAACAACGACATGGATCACGTCGTATTTACGTTCCATCCGTCCGTGGACCAACCAGGCGGCACAGTGACGTGCGACTTGATAATATTGCTGCCACGTTGTTGGGTGGATCAACAAATTGGCGGTTCCCGTTTCGTCCTCAAGCGTCACGAACGTGATCCCCTTGGCGGTACTGGGCCGTTGACGAAGCTGAACCAGTCCAGCTATTCGAACCTGACGTTTGTGCTGTAACCGTTTCAACCGCCCGAGGGTCACAACATTTATTTTGTCCAATGACGGGCGATGGAAGGACAAGGGGTGCGCGCGCAAAGATAAGCCCGCGGTCATGTAATCCGAGAACACTTCCTCTTGTTCCGTAAGCCGAGGAAGGTCGGCGGATGGATCACCGTCCGCGGCAAGCGATTGAAAAAGAGGAAGCTGTTCAATGTGTCTGTCCTGATCCAACGCCTCCCAAAGGGCACTGCGACGATCGCGTTTCAACGATTGAAACACATCCGCTTCCGCAAGTCGCATAACCAGCGATCGTTCCATTGAGGTACGGCGAGTGAAATCGGCGAGTGAACGGAACTGTCCTCCTTGCTCACGGGTCTGTTCGATTCGAGTAACAGCAGAGCGCGGAATCCCTTTGATGATGCAAAAACCAAGTCTCAATGCCATCCGGCTGCCGGCGGTAGCGGTATTCGCGCGCGGTCCACGTTGTCCTTCAGTCTGCTTTGTCGTGTAATGCGTTCTAGCAGAAGTTGTCGATTTGGAAGTCGGGCTCCGACGACATGATGCATCATGACTCCCGTGTTGTGACTCCATATCGGCGAGCCGTTCCAAAGTACATTCCCAGAAGCTGGAATTGGCATCCACGGGTAAAACGGTTACTCCGTGTCCGCGGGCGTCCCGAACCAGTTGGGAGGGCGAATAGAATCCCATCGGTTGGCTATTGATCAGGGCCGCTCCGAAGACCCCTGGATAATAATATTTCAACCAAGCGGACACATAGACCAACAGCGCGAAACTAGCGGCATGCGATTCAGGAAAACCATACTCGCCAAATCCCCGAATCCGCTGGAATACCTGTTGGGCAAATTCCTCACTCAATCCCTTTTGCCGCATGCCCGCGATGAGTTTGTTGCGAAAACGGTCAATCGTGCCGGGGCTGCGCCACGCTCCCATCGCACGGCGCAACTGGTCCGCTTCACCCGGCGTGAAACCGGCGGCCACCACGGCCATTTGCATTGCCTGCTCCTGGAACAGTGGAATGCCCAATGTCTTTTCCAGCACCTCTTGGATCTCGGCATTGGGATAAGTCACCGGTTCCTCGCCGGTCCGGCGGCGCAGATAGGGATGAACCATGTTGCCTTGAATCGGACCGGGGCGCACAATGGCCACTTCGATCACCAAGTCGTAATAGCAGCGTGGTTTGAGCCGCGGCAACATGCTCATTTGAGCGCGGCTTTCAATTTGAAACACGCCAATCGTGTCCGCTCGACAAATCATGTCGTAGACCGCTGCGTCCTCCAAGGGAATATTGGCTAGTGTCAACTGCTGACCGTAATAGCGCCGCGCCATATCGAAACAGCGATGAATGGCGGAAAGCATGCCCAATGCGAGACAGTCAACTTTCAACAGCCCCAGTGTATCGAGGTCGTCTTTATCCCATTGGATCACTGTGCGCCCGTCCATCGCCGCGTTTTCAATGGGAACCAATTCACACAGCGGGCCCTGCGTGATGACCATGCCACCCACGTGTTGTGAAAGATGACGCGGGAAACCTAGAAGTTCCTCAACCAGGTGGACCAGCCGGCGTCCCGTTTCCGAACGTGGATCGATTCCAGCCTCCGCGCAACGTTGCGCCAGGCGTGAATCCGTGGCGTAGCCATCGAGCTGTTTGGCCAAAGCATCAACGCGATCAAGCGATAGACCGAGTGCCTTTCCAACGTCCCGAATCGCCGATCGCATGCGATAGGTAATGACCACGGCGGTCATTCCAGCCCGCTCGCGCCCGTACTTGTCGTACAAATACTGTAATACTTCTTCCCGTCGTTCATGCTCGAAATCGACGTCGATATCCGGCGCTTCATTCCGCTCGCGACTGACGAACCGTTCGAACAGCACGTCCATGTGCCTCGGATCCACTGATGTAATTCCCAAGCAAAAACAGACTGCTGAATTAGCCGCGCTCCCGCGCCCTTGGCACAGAATATCGCGACGGCGGGCAAACCGTACCAAGTCCCACACGGTGAGGAAATAGGCTTCATAGTGAAGTTCCTGAATCAACGCCAGCTCATGGATGATCAACCGTCGCACCTTGTCTGGTATGCCGTCCGGATAACGCCTGCGAGCCCCTTTCCATGACAGATGACGAAGATATTCGATAGGGGACTGTCCGCATGGGGTGAGTTCTTCAGGGTATTCATACCGAAGCTCGTCCAGTGAGAACGCGCACTGCCGGGCAACTTCTCGAGTACGCCGCAGCGCCTCGGGAACGCCGGAAAATGCCCGATCGATTTCCTCCAGCGACTGCAAATGACGTTGTGCGTTCGGTTGTAACAAATCGCAGGCATCCGAAACCGCGCGGCCGTGCCGGATTCCGGTCAGAACGTCGTGGAGCGGCATCCGGGCAGGATGATGATACAGCACGTTTCCAGAGGCGAGCAGTGGAATGCCGCCGCGGCCCGACCGCTCCATCAGATAGCCCAGTACGCGTTCATCATTGCAGCCACGATGGAACGCCGCCAGCAAATAACCGCGGTCGCCAAATGTCGCCCGGAATTGGCCCAACACTTCGTCCGTAAGCGAAATAATCCCGACGGGGGGCTGGAAAGTGTCTCGACAGGAGTGGTCAACCATGGAACGGCATGGCTCCAGCCCGTTTGAGCGAGCTTCGGAGAGGCCGTGCCGAGACGCGGTACGATGGGCCTTTGAGCCCATCAACGGGACGCCTTTGGCCGGTTCGGAGGCCGCTCGCACATCCAGAATCGGCAGCTCGTCACGTTTCGGGGCGGGTTTCGAATCGGGCGAGGACGCGAACTCGGTAACCAAACCGGCGAGCAATCCCTCCGCGTGTTGAGCGACATCGGCGAATGTCAATTCGCACTCCCCCTTGGCCGCGCGGCGCCGTCCCAGCGTAATCAACCGGGACAGCCGCCCATAGGCTTCGCGATCCGTGACCCAAAGCACGAGCGGTGGGAAATCGATCGGTGTAATTTCAGCGCCGATGATCAGATGTAAGCCGTGCGCCTTGGCCGCCGCGTGAGCCCGTACGACACCAGCCAGCGTATTGCGATCAGTAATCGCCAAAGCACCGTAACCGAGTTCCACCGCTCGATCAACCAATTCTTGAGGATGGGACGCCCCCTCCAAGAACGAGAAGTTCGTCTTGCAGTGCAATTCGGCGTACGAGAACGATGATGAACGGTTATGCCCCACGGTGACCTGTAAAACCTCTAATATACCGGTCGCGGATGATTTTCTCCGCCGCGAGTCCGACCAACGGGAGGACGGCTTGCGTCGGGCAGCTTTCCACCCGGAAAATCCAACCGCCTGAAATATAGTTCAAATTAATAGTTGTCGTCACACTATGCCCGCAATCCGTGTCTCATGACGGACTCCGCCAGTACTTCCAGTACTTCTCATGGATCGTGGGGAAGAATATCCGGATTTGATGTTCCCTTTACCGACTGTTTCGCCGCTGGCCCCGCGCCGGCGCAAGAGGGGCTGGCGACTAAACACCCATGACACAACCACGCACATTTCCCATAATCCACCGGCTTTGCCGTTCCCCCCGTTTTGTCAGCTCCACCCGAGCTCGTTTCGGTGACAGTAGCTGTGGCAACTCGCTCAGCCCCACACGATTCATGTCCCCGCCGCGCGCCTAATACTTTTTTTCATCTGCCGGCTTCGTTGCCACGCCTAAAGCCGCCGACGCAGGCTCCTTTCACGGCATCCACGGTACCTATGCATCACACCGGCAGCGAATGAAAAAACGCATTCAAATGTCGGCGGATATGAATCAGCTGGCGGGTGATGCCGACGGTACGTGAAACGGGCCAATAGTCCAAAGCCTGGGCAAGATATACCAGATGTTCGAGACATACAAGAGCCCGCCGAGCACGTTCCAGCCCCTGCAAGAATTCAGTTGCATCGGACGAATAGTCAGTCGCAATGTGAACCGCGACGGCACGTGCCTCCTTCCGCAGGCTCGCCGCTAACTCAAAATGGTCATTCGTGTGCAAACCTTGCGTGGCCTGATAGATCTGATGTGTCAAGGAATTGGCTTGTTGCCATACCAGAAGTCGACGATAAGAACACATGGCATGTAAACCTCAGCCACAAAACAGCCGACCGCGGACAAGACGGAAACGTACGCGGTTCGAAGGACAAAGTGACGATGACACCCGGAAGTCCGGATAAGCGGTCACTCAAAAACAACTCGCGCAATTCAACGTGCCTCCGAATGGCCTGGAACACTGGCTCCGCTCGCGATCCCCGTGTTGTGGCCAGGTAACGCCTCTTGCCGCTCGCTCGGGAAAGTGCCACCCTCCGAAAAATGCCGAACTTATTTCTGAGCCGTTCCTAACCGAAGCGTGAGTGACAACCCATCGGCGAATGCACGCATGGCAAATACGAAATCGGAAACACCACGCGCAAGCCACCAAGCACTACGCACTAAGAACAAGGAACAAGGAACAAGGAACAAGGAACAAGGAACAAGGAACAAAGAACAAGGAACAAAGAACAAGGAACAAAGAACAAGGAACAAAGAACAAGGAACAAAGAACTAAGAACCGCCCGTTCATCCAAAGGTTCCATGCAAAAACCAGTTGCCATCCGTCAATTGGCGAAATACCCACAACCAGTGTCCGGACGCCGTTTCCAGACGGTAGTAATCCCGGCACACCGCGCGTCCTCGCCACCATCCGGTTTCAATCCGTTCGGGACCCCAGTAGCGGGCCACGCGATACGAGCGGTTGTCAAACAACAGCCGCGCGGGCGGTCCATCCGGCGCAAGGGCCACGACCGCCAAATCGAGCGGCGGGGATCGCAAGTGCAAAGGACGGATCAATCGACGGGCGAGCGGACGACGTTGCGCGTCCGAGCATGAGGAATGCCGACCTTTCGCTTTCATTGAGAGACGATGTTCCCGATGATGTGCGTGTTCCCTCTGAATTTTCGTTTGACCCGCTCCGTCCTTCCCTTGGTTCGACTTCCAGCGATGGCTTTTTCTTCTGGAATTTTTACGCCCATGTTGGGCTGAATATGGCATGGACGAGTGATTAGCGGTCACCGGCACCTCGCGATACGCCAATTCAGGTTGTGCGTCGAAACATATATCGGCCCGCACGACATTCAGGGATCCCAAGCGACTACTAAGCCGATCCAAAAGCTGGCTCACATGGCGTGGGTCGTACCGCGTGGGCTCCGAAAACAGTTGGCGTTGACGAAACACCAGGGACGCGGTCAGCGAGGCCTCTAACACGATGTGTCGCACGGGTCCCGAAAACTTCACCCGCTCCAACCGCATCTCAAACAGTTTCCGTAGATGTTCCACGCACGTCGTGGGGTGAGACAATCCAATCCGGAAAGAAACAGGAGACGGAGAATCGTCGTTACGGGAGAGCGTTTTGAATGGCTGTTGGCAGGTGAGTCTACACGTACATTGTAGTATTCCCTTGCCTCGGTGACTCAAGGTACGCGTGAGACGTTCGATTAGTGTACGGAAAACAGACTGAATCACTGCCCGATTCATGGTGGCGTGTTCCAAGGTCCAGTCTGTTTGAAAGGACGGCGGCGGGCGGTGAGTCATCAACACTTCATCAACCCGCCCAAAAGTCTGGTCCCACCGATGGAGCAATCCCTTCCCGAACCGGGAACATAAACTTGCACGAGGCAAACAGGCCAATTGACCAACCTGAAGGATCCCAAGCCTTTGTAACAAACCGTAAACATGCGGAGGAAGACGCAGCGATTGAACCGGCAAAAACCGCAGTACCGTAAACGTTGCCTCTGATGGCACAACCAAAAACGATGAACTTGGCATTTCGGCCGGAGAAGCCATGGACGTTTCCCGTCCCTTGGACACGGCGCCGCCGTCGACGAGGTTGCTCTGGTTGGCAACGTGTTCGCCCCGATCCAGCCTTCCGTTGGCTGGACTCGCGGCGGACAATTTTCGGCGCGGCAAGGCTAAATCAGAACAGGTCGCCCCGTGATCCTGCCCATTGAGCACCATTGCTGCCTGACATGCAAAGCGAGCACATGCCCAGGCCGCCCCCAGCGTGTCCGCAACCGCGACGCGTACCAGGTACCCGCGCCGTGAAAATGAGTCGGTAACCAGGCGAGCGAGTTGTGTTTCACTGCCGAAATAAGCTGAAACGTGAGTTACATCCAAATACAAACAATCGCTTCGGCACTCCCGTGTTCGAGAAACACGTTCGAACGGATCGAGTGATTCAAAACCGACCAGGGGACTGAAGCACTCACACCATTCCGCCAATCGTTCCAACTGTTCGGCGTCCGCTTGAGGATGATGTTCCGCGATATAAGGAGCGTAAGAATCGGAACC
>JBNJEM010000170.1:0-12317 GCA_051745935.1 Planctomycetota bacterium
TTAGGTCTCTTAGAGGTCCTTTCGTCTCAATACCGGCGAAACGAACGGCGCAACAATATGGATGGCAACGACTTGGAGTTTTTCCTCACCCCAGGTTTGGGGTGGGCCGTGAGCTGCTAAAAACCCGATGACTGGCGTGAAGGCGTGACACTCCAAAGCCCAGGCGCAAAAAAGACGCGTATTCCAGTGTGATCGTTTTGTCGAGGCGGGAGGATGAGAGTGCATCGGGTTGTTTTCAGAGATTCCATGACTCACTTCTTGACCAATGGCTTTCGCCGGTCACCGCGGCGTTTTATACCGGTCGCGGATGACGTTCTCCGCCGCGAGTCCGACCAACGGGAGGACGGCTTGCGTCGGGCAGCTTTCCATCCGGAAGAATCCAACCGCCTGAAATACAAGCCGGGATGGAGACAGGTGGTCACCATTTCCGCGTTGTCCGCCATGTTGGTCAATGTGATCGCATGCCGCCGTGAACAACCTGAGCCGCCGGCGCCGGCGCCGCCGTCGGTGGCGGACGGCCCCATTGTACTGCGTGACGTCTCCAGCGACTCGGGCATGGACGCGAAACACACTGATGGAAGCGATGGTCGGCGATTCATCATCGAGCCGATGTGTGCCGGGATGGCCCTCCTGGACTACGACAATGATGGGTTGATTGATGTCTATGTACTCAACGGAGCACCTCATGCGGGGAGCGACATCGAAGAACAACCGCGCAATCGGCTTTACCGAAACTTGGGAAATTTAAGATTCCAGGACGTCACGCTCGCCTCCGGCGCGGGAAATCAAGAGTTTGGGCTGGGAGTAACCGCCGCCGATTTCGACAATGATGGCTATCAGGATATTTATCTGAATAACTCCGGCCCCAACGCACTGCTGAAAAACAACGGCGATGGCACATTTAGTGATATCACCGGCCCAGCGGGCGTCGGAAACAAGGAACGGGTCGGCGCCGGCGCGGCGTTCTTCGATATGGACGCCGACGGGGATCTCGATCTCTACGCGGCCAACTACCTGGAGTTCGATCCGGAGGAACACGTGCAACGTAACGTGCGCGGCTATCCGTCTTATCCGTCGCCAAGAGATTTTCGTCCCATTCCCGATTCGCTGTTTCGTAACAATGGAGACGGAACCTTTGCCGACGTGAGCCAGGAATCCGGCGTGGCGAGTCACGCCGGTACCGGCATGGGCATGGTCGTGGCCGATGTCGATGATGACGGGCACATGGATGTATTCGTGTTGAACGATGTTGCCGAGAACTTCTTTTTTCGCAACGACGGAAAAGGCAATTTTGAAGAAGTCGGCCTACTGGTCGGGCTGGCTTACAACGGGTTCGGCGAGGAAAACGCCAGCATGGGAGTCGATTGTGGTGATGTCAATAATGATGGGCTGTTGGATTTCTATATGACCTCGTATCAAGCGGAATTTCCCGTCTTCTATCGGAATTTGGGCGAAGGCCGGTTCGAAGATGCAACACAGGAAACCCAAGCTGGCGCCGGGCTCCATCCGTGGGTGAACTGGGGAATCGGCCTGGTCGATTTCGACTGCGACGGCGATCTTGATTGCTTCGTGGCCAATGGCCACACGGAAGACAACGTCGATATGTACGATAGCACCACCTCTTATCGAGCGCCTAATACGGTGCTACTTAACACCGGCGGTGGACGGTTCAAGAATGTCAGCAAGCAGTGCGGCGACGGTTTAGAGCCGGTACACGCCAGCCGCGGCGCCGCTTTCAATGATCTGGATAACGATGGGGATGTCGACGTCGTGGTGCTGAATTCACGTGAGCGGCCGACTGTTTTGCGCAACGATTCGAACGCGGAAGCCGAAACCAAGGCACACTGGGTCCAATTGAAACTGATCGGCGTCGAAAGCAATCGAGATGGTGTTGGCAGCCGGGTCACGGTGACGGCCGGTGATTTGACCCGGGTTGCGGAAGTCCACAGCGGGCGGGGCTATCAGAGCCACTATGCCATGCGCCTACACTTCGGTCTTGGAACGCGGGACACCATCGACCGTCTTGGAATCCGCTGGGCCGGCAGCGGTACCGTGGACACCTTCGAGAACATCAAAACAGATCGACTCCACCACGTCATTGAAGGCCGGGGCTTGCGGCGGTGAATCCACGCGTCGTGTCCTGAAACCATGTCGTCCCCGGGTTCAAACCGCGGGACGTTGGATGGCGCCAGCCGAGTGAGCAAGGTATTCCGGCACATGCAAACCGCCGGAATACTCTGTGGGTCTCGTTGTAAGTTGAATCGCCTGCTCCTTCCCGAACGGAGCCAGGATCGCCCAGCCGATAGCCCCAACGAATCGAGGGAGACGGCGAGCAAGGAAGGAGTATTTTTCAAGCGGTTGGATTTTTCCGGGTGGAACGCGGCCCGACGCAAGCCGTCCTCCCGTTGGTCGGACTCGGGGGCGGAGAAAGTCATCCGAGACCGGTATATTCAAGCTCTCCCTAGCGGTCCATTGTCACAAGTGGTTACAGGGATGGGGAGGAACAACCAGCGTGTTTCGCCGGCAGCGAGACGCTGTTTGCCTATTCGCTCGATAACCCCGCGGCGAAACAGCGGGTATGCTTCAGCCTTCTCGCCCCGTACTGGTTTCACCCTCGGCGATCGGCTCGCCCGTCTTTTTGTTCCAGCGTGCTTTCCGCAGCTTCGGGTTGACGCGGTGACGGCCGTGGCAATCCGTACAGACGACGTTGCTCACGTCCTCGATATTCGAACACCGCTCTCGCCATCGTTCGAGCACCGCGCGGGGGGGGGCATCGTGAGTTGAATGGCACTTTCCGCAGGCAGGATCGATGCTTTCGCGGGGGTACATGATGTCTGGCGCGGTGCCGGGGCCGCCGGAGGCCCACGACTCGTCGGCGATGTGATCATCGCAATCACCATGGCAATCACTACAGCCGATTTCCTCCTTGGCGTGGATAACGGCGATTTTTTCCATGGCGAAGTTCAAATGGCAGACATGACAGCGGCTGTTATCGGCTCCAGCTTTTTCATTGACGTCGTCCTCCGGGCCTCCAAGCAGCAACAATGGCTCATCGTCTCCGGACGATGATGACCCCGTTTGCCGCCCCTGCGTTTTTGCTTTGTCTTCACCTTGCGCGTTCTCCGCGCTAGCTCGCGTCATTCCCAGGTTTGCCAAAATCATTGCCAGTAAAACGAGTGCGACAGAAATGTAGCGCATTGTGCCTCCCGTGATCAAAACTTGGTGTTCCGTTGCCTCAAGCGGTTTCCGTTGGTTTGTGTTTATATTTCAGGCGGTTGGATTCTTCCCGGGTGGAAAGCTGCCCGACGCAAGCCGTCCTCCCGTTGGTCGGACTCGCGGCGGAGAAAGTCATCCGCGACCGGTATAACGTACACCAATCGCCTAAACCGTGACACGTCCTCAGTATACACGGTCGGATTGAATGCGGAGCAGGGTGAAGGGGTCATTTTCCCGCGCTGATCTGCTCGAATTCCTCCAATACCCCCGGTATGGTCGCGCGCAGCGCCCTGCCGATGGCATCCACGAGCACCATATCCGCTTCGCCGCTCCACTCGTCCATGAAGAACTTTTTGACCTCGATCGCAATCACACACGCCGCACCGGGAAACTTTTCATGGGCCCAGCGTGGGTGATGTCCACCATGGAAGTTTTCATTTTCCCGTACATCGAGCTTGCCGGTGGGGAAATCGTACTCCGCCAGGTCATGCATGAACCGACTTACGAGTCGCCCGAACCGTTCGGGGTTGGCCAGCGTCGCCGTGCCAATATTCACCTGGGGGTTTGGCTTCGGATCGGCCGCCGGTTGTTCCGGACCCTCACGGCGATGATTGTAGGTATGCAAATCATACACCACGAACCCGCCATGTCGCTCAGCCAGTTCCGTGTACAGTTCCCGTAATGTCCGATAGAAGAGGTCGTATTCGGCGAGCGAATGGTTGATGATCGCGTCCGGAAGGTCCTCTTTCCAAACCTTCAGCTGCCACGCGTCCGCCGGCGTGCGATAAACGGCTTTCCCCCGGGGCCGGTTCAAATCCACTTGGAATCGAGAACGAAGCCCAATGATCCGCGTGGGGGTGACATGGGTCCATATTCCAGTGAAAGGGTCCTCCTCGCGCAGACGCTCCTCGTCATCCAGCGCCAAAAAGTGCTGGATTTCCGGCCGGACATGATGTCCATTGTGGATCGCGCAGGCGACCAGCGGTCCGTTTCCACGGCGCAGACGCCAGATCTGGTCGGTCATGCCCGTCTCCGTTGCCAAAACTTCGTTGCTTTCGCTTCGGCAGTTATAAGCATCAGCCGAAAAATGAGTGTCTGAAGATACGCAATCACCTGAACATACCTAACCGTTCAGAGGCAAAAGACTGACACCACTCAATGTTAGCATATCGGTTAGGTCGTTGTCGCCATGGCGTCGCCGAAGAATGAAACTCGGACGAGTGTTTGGCGATTGAGGCGTCACGAACTGAATCATCTCCCTGCCAGAAAACACACGGCGGCGGCCGAAACCTTTCACCGGGAAATGCCATTTTTCTGAACTATACCGGTGGCGGAAGACTTTCTCCGCCGTGAGTCCGACCAACGGGAGGACGGCTTGCGTCGGGCAGCTTTCCACCCGGAAAAATCCAACCGCCTGAAATATAATCAAGAAGGTTTCAGCGTGTGTTCGTTCCTTGCTTCCCGCATCGGTTTTCGTATAATCGCGGCAAAGTAGTTGTAGCGAGTCACTTCGGTGCGCTGTCACTGGCACGGGGTCAGCGGAACTATGCGGTGGCGGATGACTTTGTCCGCCGCGAGTCCGACCAACGGGAGGACGGCTTGCGTCGGGCAGCTGTCCAGTCGGACAAATCCCACCGCTTGAAATACAACACTTGCTATTTTAATGCTTTGTATTCGGCACTCCAGCCAAAGTGAGGCTGTCCCGGTAATATGCAATGATCATGGCCGCCGGTCCCTGTTTCCGGCGCGGAGACAACGATGGAGTCGGTCAGTCTGGTTACAATAGTGGTTTTCGCGACCGACCTGCTGATCCGCATCGGCTTGTCCGTCCGGGTCATCATGCGGTGTCGACCGGTCGGGGTTTCCCTGGCTTGGCTGATGATCATACTGATCTTTCCCTTCGGCGGAGCGGTGATCTACCTGGCTGTGGGGGAAACGCGTTTGGGCAGACGTCGCGCCGAGCGGGCGGCGCGTATTCACGCCCCCTATTTGAGCTGGCTGACTGAAATCGAGCAGCGGTCCGATATCCATTGGTCGCTCTTGGGACCGGAATGCAAGTCCTTGGCCCGTTTGGCCGCGACGACGGTCGGCATTCCACCCTTGTCCGGAAATTGCATCGAATTGATCGACAAGACCGGCGAGGTCCTGCATCGCATTATTGCCGACGTCGACGCCGCTCAACGAACTTGCCACATGGTGTTTTACATCTGGAACAATGGCGGGTTGCCGGATGACGTAGCGGAGGCTCTCATTCGCGCGGCCCAACGAGGTGTCACTTGCCGCATTCTGGTGGACGACGTCGGCAGCGCGCCGTTTCTTCGCAGCGACATAGCACACCGAATGCGCGAAGCAGGCGTCCGGCTTCAGTCGGCTTTGCCCGTGGGGCTGATCCGTTCATTGTTCGTCCGCTTTGATCTCCGCATGCATCGCAAAATGGTCGTGATCGACGGCCGGGTGGGTTATACCGGCAGCCTCAACATGGCTGACCCTCGCTATTTCAAACATGGCGCTGGCGTGGGGCAGTGGGTCGACGCGATGGTCCGTGTCCAAGGGCCGATCGTCGAGGCCATGGCCGTGACGTTTTTTGGGGATTGGGAGCTCGACACGGGGGAAGGACTCGAACAATTTCGCAGCAGGGGTGAACTGAGGCCGCTGAAGGAAGTGGGGACCGCCGCGGCCCAACTCCTTCCTTCGGGCCCGATTACCGAAAGCCACACGGTCCAGCAGGTTTTACTCACGGCCATCTATGCCGCTCGGCGCGAATTGATCCTGACGAGCCCATACTTCGTGCCCGATGAACTGTTGCTCACGGCCCTGGTGTCGGCCGCCAGCCGGGGGGTCGACGTAACCTTGATTGTCCCTGCCAGGGTCGATTCGCTCCTCGTTCGCTATGCCAGTCAGGCCCACAAGATCGACCTGCTCGAGGCCGGCGTGAGAATCGCCCTGTTCGAAGGCGGTTTGCTGCACACCAAATCGATTGCGGTCGATGGCGAGTTCAGTCTGTTCGGGTCCCTCAATCTCGATCCTCGCAGCCTCTGGCTCAACTTCGAGATCACCCTTTTGGTCTACGACCAGGCATTCACCGCGCGCCTTCGCGATCTCCAGCAACGTTACGTCCAGGACTCGCGATTCATGGACCTGGAAAGCTGGCGCCGCCGCCCGGCACGCGAACGGTTGGTCGTCAATACCGCTCGGCTACTGTCACCGCTCATCTAGCGAACGATTTCACGCTCGACGAACTGAAGTAAGGCTTGTCCAGGCAGTGAGGGTTGGAAAACGGCCCTGTGGAGCGCGCAGGCCGCGTCCGCCGTCATGATCCTTGCCGGTCCAACGCGCGGGCGAGCGGACTCTGGCCTTGCGGTTAAACGGGATACGTCATAAGGGATTTCTGATCACAAAGCTAGGATTCTGTTTCAGACGGCTAAAGTGTTACGAGAATTCCACGCAAGACGCCGCCGTGGTTCACAATTCCATCCCGAGCGGGTTGCACCTCGATTCCGGGATTATCGAGCCTGGTTGCCGCTGCCAGGTCGGGACGGAGTCCCGAGCCGCGCTCTCGGGGAAGAGCCTTGGACCGCGCGAGTGCCGCGTTCTCGTAGCGAAGATATCGGTTGTACGGACACCGCTGAGTAGCCGCGCTACGAAGAGAAAAAAACAGACGCCAACTCGTATTGCTCGACCCTCGGGAGAACCCGGAGGACCAAAGTGGGTGCTACAGTTAAGCAAGAGTGTGCGGAGCGTTGAATACCTGTATAACACGGATCATCCCGTGGTGAGTGGGACCGGCGGAAGAACGCACGGTCCGTGGTATCTTCCCAATCGTCGGATTCCAACCTACACCGGCATAGCGTCTCCTGAGCGACGATCGGTACTGAGAGCGATGTGTGTCTCCGTTGAAAACCTGACCGTTGAGCGATTGACTTCTCTGAACGGGGATCACGCGCTGGTGACAGCGTGGAATATACTGGCTGGCGATAATCCGTTTTTGGGGTGGGAATGGTTGGAGTGTTGGTGGCGGCATTATGGTTCGAGTCAACCAGATGGGCGTCGGAGCCTACTACTGCTCGCCGTGCGCGACAGTAGCGGGCGAATGGTTGGTTTGGCTCCGTGGTATCTCGATTATTCATTACTGGATGGATGGGCGATACGATTCCTCGGCAGTGGCGAGGTCTGTTCCGAGTATCCGACGGTCCTTTGTGAATCGGGTTATCAAGATGCGGTAGTCGAAGTCCTTTCCCGGTGGCTGCTGGTCGAATCCCCCATCCACTGGAATGTTCTGGACTTCAGTGCGGTCGCCGTGGACGACCCATTTTTGGCGTCTTTCGTAGGCCAACTCGAACAGCGCGGCTGTAAGGTTCTCCGGGAGGCCGCGGCGAGCTGTTGGCGGGTTGAATTGCCTGGCTGCTGGGAGGAGTATCTGCGGTCAATCTCGAAATCCCGGCGTCAAAAGACTCGTCAATTGCATCGGCGGTTACTGGAATCCGGAGCGGCGTTGGTGCATCCGGTAAAGACGGAAGCTGAATTGGAAACCGGCTTTTCCATTCTCCGCGATTTACACCAGTCGCGGCGTAATAGTCTCGGGGAACCCGGATGCTTCGTGTCACCACGCTTCGTGGCCTTTCACAAGGAAACATGTCGGCGGTTACTCGGCAACGCCCAACTTCGGCTCAACTGGGTTTCCATTGGCGACGTGCCCGCGGCGGTTGAGTACTGTCTCGAGGCCGGGGATACGGTCTTTCTCTATCAATCGGGGATCGCGCCGGAAATGGCGGACAAGCGACCTGGTTGGCTATCCCTGACCAATTCAATTCGCACGGCCATTTCCGACGGGTATCGATACTTCGATTTCCTTCGCGGCGATGAACCGCATAAGGCGTCACTGGGAGCGAAACCGGTCGCGATGGTCGACATCCGGGTCTCCCATCATCATATGCCAGCGAGAATCCGCCACATGGTCCGGCGAGGAACGTTTCTGGCCAAGGCGGCCATGAACAGCGTGAGATATACTTCAGGCGGTTTTCCGGGTGGAAAGCTGTCCGACCCAAGCCGTCCTCCCGCTGGTCGGACTCGTGGCGGAGAAAGTCATCCGCGACCGGTATAGTTCGGGCCGAGCGGATCAGTGGATTGCACGGAAGCATGGTTTGGTCAATGAAGGCGGATGGGTTGATGATGTCCGAGGCCCACGTATCTGGAACAAGCGATGGAGCTCGGTGCTTCTGTCGCCCGTGCCTGGAGATACGATGCCGATGAGCTCAACCGTGACACCGTTACCGAAGAGCGTGTCGGCAGCCGGTGCCGCGGATCCGTTGTCTCGCAGCATCGTGCTGCTGGGGCTGCTGATGGTGGGACAGCGTCTGATTGGATTTGGTCGCGCTTTCTTTGTATGCCGCGTCTTGTCCCCCGCTGATGTCGGACAACTGGATCTTTCCCTCGGTGTTCTCGCCCTGGCCGCCCCCCTGGTGGTCCTCGGAATCCCGGGCTCGTTCGGGCGCTACATCGTCCAATTCCAGCTGCGAGGTCAGCAGTCCACGTTCCTGCGACGCACCGCCTTCTCGTGCGGTCTTTTGTCGTTGGTTGGAGCGGGGAGTCTGTACGTGTGGAGAGGATCGTTGTCAGAAGTGATTTATGGTGACCGGCGGTCCGCCGAGCTGCTTGGCTTACTGGCCTTCGGATTGCCGGCGGTCGTTTTCTTCAATTTTGCATGTTGTTGGTTTTCGGGGCTGCGACTGAACCGTATTGTCGTTCGGCTGCAGTTCGCGCAGAGCGTCTTCTTCGCCGCGTTGAGCGCGTATCTTCTGCTGGCCACTTCACCTTCGGCGGGCGACGTGATCATGGCCTACCTGATGGCTTGCCTGCTGGCATGCCTTCTGGGGTGGGACTATCTCAGGCTCTCGACCAAAAACGGTAAACACGGTTCAACGGACTCCGCCGCCGTGCCAATCTGGAACAGGATTATTCCTTTTGCTCTCTGGATCTGGGCAAGCAATCTGTTTGTCAACCTATTTGCGATTTGCGATCGGTTGTTGATCGTGAACTTTGCCGACGTCTCGAGTGTAACGGCACGGCAATGGGTCGGGCAATATCACAGCGCCAGAATCCTGCCGGTTCTGCTGGTGGCGGTTGGCGGCATGGTGGGTTCGATGCTTACGCCCTATTTGAGCCATGATTGGGAGCACGGTCGGCGGGACCGCGTATTTGTTACATTGAATGTCGGTTTGAAATCAATGGCAATCTTCGGATACGGCGTTTCGCTTTGTGTTCTGTTGCTTGCGCCTTACCTGTTTTCCAATTTGTGGCAAGAAAAGTTCGCCAGCGGTGAGAAGCTACTGCCGCTGACCCTTACCTACTGCAATTGGGCCGCGCTGACCCTGGTTGCCCAGAAGTACTTCTGGTGTCTGGAAAAGACCTGGCTCAGCAGCACTGCCATGCTGGTGGGGCTTTTTGTGAATGCAGGCATTGGATTCCTGCTGCTCCCGCATTTCGGAGTGGGCGGCGTTGTGGTTTCCACCATGGCGGCCCATTGTTGTGTCCTGGCAACCGTATGCCTATGTTGCCATCTGTTCGGGATGCGGCTGGACCGTGGTGTTTTCTGGCTGGCCGGCTTCTGTCCCTTGCTTTGTTTCGGTACCGGCGCCGCCGTCGCCGGCATGGTAGCGTTGTTCATGCTTGTCGCGTTTAGCGAACAGATATTGAATGCGGCGGATAAAGCCATATTGCGGGCAGTCGTGAGTGGTCGGTGGCAACGAATTCGTGCATGGATACTGATTTCGGAAGGGGAACATTGAATTCTCCGGCAACGAAGTATTCTTCAGGCGGTTGGACTTTTCCGGGGGAAGGCTGCCCGACGCAAGCCGTCCTCCCGTTGGTCGGACTCGCGGCGGAGAAAGTCATCCGCGACCGGTATAATGGGAGCAACAGGTAATGACGGCCAGGCGATCGAAGCTAAAGAAAATACTTCTGTTAGGGAATGACACGCGAGTGATGTTGGCGGTGAGTCGGTCGTTGGGCCGGAGCGGCCATGAGGTGCACGTGGGATGGTGTCCGGATTCATCTCCGGCAGTGGCTTCGCGATACGTGCAGACGGTACATGCTATTCCCGAATACAGTCCGGATGATGAAGCCTGGAAAACCGCGCTCGGAAAGATCATGGGTGGCCATGACTTCGACTTGATACTGCCCTGTAACGATCCAGCCGTCATTCCATTGCAAGTACATCGGGCCGACTTTGAAACCCAGGCACGCCTTTACTTACTGGATGACGACGTATTCCAGATTGTCTTTGACAAAATCCGGACTCTGGAGTTGGCCAAGAGGTTGAAAATCCCGTTGCCAATTAGCGTGGTGGGAAGTTGCCGCCGTACTTTGCTGGCGGAGTGCGATCGCTGCCGCTACCCTCTGTTCGTTAAGCCGCGGTCTTCGGTAACCGAATGCGATGTCATTAATAAACGGGCCGTGCGGCGCGCCGACACTCCGGAGGCACTCGCGAGCATTCTCCAAGACAAGGATATTGCCGAAGGCGTGCTCGTTCAGGAATCGTTTGAAGGCATTGGTGTGGGGGTGGAAGTTCTGGCGTGTCAAGGGGAAGTGTGCGCGGCGCTGCAGCACAAACGTCTCCGTGAATCGATGGCCGGCGGGAGTACCTACAGGGAAACAGTACCGCTGGATCCCCTGTTGCTCGAGGCAACCGGCAAAATGATGCGGGCTTTGAACTACACCGGCGTTGCCATGGCCGAGTTCCGGTTTGATCCGAAAACGAAAGACTGGGTTTTTCTGGAAATCAATGCCAGGTTCTGGGGATCATTGCCCTTGGCGGTGGCAGCGGGGATGGATTTTCCCGTCTACTTGGTACAAATGTTGCTTGAAGGTCAGCGAGAGTTCAATAACCAATATCGATATGGCATCCGGTGCCGAAATCTAGTCGAAGACTTGCGCGGCGTCAAAAACCAAGGCAGCAGTCGACTCACGGGGATCCCACGGATTGTCCGCGAACTCGCCTGGGTGGCCACCGGACGCGACTACCTCGACATGTTCGCCACCGACGACTGGCGCCCACAGTTGAAAGAAGTCTCGGCGCTCTTTCAGTCTCAATTCAGGAAATGGCGTGAACGAGTTTTCGGTGCGTCGGCTCCAACGCGCGAACCGCGGGAAGTACTTGTGAGACAATAGCGGGATATCGTGTCGCCTTTCCAGTACTCTAAACCGAGCAGTAATGGACTGTTCAGCTACGTCGCTCCGTAAAGCACGCAAAGACTCATTGTTGCGGACGCGGTTGATATGCCAAGATGTCTTCCACGGACAAATCGTGTTGCCACCTGTCCATCCAGTGCTTGATGGTCGCTGATGGGACTCGGTGCGTGGAACGGCTTGTCTCCGCCGGACGATCCGCCCCGCCGATCAGGAGGTCACGGCCATCTTCCCCGTGCAGTTTATCTTTCCCGGGCCCGCCCAATAAAATGTCGTTTCCAAGAACCGGCCCCTGATCCGCGTCGCCATCGCTGCCACCATCGGAGCCACCGTCCGACCCTCCCGCGTTCAGTTTGGCCATGGTTCGAATCATCGGCGTGGGATCGACCGGCTCATCCGCGCCGTTGGATCCGCCTTCGCTGCCACCGCGTTTATGCCGGCCGCGTCGATCTTGAGCGCGGTGAAGAAGAAACCGTTTACCGAAATCGACGACGAGACTTTGATCCTCGTCCTCCCGTAAGTCCTTTGGCGCACGAGACTGAGCCCACCCCCCCAGAGCCATGGCCGTCCCTATTCAGCCGCTTGACAGCCGCTTGCGCAGCTTGTTAGTTTAGTATCGTAGTTCTCCTGGCCATTGGGTTGTCGGCGACGGCAAGGCGTGCCCGCCGCGCAGGTGCCAACGCGGCACGCAAAGCTATTGTAACTCGGCTTGCCCGTTTTCCCCGGCGTTTGCACCGGGAAACGGAAGAGGCTTAAAATTCCTGTCAGTTGGAGGAAACGGGCTATGAAACAGATGAAACGTCGTGGTTTTATCAAGGGAGTCGTGGCTGCGTCGGCCGTGGCCGCCGATGCCGACCAAGTTCAGCTTGCTGTTCGGCGCCTCCCCGGCCTTGAGGATGTTGAACGGCGCGGCGGCC
>JBNJEM010000171.1:0-12299 GCA_051745935.1 Planctomycetota bacterium
CCTTTGGGGATCACCACGATTCGCGCGTCGTGTCCGTGCCGCTCGAGTGCCCTGTCGACCGCGACTTCGACGCTTGGCGCGCTGCGTACGAAGAGCGTATCGAGCACCTCCGCGGGGAGCCCGTCGCTGACCATGATCACATTGGCCTTGCGGCGTACCTTGGCCAGTTCCTCCAGCTGCCACTGGTCCACTTGGAAGTAATCGTCTCGCTGGATGCAATCCAGGAACGAATTCAGGTCCGCGTGTTCGTGGAAAAGTTGCTGAAACTGGGAGCTGCCGATACCATCGGCGAGGCTGGCCGCGACAATGATGGTGCCTCCCTCTCGTACAACCGGCAGCGCTCCGGTCATGCCTTTGATGGACTGGTAGAATGTCGTATCAAGGGGATAGCCGGCGCTACTGGTGACCACGATATCCGCCGGCTGGGCCACCGAATCGGTGACCACGCCACGCACGAACTCTACCCCCTCCAGGAATGCGGCTTCCATATCACCCGCCACGAATTTCAATGGCCGACGCTGATCGTCCAATACCACGTTGACAATGAAATCGCAGCCGGCCTTGCGGCCGATCCAGGTGTTTTCCTCATGGACGGGATTGCCATCCAAAACACCGCAATCGGCGCGGGGATGTTCCAGAAAACGGGGGCTATGCCAGGCGCGAATCGTCTCCAAAGCGGCAATTCCGGGACAAATCAACTTGCGTCCGCCGGAGAACCCCGCCATCAAGTGAGGCTCAATCAACCCGACGGTCAGTTTCAAATCCGCCCGCGCGTAACGGGCGTCGATCCAAACCGGGACGCCGCGCGGACTTTCTCCCAAATACGTATGTTCCGCGCGCACCTCGCCATGGTGATTCTCAATGCGATAACGCTCGACAATGTCCGCGCCCAGGATTTCAACCAACTCCTCGCCTTCGTTAGGGCGATGGAGCCCGGTGGCAATCAGGATCAGAATGTTTTCACGGGCAATGCCAGCCTCTTCCAAGACCTTCAACACGGGCGACACGATCAAATGGTTGGGGACGGGGCGGGTAATGTCGCAAACGACAATGCACGCGCTGCGACAACCGGATGCCACGTGTTTCAAAGGAGGGGTACCGCGGGGCGTGGCCAACGTTTCCAAGAGGGCCGCGCGGGGATCCGGCAACGGAGCCGCCGCTTGATATCTCAGGGAACGAACGACGCGTTCATCGGGAAGTTCAACGTCCAGCCCCTCCCGGCCATACTCCAAACGGACACGCATGATGCTCCCCTAGCTTTCGCCCTCCTCGCCCTCTTTCTTTTTCTTCTTCTTCTTCAGCGAGACTTTCACAACCCCCACCTTGGGCAATCCAAGCACGGGGTCCCCTTCGGACCAACGGTTGCTCTCTTTCAATTTTTCCAGGCGCTCGGCCCGGGTCAGCACGTTGCGACTCCGAATCGTACCCGATCGAATCTTGAGGCTCTTATCAATAGTCATGAACGAATTTCTCCTTCCAGCTTGGCGACGAAGCCCCGCGAAACCGGCGGTCCGCGTTGTGTGGTTCCCGGCACCCCGCGACGGAACTCGTGAGCCGGCCGCTCCCCTCGCGCCTCGAGCGATTATCGCGAGAATGCTTGAGCAGGTCCGCGTCGTTTCCGTTGGCATGAAACACAGTTGTTGGCAGCAATTCAGCCGCGGCAGGCGGCCATCACGCAACCCACTAGTATACGGAGTCCACCGGTAGTGAACAACCGAGACGGGTGTTCCGTTTCTAGGTGCAGGCTGCGGGAATGTAGGAGGCACGAACGGCAAGTGCCGTTGCTGAAAACGTAGCCGTTCACGGGTGCCGGCTACACGGCTTGGACACGCAAGGCCCGCATGGATGCCACGGGCTTGTCCCGTGGTGGTTCACGCTCGCCGCTACAAACCGGCCAGACACGTCATTCCTGGCCGTCGGTAGCGTGGAACGTAACGGACCACGGGACAAGCCCGTGGCATTTGCACCTGGATAATCCTTTCCTCAATATCGGCGACGGACGTGCGAACGTCCGCGGATATCAGTCTTTTGCCCGTGAACGATTATCTGAAAACAAAGGCTGTCCGCACCTGGAAACGGAAGAGCGACCGAGACGGAACCCTCTTAATGGGGGGCTATTCCTCGTCTGATTTCACGCCCCGGATCGAGCGAAGAAATCTTTCCACGGTTTGGGGCCGATCATCAGGGTTGGGCTGAATACACCGCATGATGGCCCGGGCCAATTGTTCATTGAGGGCCGGGTAAAGCTGGCGGATATCACACGGCTCTTGGGTATCATGAGCCAAGGCTGCTTGGCCAGTAATTTCCGTAATGGGCCAGGGGAGTTCAAACGTACAAATCTGATAGGCGGATATCCCCATGGCGAAGATATCGAGCCGCTGGTCGGTCCACCGCCGCCGGATCACTTCCGGGGCCATGTACAGCGGGGTGCCGGTCCGATTTCCCGGTTGCATAAACGGTTTGCGCGCGGGTAGGGACAGTCCGAAATCAATTAATTTCAGCTTGCCGGTGTCCGTATCATGGATGAAATTCCTCGGGCAGACATCCCGGTGGATAAAGCCTTCCGAGTGAACGTACCCAACCGCCTCGGCCATCTGCCGGATCAACTCCAGCCGGCGCCCCTCGATCGTGGGGTCGCGTGCTTTGAGGAGTTGATGCAGGCCGGGGCCCTTTAACAGTTCCATCACGATGTACTGGACTCCGTCGGTGGTCAGGCCGTATTCGTAAGTCTCGACCACGAAGGGATGGTGCAGTTTGCTCGCAATTTCTCCTTCACTCGGCTTTTGGAGCCCCTTGAATCGCGCCTCGAAGGTGGTGACTTTTTCGCGATCGGCAATTTTGAGTCCCACGATGTCGTCGGTTTTTCGATCGCGGGCCACATAGAATTTCGACATGGTTCCCGAAATCCCCCGCCGGAGGATTTCAAACCGCTCGCGCACGTTAACCCGGTTGCCGCGAAATATCGATTGAAATCGGTTGAATAGGCTCATGATTCCAATCTAAGCAGCAAAAGAGGGTTGAGCAACTCCGCGGCCGCTAAACGTTGCTATTTACCGCAGTAATCGATTGTACGGGCAATTTCGCTTTTGAGCTTCGCTCGGAGCACGATGCGGTCGATATACCCGTGTTCCAGCAGGAATTCGCTGGTCTGAAACCCTTTGGGAAGTTCGATTCGGAGCGTGGCCTTGATCGTGCGGGGGCCAGCGAACCCGATCAACGCTCGAGGTTCGGCAAACACGACATCGCCAAGCGAGGCGAAACTCGCCGCGACACCGCCCATCGTCGGGTTGGTCAGCACGGATATGAACAGGCCCCCGGATTCATCGTAACGGGCCAAGGCCGCCGACACTTTCGCCATCTGCATCAAGGAGAGAATCCCTTCGTGCATCCGAGCGCCCCCGCCCGACCCGCTCACCACGATCAGCGGGAGTTTCTGCTCGATGGATCGTTCCACCAATCGCGTCAGCCGCTCGCCCACCACGGATCCCATACTGCCCATGATGAAGGCTGAGTCCGTGACCCCAAAGGCCACGCGGCGAGCCCGGATCATTCCCGTGCCCGTCAAGGCGGCATCCAACAAGCCGGTCCGGGCTTGCTCGTCCTTCAATCGATCGGCGTACCGTTTCTTATCCTGAAAGAGAAGGGGGTCGGCGGGGCGGAGATCGGCATCCAGTTCTTCAAATGTTCCCTCATCCAGCAGCTGAGCGATCCGATCCCGCGCGGAGACATAAAAGTGATACCCACACTCGGGGCACACCCCTAATCGCCGTTCGGCTTCTTTACGAAAAATGATTTCTTGACAACCGGGACAACGTTGCCATAGTCCCTCGGGAACGCCACGTTTTTCTCTTTGCATTGTATTGTATACCGCGTGTTGTATACCGCTATCGGGCAAAAGTGACACCCGTCGTTTGTCTTTCAGGAACCTCTCATGGTTCATCAGGGGCTGGACGCCAGCTGTTTCAAGTGTTGCACCGCTTGGCCGTAGTTTTCACTCTGAAACACCGCGGTGCCCACCACGAACAGCTGCGCGCCGGCCGTGGCGCACCGTTGGATCGTGGCCCCATTGACGCCGCCGTCCACTTCCAGCAACACCTCGTCCCCGGCATGCTCGCGGGCCAGGGAAAGCTTTTCCAGCGCCACCTCGTGGAATTGCTGCCCTCCAAAGCCGGCGGGCACGCTCATGACCAACACCAAGTCGCACACGTCCCAGCAATCGTCAAGCGTGGACATGGGGGTGTCCGGATTGAGCGTAATTCCCGCCGCGACGCCCAAATCCCGAATCTGCCGCAAGAGCTCTCGGGGCCGCGCCGCAGCCTCGACATGAACCGTTAAACAATCAGCCCCCGCCGCGCAAAACCGCTCCACGTACCGGGCCGGTTCGCGGATCATCAGGTGCACATCAAGCAGCAACTCAGTCTGCTTTCGCAACGCTTCCAGAATCGGAAACCCAAAGGTCAAATTGGGCACGAAGCAACCATCCATCACATCCAGATGCACGCAGCGAACCCCGGCTGCTTCAAGCTGTCTCACTTCCCGCTCAAGATTGCCAAAATCGGCGGAAAGCAACGATGGAAGCACGTGTGGTTGATCGTGGCGCAGAGTCAGAAAGTGATCTCGTCGACAGGTCACGTTACGAGCCTTTCGCGGAAGTGAGAAAGGAGCGGCAAAATCAGTGAGACGCGACGCGCACGATCCAGCGACCTTTCCGATCGCCCGCCATCCGATCGCCCGCCGTGCATGGCCTCCGGTGCCCCCCTGTGGGAACGCCACCTTGCTGGAAGACCTGGTGATGCAAGTCGCCCTGGCGGACCACCCCAAAATGACTCTATTTTACCACCGACCAACACGTTGGCTAGTGGGTGGGGTTGCCAGGCCGTTTCAGTCCATGTCTTGACTCCGTGGAAGCTCTTCAATGCTCGCGAGCCCGAACACGTCCAGGAATCGATCGGTGACAAAGTAGCGGGGCGTGCGAGGCTTTTCGTCCGTCCGCTCGATGCGCAGCAAGCGCCGCCGGACAAGTTGCGAGAGGATCCCTCCGCTCCCGCGGCCCCGGATTGCATCCACTTCGTGCCGCGTGCATCCTTGCTGGTAGGCCACGATGGCCAGCACGTCAATGGCGGCCTGCGACAAGCGGGCTTCACGTATCCGACCGTAGAACACGTTGCGAAGCGCCGAGAATTCCTCGCGCAGCTCGAGCCGATACCCGCCGCCGTGTAGCACCACGTGATACGGATGCCGCCGCGCTTGGTACTCGGTATTGAGTTCCGCGACCAGCTCATCGACTTCCCGCGCGGGCACGCCCCGCATCAACCCGGCAAGCTGCTCGCTGCTGATCGGCTCGTTTCGCGGGTGACCGACGAACAAGACCGCCTCGATAATGGCTTTGGGGCAGAGCTGGCGGGCGTCATCCGCCGCATCACTTTCAATCGACTCCAGGATTTCCTCGGCTCCCGTCGCCTGGGGCTTTTGGGGGGGCTCGTACGGGTCCTCCCCCTTGCCGATCAATGCGGCATAGGCCTGGCTGAGTTCATCGAGCGAGATGCCGCGATCGTCTTCCACCGCCCCAAATTGTTCCAAACCGAAGTCGTCGGTGGACCGAGTGGGCTGGTCGGGATCGCGATCGGGCCCGTTGGACGCTACCATCGTTTCGCTACTTGGTCTTTCATGAACGCGAGCCCATCGCGGGCCAGCTGTTCTTCGTGCTCGTACATGCGGCGCCAAATCTTGGTCGCGGCAACGAGCTCTGGCAACGCCAGCCCAAATGCTTCAATCATCAGCCAGCCATCATATCCAACATCCTTCAGCGTATCAAACGTCTCCTGCCAGCGGACGTTACCCTGGCCCGGCGTGCCGCGGTCATTCTCGGAAACGTGGACGTGGGTCAGCACATCGGCGCAGGCGCGAATGGCATCCGGCGTGCTCTTTTCTTCGATGTGCGAGTGAAAGGTGTCGTACATGACTTGGCAATTCGGATGATTGACGTCCTTGACGAACCGTGCCGCATCGGCGTGGGTGTTGAGCAGATAGCATTCAAAGCGATTCAGGCTTTCGATCCCCAGCGTGACGCCACACTGGCCAGCGTGTTCCGCGACCTCCGCCATCGACTCCACCCCCCATTTCCACTCGTCGTCCGTGGGGCCTTGGCCGGTAAAGCAACCCAGCGCCGAATGCAGGGGGCCGACAAGGTGCGTGCAGCCCGCCGCCTGCGCGCATTCGATGGCCTTCTTGTTGTTGGCCACGCCCCTTGCACGGTTCGTCGGGTCGGGGCTGATGGGATTGTCTTCCTCCCCACGAACCGTGACCGCGGTACGCTGAAGTCCGAGATCATCCAGTCGCCGAGCCCAAGGGCTGAAATGATTGACATCCAGATCGAATACCGGCAATTCCACGCCGTCATAGCCCATGTCTTTCAGCATTTTCAGCGTCGGCAGCAGATCTTCGCCGAGACCGCCCGTCCACAACAGGAGGTTCATTCCAAATTTCATTGACGTTTCTCCTTGAACTCGGAAGTAGGCTCGCGATCAAGCAGTTCCGCCACCCGCTCGCGAATCGGTTGCCGGGCAGCGGCCAAAAAGGTGAGCATCGATGATGGTAATTCCGGCAAGTTAACTCGGCGCATGACCCGATTCAGCCGCGTGAGCAGTTTCGCATCGTCCAGGTAGTCGTATAAAAACCGCTCGCGGCAGAACAACCGAATCATTCGCGGCAAGTCCTCCGCTCGTCCCGTGGTCACCCGATGCACGGCCTCCGAAACCCGGTGCGAATCCAACTTGCACAACGCGTCGTAGTAGGCGTCCAGTCGCCCAACATCTTGTTCAATCAGGGCCCCATCAAGCAAGATTTCCACCAGAATGTGCCCCAGAAAACTGTGCCGAAAGCCGGTGTCATCCGGTAGAATCCGGCGCACGTTCAGCGTGAACTCCAAACTCAACTCGGCGAATGAACGTGTCTGGTGAAACCGAGCATCATCCTCGTGGTGGGCGATGACCCCTCGGGCCACCCCGGAGAGAACGGGATCCGGATCATCCACCCAGGGCGTGGCTCGCCGGGCCCGCGCCCGAACCCGGCGATCCACGACACTCAGCCAATCGGGCACGGCGGTACCGGCCAGGACATAGGGGGTATCGAGGAAATCAAGTCCGTGCGCGAAATAATTCATGGGTCACGGTGCCAGGTTCGTCGCGGTCTCGGGACACGGCGACGGTTGCCCTCCAGTGCCCCTCCCGCCTCGTTCATACGGGTCGCGGATGACTTTGTCGTCCGCGAGTCCGACCAACGGGAGGACGACTTGCGTCGCGAAGCTTTCCACCCCGGACAAATCCGACCGTCTGAAGCATATCTTCCCGGATCAATCGATGGTCGTCCACCGGCCCGTTTTCGCACTCTCGAGCACCGCGTCGCATACTTTTTGCGTCCGCAAACCGCTCCGGAAATCGGGTTGCGCGGGCTGTCCCGTTTGCAGGCCGGTAAGGTAGTCCGCGAGTTGGTGGACGAAGGTGTGCTCGTAGCCCAGCGTGCAGCCGGGAACCCACCACTTATCCATGTACGGATGCTCGAAATTGGTCACATGGATCCGCTGCCAACCGGTCACGTGATCTTCGATCTTTTCGCCGGTTTTCGGCGTGGCGTACCGGAAGTAATCGAGATACTGGGGGTCCTCCAAGTCGAAGAACAAACTCCCGTTCTGGCCGTTCACTTCAAAGGTGTTGTAGTTCTTTCGGCCGCGCGCGTACCGGGTGCTCTCGAACGTGCCCATGGACCCATTGGCGAAAACGGCCAGGAACATGCAAGCATCGTCGATTCCGACGGACTCGACTTTGCCCGTATCCTGGTGCATCCGTTTCTTGACGAACGTTTCCGTCTTGGCCACCACCGACTCAATGGGACCGTTGAGCCACTCCGCCGTGTCAATCGAGTGGGCCAGCAAGTCACCCGTCACCCCCGATCCAGCGACCTTGGCATCCAGCCGCCACAGCGTGTCGCCCCCTTGCGGCACGTCCGTCGAGATGGTCCAGTCCTGCAGGTAGGTGGCTCGATAATGGAACGGTTGTCCAACCCGCCCTTCGTCGACCAGCTGTTTGGCCAGCGTAATCGCCGGAACGCGGCGATAGTTGAACGAGACCAAATTGGGCACCCCGGCCTTCTCCACCGCCTGGCACATTTCCTCCGCCTCGGCCGCGTTCATGGCCAACGGCTTCTCGCAAATGATGCTTTTCCCAGCAGCGGCGGCGGCTAACACGAGCTCCTTGTGGGTATTGTTGGGCGTGCAGACGTCAATCTGGTCGATGTCGTCACGCTCCATCAGTTTTCGCCAGTCGGTCTCGTATGACTCATACCCCCACTGATCGGCGAATGCCTGCAGCTTATCGGCGGGCTCCAGCGCGCAAATGGCTTTCAAAGTCGGCTTGATCTCCATGGGAAAGAAATTACCGACTTTTCGGTACGCATTGGAGTGAGCACGCCCCATGAAGCCCGTCCCGATCACGCCAACGTTCAGTCTCTTCGACATCTTTTTCTCACTTTCCTATACGCGGACCACGATATCTCTTTCGAATCTCTTCCGATCTAAAATCACACGTTGAACCTTGCGGGAACCATGCACGCGCGGCAGCCGGCACGCGGATACCGCTTAGCCGCCGCCCGGAGTGGGAACGGAATCGTGCACGCCAGGGCCGAAATAGCGAAGTGAAACGAGCGGCTCACTCCCCGTGTTCTCCACTTCAACGCCGGCTCGCGCCGCTTCATGCGTGATGAACACCTCGTCCTCGGTCTCATCGCCGAAACGAATCATCGCGGGGGTCTGGAGGTTCAACGAACCGATCCGCCCTTTGCCCTGAACCGTGATCCAACCACTCGCCCCGGGATCCTGTAGCCGGCACGTGGCCCCCGGCTCCACCGTCAACTCTCGCGCGCTGAACAACTGCCGACCATCGATGAGCCCATAGACAATCCATTGATCCACCCAACCATTGCCACTGGCGTGAACGATCGGTTCCAGATAGTTGTTCGCTTTGAAATGCGTGTCAACGTTCTTATCCCAATCCAGTTGCTCGATAATGTAATCGAGGTCCTGATGTTTGTCCTCCGGCACGTCCTTCACGCAAAGTGACCAGGGAACTTCACGACCTTCGACGAGAGACTGGTACATGCCAAACACGTCGCTCCCCCACTGGGGCTCGTACGTACACAGCGAGCCCGGGGCGTGCAGCACGCCGGGGGGAATCAACCAACCGGATCCACGCTTCAAACGATACGCGCGCGACAGATCCAAAATCCCATTGTCCCCCTTCCGCCAGTCCTCCAGGCATTTTCGAAGTTGCTGCTTCGTGGTTCCCGGTTCCAGGCCCATGAAGGTGTAACAGAAATTGTTATCCACATTGTTATACTGAGCCGGGAAGTAATAGCCCTCTGGCTTGCCTTCCTGTCCCGTTAGTTTAGCATGCTCTTGCTTCTGGTGCATGTGGTGGGGAATCGGGCCCATGTTGTCAAAGAACTTCGAATAGACCGGCCACCGCTGATGCGCGTCCCACATCGTTTGACCGACCATCCGGGGGCCGGCGGCGGCTACCGCCTCTTTCAACGTGAAATGATTTCCGTCAAAACTGACAAAACTCAGCCCTTCGTGCCACACTCGCCCCTCATTCGCCGCTTCCGTGGTGCTGGCAAACCAGCGTTCATCGATCCCTCCACGCTCCGCGCCATACGCGTACAGGTCGTCCGGATGGAGCTTGAGGCGACGTCCCGGATGCAGAAAGCTGCGAGGCACCCACGTTGGCGTCAAACGCAGGAGCCCACCGTTCGCCTCCAAGGCCTGCTCCAACGCCCCAGCCACTTCACCGCCCTGAATGACCTTTCCCGTGCTCATTAAATCTCCTCCACCTATGCAATTGAGAACCTATAACCACACCTCGCACTTCTCCCGTAATCCACGAGGGTTTGGAAGCGAGAGCTCGGTTTTGTTACGGGCTGTAAAAACGCCGTGACACACAACATGGACCTGTCCTCCCCAACGCCCGCCCCCCCTTTCCCTCGGCACATCGGGATGCCCATCGCAATCGCCTCGCGAACCACTCCCACTCGCTACCACCACCGCTCCGACGCGAAACCCCATCGCAAGATGGCCCCGGACCGCAACCGGACAACCGTTATATTTCAGGCGGTTGGATTTTTCCGGATGGAAAGCTGCCCGACGCAAGCCGTCCTCCCGTTGGTCGGACTCGCGGCGGAGAAAGTCATCCGCGACCGGTATATGCCGAACTCCGGATACCGAACAACTCCAGCTGGCTCTCCATGATCCCACCCCCTCCTCGGCGCCCGTCCGCTGCCTCGAAGCGAAAACCACCCCCGCCCTCGGATTTCCATCGGCGCCCGCATAATATGCGTTGTATTCGACTCAGCAAACCACCGCAAGTGAACACCCCCCATAATGCCAGGCGCACCGGTGGTGGCCAACACCGGCATTTGACCGTACATTGGTACGGTTAAGCATCGTTCGACAACTTACCGTCCGATACCTTACTGTCCGATACCTTACGGTCCGATTTTTTTCCAAGAGGGTGAGCAAATGGCCGAGTCAACCTGGAGCCTCGTCGACAGGACGAATCGAACATACATGGAACAATTGGAGGTAACACCGGAATCCGTTGGCGGACAAGCGCAAGGCTACTATATCCACAAACATCGGCTGCGTGGCGGTCTGAGTGATGGGGTCGACGTCGTCCATGTCGACAACGGTACGCTCCAGTTCGACATTTTGCCAACCCGAGGCATGGGCTTATGGAAAGCCTGGCTCGGCGATCAGCAGATCGGTTGGAACTCCCCCGTTAAAGGACCGGTTCACCCCGCCTTCGTCCCGTTAACCGAGCCCAGCGGTCTAGGATGGCTCGAAGGCTTCGACGAACTTGTAGCACGCTGTGGCTTGGAAAGCAACGGGGCCCCGGATTTCGACAGTCAGGGAGGGCTGACCCACGGCTTGCACGGTCGCATTACCAACAAACCCGCTCACGAAGTAAAACTGTATGTAAACGGGGAAACTGGGGAAATCGCGGTCACTGGCGTGGTCGACGAGGTCCGGATTCACTTCTTCAAACTGAGGCTTTCCACGACCATCAAGACCAAAGTGGGGCAAAACTCAATCGAGATTCATGACACCGTCCAAAACCTCTCCGCTAGCGCGACCGACATTCAGATGCTTTACCATATTAATCTCGGCGCCCCCCTGCTGGAGCCGGGAGCCAGCGTCGTCGTGCCGGTGAAAACGCTGGTGCCGCGCAATGAACGGGCCGCTGAAGACGTGGACCGCTGGTCGACATTCGATCCGCCCGTGGCGGGATACGTCGAGCAAGTCTATTTTTGTGATTTGCAGTCCGACAGGCAAAACCGCACGGAGGTACTCCTCAAAAACGCTCAAAGCAGCCGAGCCGTGAGTGTTCATTTCAACACCCAACAATTGCCTTGTTTCTCGTTCTGGAAAAACCAGATCGCGGAAGCCGACGGTTACGCGACGGGACTCGAACCCGGCACCAACTATCCGAATCCCCACGGCTTCGAACAATCCCACAACCGTGTCGTGCCGCTCGCCCCGCACGCCTCCTGTTCATTTGATCTTCGTTTGCAGGCGCACGCCAACTCGGGGGAAGTCGCCGAGGCCGAGCAACGAATCCAAGCATTATGTGAACAGAAACCAGTCATTCATGATCGCCCGCGGCTCGAATGGTGCTCCGAAGCGTAGCTGGCCGGCGGCGGTTGTCGGCAAGAGCGAGCGGCGTTTTTTCCTTTGTTTGAAATCAATCTGCTAAGGAGGTTCTACTGATGTGTCGCCTTTTGACCTTTCTTGTTCTGAGTTTGCTTTCGATTCCAGCATTCACACGCGTGAACGCGGACCAGCCGCCTAACATCATTTTCTTCCTCTCGGATGACCAGCGCGCGGACTTCCTCGGTTGCGCGGGACACCCGATCGTGAAGACCCCTCATATCGACAACCTAGCGGCGGACGGTACACGCTTTGAAAACGCATTTGTGACCACCTCCATCTGCGCGGCCAGTCGAGCGACCCTGTTCACGGGACTTTGGGAACGGTCCCATAAATACACCTTTGGCACCCCGCCGATCGACATGGCGATGATCGAGGCCAGCTATCCGGCAGTGCTCAAGAGGGCAGGGTATCGAACCGGGTTTGTCGGGAAGTTCGGCGTCAACGCGGGCGAAGGTGGCGTGGAGGAAATGTTTGATTCATTCGTTCCACTCGGCCGGAACCCCTACTTCAAGAAGCAAGACGAGGGATCGCCGCGCCATCT
>JBNJEM010000172.1:0-12230 GCA_051745935.1 Planctomycetota bacterium
TTCCACTGTGATAGACGGGCCTGGAGACCCGTCCTACGCATTCCACTGTGATAGACGGGCCTGGAGACCCGTCCTACGCATTCCACTGTGATAGACGGGCCTGGAGACCCGTCCTACGCATTGTTTTTGCAACGTTGGGGATCACATTATGAAAGTCGGTTTGTCGGCAAAATCCGGGGCGTAAACGTTGGAGCTGGTGATTAACATGCATGCATTATTCATCGCATCAGTATCGTTCGGGAAATGCCAGCAACTAGCGGCGGTGTTCCCTGGTATTTAGCCGCCTTGTTCGTTCACCGGGGGTTGCCGCTAGACAAGTTACCCGAGGTGCTGAAATGAAAATCGCGTTGATCGGCAACATGAACAACAACAACTTTTCTCTCATGCGCTACTTCCGCGATCTCGGAGCGGATGCGCATTTGTTGTTGTACAGAGACGATGGAACTGGCACGCTGAGCCATTTTCGGCCGGAGAGTGATACTTGGGAAATGGAAAAGTGGGCACCATACATTCACCGGACGAAGATCCCTAATTCTACAACGGCCGTCTGGGATTTCCCGCTGTCGTGGTTGCTGGCCGGTAGAGTCATGGTTCGCGCATGGCTCGGCTTCCAGAATACGTGGCTACCACCAGTTACGCGTCGCCAGATACGGCAGGCGTATGCGGGCTATGACAGACTCATCGCTTCAGGGATAACGCCCGCAACCTTACGACGATCGAATCGACGGCTCGATATTTTCTATCCGTATGCAAGCGGCGTGGAGTTTCTTCGGTCCCCAGTATTTACCGAGCATTACATTGGCAGAGGGAGAGTTTCGAATTGGTTGGGGCGACGAATTGCGTCCCTGCAGGCCCAGGGTATTCAGTCCAGCAGGCATGCACTTACCTTTGGCTGTGGTCATTCTGGTGAGGTCTTGAAAAGTATTAATGTCACATCGCTACCTCTCGCTGTACCAATGGTATATAACAACGAGAGCTTGCCCGACACTGCGCCCAGCCAACCGCTTCGGATAGCGGCGGAAAGAATCGCGGGGTCTCAATTTTCCGTGCTACATCAGGCGCGCTTGATGTGGAAAAAGAGTTGTGGGCGCGCCAAGGGGCCGTGGCCCGGGGAGAGCAAGAATAACCACTGGGTAATCCGGATGTTCGCCAAGTTGATTATCATGCGTCCCAACCTGAAGCCACTGCTGCTGATGGTTGAATACGGACCGGACGTTGAGCCATCCAAGCAACTTGCCTGCGAACTTGGAATCGAACAATACATACACTGGCTTCCGAAAATGCCGCGCCGCGAGTTGATGTGGTTGCTCTCACGGGTCTCTATCGGCTGCGGCCAGTTCTACGAGCGTCCCAGGATGGTATGGGGCGGCACAGGCTGGGAATCGCTGGCGAGTGGTAAACCCTTGCTGCAGGGATTCAATTTTGCACCTGGTGAGTTTGATCGGATCTATGGCTATCCGCCACCGCCTATGTTACCGGTCCGGGAAGAGCAAGACATTTTGCGCCATCTTCTGAAAATGGCGGATAACCCCGGTAAACGCGTGGAGATCGGCCGCAGCGCAAAAGAGTGGTTTAACCGCTACAACGGCATCGAACTGGCCACAAAGTGGTTGGATCTGCTGAGGATCCCGCGCGATGGGGAGGATGACCACGAGGTATCAGGAGAACCTTTTGGGGTTAACGCGTTGTGACGAAGTCGCGTCGTGGGCAGTGGCAGCTTGCTCGTCAACCAGTCTTAATGATTGCAGACTTTTTTAGAAGCATCTTCGCCGACTTTGAACCTGGATCTCATGCCTGATAACACGCCAGTCAGCCTCTCCCATCGCGGTCGCCTCGGCTTCCTGCTGAAGGATTCCCTTCTGTACGGGGGTGCGGGCGCCGTCAGCAAAGCCTTTGCGCTGATCACCTTCCCGCTGCTGGCCCGGCACTTCTCGGTGACGGATTATGGGGTCTTGGACTATTTCCTGGTGCTGTCGACTTTTCTGGCGATTGCGTTCACCTTCGGGCAGGACTCGGGGGTGGCTCGCTACTTCTACGAGCATGAAGACACCGCCGAGCGTCGGCAGTTGATCTCGCAGTCGCTCTTGTTTCAACTGGCCGGTCTGGCGCTGCTCTTGCCGTTGCTGTGGTGGAGCGCGGGCTGGGTGACCGGGTTTCTGATCGAGGCGCCGAAATCTGAGCGGCTGTTCAGGATCGTGCTGCTCAAGTTGCCGTTCCTCCTGCTGATCAGCTTTTCCCGGAATCTGCTCAAGTGGACGTTCGCACGAGCACGCTTCCTGACCATGTCGCTGGGGGCAACGCTGGTCCATGTGTCTTTGTTGCTCGTGGCGGTGCTCTTGGTCGACGTAGGGATCGAAGGGGTATTACTTGTCAGCTTGTTCACGGACGTTGTGTTCGGTTTGCTGGGCCTGTTGTTCGTTCGCCAGTGGTTGACGCACCCCCGGGATTTTCACCGCCTGTGCGAGATGTTGCCGTTTGCTATTCCCTACGGTGTGATCTGCGTGTTGGGCGCGTTTTCCCCCGCCCTGCAGCGTTCGCTGACGGACCATTTGCTGGGAAGCGAGAGTCTGGGCCTGTATGCGATGGGAACCAAAATTGCGATGCTGATCGGCTTGGTGGTCACGGCTTTCCAAACCGCCTGGGGGCCATTCTCGTTGTCATTACACAAGCAGGCCGATGCGCCGCATACCTACAACCGTGTTCTGAAACTCTTTGCGCTTGGCATGTGCATGGTGGTGTTTGGGCTGTCGCTGGTCGCCCGGCCAATAATTCATGTGCTAGCCTCCGACCGCTACGCCGGCGCCGGGGTGGTGGTCTTTCCACTGGCGATGGGACTGGCGATTCAGGCCACGAGCTGGATCACGGAAATCGGCATCGGCATCGCCAAACGCAGCTATCTGAAGCTGTACGCCTACGCCCTGAACGTCGCCGCGACGCTGGCCGGGATCTTCCTGTTGGCGTCTGTGTTCGGGTTGTTCGGTGTGGCTCTTGGCGTGGTGATTGGTCATACCGTCAAGGCGGTCATTTTGTCGTGGCTGGCGCAGCGAGCGTATCCACTACCCTGGCCCTATGCGCCGGTGGCCGGGGTGCTCGGCCTCACGCTGGCCTTTGGCATCGTGGCGGCTTGGCTCGGGGAACATTGGGGCCCGAACGCGAATACCGCCGTTCTGGTGGTAGGATTGCTCACGGTGCTGGTTGTCGGCTGGAGCGTGCTGCTGAGTGAATCAGAGCGGCGCGGCGCGGCGGCACTCATCAAGATGCGAGTAGCACGTTTCACCGGCAACCTTCGTGAATCGCACCCACCGACTAACAGATAGTTTCGAGCCACAGCGACCGGGATTTCTTGGGGTCAGAGAATTCGCAAGGTATGGCGTAAGCCTGCGGCGACGTTGATGCGTTCAGCGCTGCCGGCAATGTTTCATCAAATGCTAAATCAACTCGACACGAGAACTGGTTCCCGCTTCCGGACATCCATTGCCGCCAAGTGTACATCGGCGGTTCCCACTATTCTCCCCAAGATCATGAAAGCGCAAAGCGAATGTGCGGCATAGCCGGATTGTTCGACCCTTCAGGCTTTGACGAACCCGAGGCCGAAGGAATCGCAGTCGAGAGGCGCGATCGGCTGGTGCATCGTGGGCTGGATAATGCCGGTATCTGGCTGGACGGCGTGGCGGGCATCGCTTTAGCCCATCGCCGACTGTCCATCCTGGATTTATCTCCGGCTGGGCATCAGCCGATGGTGTCGGCCTCCGGGCGCTACGTGCTGGTGTTCAACGGGGAGATTTACAATCATCTTCTCGGACACGGCACCAGGCCTTCAATGAAAGGCAGGAGGATGACGACATGCCTTTCGTGCAACCGGATGCCGGCGAAAGGCCGATTTCGGGGGCCGCGCGAATGAAGTTGACGGCGAATGCGGCCTCGGGCGCAAGGTCGTCGGAGGCTAGCAGTGTCGGCCTAAATGGATCGTGGAACAGTCCAAACGTCCTTGCTCCTTCTGCGTAGTTTGCCACAACAGCGGTGCCACGGATGGACCCGATAAAAATTGGCTGCTGAGCGGTGGCTGTCTGTTATCTCGTTGTGAACGGGCATGGGTGTGTCTCCGACCGGTTGTCAAACGGTTCATAGTGGTCAGCGTCGAGGTGCGCTGGCGGTTATTGTCGTTGGCTTTAAAGCCATTGCACCAGTTCCTGGAGCAACGCCGGATCTTCGCGCTGGAGGCGGGCGGCGATTTGCTGGAGTTGCGACGGGTCGCGGATCAGCTCTTTGATGACGGCGGGGAGTTCGGGGGACGGCTCACTGCGAGGCGGGGCTGTCGGTCCGCCCAAGCTCATGCCGAACGGCCTAAGCATCGCCTCCACTTGTTCATGGATGCTGTCGGGACTCGGGACTGTGCCCCTGGTTTTCCAGGCAGGTTGCATACTTGCCCATGCAAGCTTACAGGTTCGGGTGAGGACGACCGATCGCCGCGGCAATTTTGAGCACTCGCTGAAGAGCGCGCTCGTAGAGCGACTCGGCGGCCGTGTAGTCCCCTTCGCTTCGCAACAATTCGGCCAGGCTGTTCAGGCGGCTGAGCGTGTCGGGACCCTCCGGTCTCAACATCCGCTCGCTCACGGCGACCGCGTCCTGAATTTCCTGGTGAAACGTCAGCCCGCACGACCACATGCAAACCCCATCCGACCATACGAACTCCCCGCCGCTACGGGCCAACGAAGACTGGAACATTCTCGAGCAGGATCTTACAGCGCACACCAGACTGTCTGAGTGCTGCCTCGACACTCTGTTGTAGCGGGGACACCCACCTCGTGTGTGGTCCCACGGGATGGTTCTTCGCTAGGTAGCAGCACATACTAAGGAGACTTGCCGCGGTCTCGGCGGTGAATGGCACCTCAGCGATCCCATCAAAGTCCTTGGGAATCTGCCGGAGCACTTCTGCCATTCCCGACTTGATGCTTAAGAGCACCTCGCCCAATCCCAACATCGTGTCTTGTTGCCTACCTAAGACGTCGCAGAGCGCGTAAACACCCTCGCAATGCTCTCTCGTGAGTTCGATTTCAAGGATTTTGCCCGCATCGGTCGGTTCCATCTTCACCTGAAATTTGTTCACGGTTTGTCCTTTCATGACATAGGTTAGCTTCCGAAACGCTGAAGCAATTCCATCATTCGGTACTTTCTCGCCAGCGCGAAAGAGCCATCAAGACTCTGTTGTGCCTCTATTGGGTTGTTGAGGTCGTCGCGTAACAGAGTTCCGCGATTGTAGAGGGTAACAGCCATGCTCGGCTCATCCCTCAAGTTTTTCTGGATCGACTCAACTTCGGTATACAGCTCCAAGGCCATTTCCGAATCCCCACGCTGCCGACGCTGTCTGAAGACGAGCGCTAGCGTTCCCAAACAACTGGCCAATTCTTTTGCCAAACTGAGTTTACGGCAAATTGTTTCTTTCTCGCGGAGGATCGCCTCTGCGCGTACTAAAGTCTCGTTGTCCACGTTGCGGAGGAGGATGTTAGCCTGCTCTTGTAAACAAGATGCCAGAGCTGGATTATCATCAAGGGCGCGGCTAATCGCCTCCTTTTCGGCAAGAAGTGCGAGCGCGATGTCGTACTTGCCGAGTACCCTTAGAGCCACGGCTTGGTTCTGAAGGCTCGCTAATAACGCCGTCTGGTAATTCAACTGTCGCGCGATCAGCTCTTGCTTTTGTAGTAGGCTGATCGCCTCGAGTGCTCGGTGGCTACCATCTCGTTGAATTAACGAAAGCAGGATCTTGGCCTGGTTGCCGTAGCCGTTCGCAAGGCCGTATTGGGCGTCAATGTTTTTGTATATCCATTCCTGCAAATGGAGTAGTCGAAGGGCTTTATCCCATTCGCCCTGATGCTCTAATATCATGGCCCGGGAACCGATGGCGGATGCCTCGCCGTCTTTGTCACCAATCTTTCGGCATGCGTCTTCCGCCTTTTTGTGGAGTTTCGCGGCCTCGGCAAAGCTTCCCACACGGCTTAAGAACTCTGCTTGGACCAGCCAGCATCGCGATAATCGGCCGGGATCGCCGAGTTCGGCGCAAATCTCCTCTTCCTGTCTTAGCAACTGAAGTGCTTTCTTGTATTCCCCTTTGCAAAACATGATGCGGGCCTGGCCTCCTAAGCTGCATGCAAGTCCGGGTTTGTCTCGCATCCGAGTCGCCAGCCGTTCTGCTTTTCTATAGAGACTTAGTGCTTCGGCCAATTCCCTGCGATCGAGGTGGATGTTCGCCAAGCCCACGAACGATGCTACGACACCGCGCCAATCTTTGTTGCTGCGAAGGATGGGAACGGCCTCTCGAAAGCACTGAATTGCCTCACTGGTGATTCCTTGCACCCGGGCACACTCGGCTCCGTTGATCAGTGCGCGGGCGCGGTTTGCGGTTTGCTCTGTCTTCTTGAAGTGCCCGGCGAGCGACTGCCAGAAGGCCGTTGCCAATTCGGTGTGTCCAAGGTTGATCAAGAGAACACCCACCAACCATGCAGTAGCTGGCTCGGAGGTGGGAGACAACAGCAAATCCCTGTAGGTCGCGGGCGACCGGAATGCTGAGTTTCGCTCCAGTTGTGTCCAGTAGCGTCGAACGTCAGATTCGTTGAGTTCATAAAGCGCACGCAATGAGGGCAAATCCGCGAGAAACTGGTGAAGAGTGCACCAATCCGCCGCCTGGGCCAGTTGCCAGGGGAGCTCGTCGATCCGCCGGGCATCGGTGGGTCTATTTTCGAAGTAGTCGGCCAGCCGAAGGTGGAACTGCTGCTGCAAGTCGGGTTGCTCGACAAAACGCTGCCGCACGACCGCGCCGACCTCGCGGTGGTAGAAGGTGAGGACCGAGGCGCCGGGGGCGGCCTGCTCGGCCAGGTAGGGGGCCAGGTCCTGCCGCAGTCTGGCCCAGAGGGCGATCGGGATCCGCGTGGCGCCCGGCGGAAGGGTGTGCCCGTATTGGCGGTTAAGATCCTCGAGGTATTTGTGATAGTCCTCATCCTGCCAGAGAACTTCCAAGATTTCGATTTCGCTCAGGCCGCGGCGGGCCGAGCCAAGGTAGCCCAGCGCGCGGGTCGCGGTGAAGCCGTGCTGCGCGGGCCGCTCCAGCCGGGTCAGCAGCGTTTCCAGCAGTGCCGCCGCGTCGGGGCCGAGCTCCTCCAGGCTGACCGACCGATACGAGGGCCACAGGCGGCATTCCTCGAACAGGATTCGCAGGTAGATTGGCCGGCGGCAGGCAACGGCTTCCTCCGGCAGAATGCGCTGCTTGATAACCGTGCGCTGTTTGTCGATCAGTTGTCGCGGCGTCTGGGCATGTTCCAGCCAGCGGTCGATCAGGGTCAGCGCATCGTGGGGTGTGAGCGACTCGACGGCAATCGCCCGCTCGAGGAAGTCAGACTGGTGATCGGCGCGGCGCTTCAGTTCCCGGTACGGCTCGCCGAGCGGGTCGTCGTCGGCCACGCCGGAGATGCAGGAGACGACTAGCCTGGCGTGCTCCGGCAGCGTCCAGGGGAGCCAAGCCAGCCGCCGCCTGCCGTCGGTCGGGCTGAGCTGATCGAGCGCATCGAGGACGATCACGATCGGCCGCTGTGCGGGACCCGTCGCCAGACGGCGGAGCAGTTCTTCCTGGAGCTTGTCCGGCTCGGCGGGGAGTTTCCTGGTCTCGGCCGGGACGCGGTCTTCCAGTTCGCGGCAAAGGGAAGCGAGCAGTCCGCGCAGGTCAGAGGCATCGGGCGTCACGCCGAGGAAGCGGACGATCGGCTTGAAGTGCTCCTCGGTCCGTTTGGCCGCTTCCGCCAGGATGGCCGTCTTGCCGGTTCCGGGCGGGCCGTGGACGAGGAGCGGTCGGCGGTCCGAGTCGTCGGCGAGATAGGCGGCGATCTGCTTCAGTTCCTCGTCGCGGCCCTGGAACTGCTGCGTCCGTTCGTCGCCAAAGCGGGCGTGCGCCTGACGCTCCAGTTCCAGCTTGCGGGCTTCGCTGGGACCGACCGGTTGCGGCTCGCCGTCGGCAGGCGATGCGGCCGGTTCGGGCAATTCCGCAAGCCGCCAGTGCTCCTGGATCTGCCGGCGAATGATGGCGGTGAGCTGCGCGACGCCCTCGTCGCAAAGCTGCTGGAGGTCGTCCTTCGAGGCGTCGACGACCGTGCGGCCGTTCTCACGTTTCAGCCGGGAATGCGGCATGGGCGTGACGGCGTGAGCACCCAATCGCGTAGTGAGCGCTTCTTTCAGGTCGGCCTGTGCCTGTTGTGCGTCGTCGTCGATCGCGCCCGACTCGGTGAGGTCGAAGAAGTCCCTGATCTCGGCCGGGTCGGAGAAGACGTCGCGGTTGGTGATCTCGCGGAAGAAGGCCCGCACGTGCCCGCCGGGGTTCGGGACGGCCAGGGCGCCGGCCCAGATTTCCTGCTCGGTTGCGGAGCCCTGGAAACGAACGATCTGCGGCAGCGGCGCGCGGCCCTGGGCCACGGCCGCCGCGTGCCGCTGCCAGTCGAGCGTAAAACGCCCGGCCAATGACTCCGGGGGAAAGGCGGCGTTAACAAGGTCCCACAACACGCGCTGCACGGCCAGCCAGTCGGCGGTATCCTTCTGTTTTGCATCGCGGCCGTAGTTCTTGCCGTCCCCCAGATCGCGCTGTCGCGATTGCAGCAGGTATTGCAGCGGCGGCTCTTGCGACGGTCCGGCCGGGCGGAAGTTCTCATCCTTGTAGTACCAGTCCCGCAGCACGCCCTCGGCCGACTCGGAACCGATTCCCGGAACTTTCCCGGATGTGGCGACGGCCAGCAGGCGGTTGAACTCGTCCTCGGAGATCGCCTCCGGCAACGGCCGCCAGCCGTAGCGGTTGCCCAGCAGGATGAGGAAGTTCGGTTCGGGCGAGACGTGCTGCGAGCGGCGGAGCTCGTCGAAGCAGATCCGCATCGTTCGGTGGTCCAGCCCCGCCTCTCCCGGCACGCCCCAGCGCAAATCGATCGCCTGGAACTGAAAACCGTATTGCCGGCAGAACGCCTCCAAACGCGGGAAGGCGTCCCCCTGCAGGGCGTCCCGCTCGGCCTCGAGGTCGGCGAAGCTAGAGCTGATGAAAACCCGGATGATGGGAAGGTAGCGGGGCTGCATGGGACGCTCCGTTCGTTCGTATGGATCACGGGACAATGTGCTCCGCTGCCGCAGCGAACTCGATGCGTTGACAGTTCGCCCTATCGGACGTTGTTGGGCGGTGAAACACCGAGCTTTCTGAGAATCAACTCCACGGTCTCGCTGACCGGCTTTCCGTCCGTCGTCCGTTGTGACTGGATTTCCTGTTCCGTCAGCCAACGATTGTTCGGCTTGGCGTCAATTCTGCCTCCGGCCGAGTCGGTCAGGCGGACGTCGAACAGTTCCATCGTGTACCCGGTTTCCTCCTGAGCCGACTTGGAGAAGGCCGTGTATTCCAGACGGGCTGCCGGCTCATCGGCGACTTCGAAATCGATGCCGCATCGCAGGCTGAGTTCCTCTTCGATCTCGCGGATGACGCACTCCCGGAACGACTCGTGCGCCCGCTTATGGCCGCCGATCAAGGCGTAGGCGTTCCATTTGCGGTTCCACTGGGCCAGCCACAACGTGTGTTTTGCCACATCAGTCGTTCGCGGCGATAACCCGCAAACAGGGGGGGGCGAAAGCCCCGAACCCTATTTGTCGGCGTTCATCGCCTTGTTAGCCCTTTTCTTCTTTAACCTGCGCTTCACTTCCGCATCCATCGCGTCAAAGAATGCCACATATTCTGACAACTCGTTGCTCGGACGGCTGCACGTAACCAGGATGCTGCGATGCATATTCCCAGCAACACCTCGTATCTCGTAGCGGAGGTCAGTGCACTCGCGCCCGCGGCGGGAAGTATCATTGCGTTCAAGGTGCGTGTTGCTGATATCGGAGAATGGTATGGACCAGGTGCTGTATAGAGAATTCAGTGTAACCTCGTCGGACGTAAGTACTAGCGAGCGAAAGTTGAGCAACGGATCTAGCAGAAGGGCTTTCGCGAAGAGGAGAGCCAGGAATGCGATCAGTATGTAGCCGACCAAACGCCACACAATGTGGGGAGGGCGTTTTTCCTCGGGATTCTCGTGCGTGACAAGTCGGAGCAAATACGGCAATGCGAGGCCGGATGCGACAAATGCAGCGGCGCCGGCGGGCCAAGATGCGGATTCGCGCAAAGACTGAAAGATGAAGCGAACGCTGCCATCCGGGAGCTGGACACGGGACGGCGCCTTCTCTTCGGGGGCCAGGGACTGAGCGATGAGGACAGCGCCAACAGTCGAGGAAATCAGAATGGCCGTGCCGAGGAGTCTCGCAAGTGGTTTCTGCATCTTATTCATTTGGGCTAACTACGTACTTATATGCAGCACCCAGGGGAGCAAACCGGGCGGGCGTTCTGCAAAATATATTTCAGGCGGTTGGATTTTTCCGGGTGGAAAGCTGCCCGACGCAAGCCGTCCTCCCGTTGGTCGGACTCGCGGCGGAGAAAGTCATCCGCGACCGGTATAACGTGCTGCATCAAATCCGCAGTTTATCACACAAGCCAAGCGGTGACTAGACTTTGCGCCCTATGGCCTATCGGCCGAAGCCGGATTATTCGCGCATCGGGGGTGCACGATAGCGCTCCCACCGGGGTCGAGAAACACCATCTGCCAGTCCTCGCGTGTTAATCGTGCGTGACGCTGCACGATCGCGCTCTGGGTCCAGTCTTCACGGCCGGTCACAACGCCCTGCCGGAAAATAGGTTAGGACTTCCTTTACTCGCTTGGCAACACGCGTTAATTTGCGTCACCAATGTACGTTAACATGAACACTCCACCCACTTCAGCAGAAGGCGTCGATACTCAGACCACTCGCTTCGCGATTGGCCAGACGCTCTTGCCAGTAAAGATAGTCGTCGAGCCCCGGAGAGGGCCTGCCGCTGCATCTAGCCACGTCGTTGAGCCAGGACATGACATACGGCAGGAAGATGTTCCGGTTCTTAGGTATCCCTGCTGTTCCGGGATACGTGGAGACGCCTGGGACGATGGTCTCCAGATGCGGTGGGCACTCCTTGATGGTGCTCCACTGGCACCAACCCAAGTAGGACCATCCGAACATGCCCACCTTGCCGTTGCACCATGGCTGGAGTGCCAGCCACTCCACGACATCGTGCCCGTCACGCCCTTCGTTCTCGAACGGTTTGAATGTCCCTTCTGAATGACCGCACCCCCGGACGTCGATGGTCGCGATGACATAGCCCCTCTGGGCGTACCAATGGCCGCGCCGTACCTGGAAATCCGCCCCGTAGGGCGTGAGAAGAAAGAGGACCGGCAACGGCCTGGGCATCTTTTTCGGTTTGTAGATGCTGGCGAGCAGATTGACCCCGTCGCGCATCGGGATCTTGACGTCTTTCTCGACGGAAACCGCTTCCGCATCTCCCGCATGCGTCCGTGAACATCCTCCTGCGAAGAAGATGCAAACCGCGAGAGCGAACGGAAGAGGCGACTGAGAGGCAAATGCTTTTCCCATGGAGGTAGTGCCGTTTTGGTTCAGACGGAGGTGGACAGTCCTGTTATGGTGTAAGCAAGTCCTGAGAGGGCCGCCACCGCGGCGCTAATGGCCGGAGTGGTACATTTTTCCTGGCAAGTTGCGCAGGACAGGAAACGTTGCAATCGTTTTCGTCTATCGGGGCGTGAAACTGCGAGCGGCCAGGCACGCTGTCGGTCAACAGCGGGACATTTGTGCGTTTGCATTTGGTCGCTCGGCAACTTGACTGGATTGTAGGGGCTCGTCGTCGCGGTGGTATTCGTATCCGGCGTAGCCGTTCACGGGTGCCGCTACACGGCCTGGACACGCAAGGCCCGCAGGGATGCCACGGGCTTGTCCCGTGGTGGTTCACGTTCCCCGCTACAAACTGGTCAGAAACACTACTCCTGGCCGTCGGTAGCGTGGAACGTAACGGACCACGGGACAAGCCCGTGGCATTTGCACCCGGCAAAGCCCTTTTTCTCCCGCATTAATTGTACTACTCCCCTTTTTCGCTTGGCCTAAATTGATCGTGGAACAGTCCAAACGAATCAGGTTAGGTGCATTACCACAATGACAGATACTCCATATTCCGCGAGTTCGTGGAACCGTCGTCCTATCCCAACATGGACGACCTCGAATCCCGCTATTTAGTCCTACCGCTGCACATGCAACTGAGCGTGGAGGACGTGGAACGCATTTGCGATGTCGTGCGGCGGGGATGGTAA
>JBNJEM010000173.1:0-12224 GCA_051745935.1 Planctomycetota bacterium
TCCTGGCGGCCCCCCGTACCACGAGAGCGTCATCGGTTTCGGCGATTCTTCAGTCACTTTCCGTCTTTTTCGCTAGTTCATGAACCTTGTCCACAATGAGTTTTTCAACCGACGGGGCAAAGGGCCCGGGAAAGGGTGTGTAGCGCATGGCTCCGCCGCCTTCGTAGCCGCCTTCTTCAAGAACGCGGAGCGACGGGAGGTAGCCGAAAACGTCGTTGCAGTAGCCAGCGACCCAGACGGCCGGCCCCGCCAGTTCCCGCTTCAGCCGAAGGGAATAGTCGACCACCACCTCGCCGGGCAAGGCCACCAGGATCAGATCGGAACCGAACCGCACCACCTGCACGGGAACGGAGTAGCTCGTGCGAATTCTTCCGGCCCGCTCCAACTCGTCGAGCAGGAGTTCCGCGTGGCGCCGCTCCCACTTGTTGTTGGACTGGGCTTCCTTTTCCAATTGCTCGCGGCTGGGAGGCTCGGCGAATTCCAGCTCGACTTCGTCAAGGGCCATGCGAAGTGGTCCGCCGACCGGCTTCGTTTCTGTTTGAAGGGCCGTTTCGACACCATTGGACAAAGCCCGGCCGTGCTGGCGGCACAAGTCGAGTTCTCGCCGCGGATACGGATTCTGGTCGCCGCCGCAACCGGCCATGAACAGGGCCATCGTGCCGGGATGGCTTTCCTCGATATACTGCTGGGCGAAGCCGGGATAATCGCCGCAGAACTGGTACGAACTGAGCGTTGTCGCATGGCAAGCGTAGCCGAACAACACGGCTTTCAAATCATCTTCATCCGCGGTGACTTGGAGCACGGGAACGTCGTGATCGACCGGACCGTCGGGATAGGGGTGGTTACGGGGACCGTTTTTCGCGGGCGTCCGCCGATTCATCGCGAAGCCCGCCCGGGCATGGGTATAACTCAGCGAGACCGGCGTCAAATCGCAAAGGGCCTGCCCGACCAGTTTCAGAAGTTTATTCTGCAGAGTTTCGACATAACGGCGGGACCGCGCGGCGTGGTCCTCGGGCAGGTAGACCTTGTCGGGCCGGAGCTCCGGCCCACAATGGGTGTGAGACGCGTTAATCATGAGGGCTTCGGGGGGAAGGTCGTGCCGGCGTCCAACCTGCTCCTCCAACCAATCGCGCACCTCTCGAGGCACGCTGATGAGATCCAGGGTGACGATCGCCAGTCGCGTGCCGCCGCCATCTTCGAGCACGAGGGCTTTCGCGTGGAGATCGTGAATCTTTCCCTCGGCCGGCTTGTCGCGGGCGGCGTAACCGGCCATCCACATCAATTCGTCCGGGGTGACGACAACGGAAGCCGTGCCGGCCTTCCACGCCGCGGGGGCTTCGGTCCCCAGAACGGGCACGGAACCGAGCCAGGCCACCAGGCCGAAGAGGACGATCCAGAAAGGAACCCGAACGAGAATGGCACTTCGCATCAGTGATCTCCTTGTAATGGAACGTGTTCACGACCGCGAACAGAACTGTCGCTTGTGGGTGCCGACCCCCAAAAAGACTTCCTTGTTTTCCGCACGCTTCTTGGAACGAATCACTATTGGTGAATGTTACCATGAGTAAAAGCGTGATGCGAGCCGCTCGGACGATCATCCGCCAAGGCGTTTTGCTGCACGGTTGTCCGCCGCTGCCGGATCAAGGGCCGTTTATCGGTGTGGACGTCGAGCAGACACGCGACATTGCCTTCTCGGACACGTATTCAGGCCCCCGAGTCAAGAGGACATACCTCGAGCGCGGCCAGAGATTCTTGTTTTCCGCTTTGGCTTGTTTCCGCGATGTTTGGCTTATTTCCCCGATGCCGAGTCGGTTCCGGTTACCTTGACTCCTGCTTCTCCTTCACGGTTGGCTCCGGCGCGTTTCATCTCGAACGCGCTGGGCACCAGACACCGTTTCCTGACGGGGCGGATCTCTCGGACTCCGATTCTGGCGAGGGTAGACGTATGCTTGTGGCAACGCGTGACATGAGACGTATACATGCGTATATGCATATTCGCCCGAACACCATCATTCAAGGGTTCCAGTTCTGTTTCCGTGCAAAGTGAACTACCACGTGTTCCGCGCGTTAACGTGCACCCAACCGCGCGAGCTTGACGCAGGGGATCTTGTCTGTATCGACGCAACGTGTTTATTGCAAACGACCTAACGCCAACAGGCAGGCAATCGCTCTTTCGCACGGCGTGCGTTGTGCATTTCTTCGTTTCGGGATTGAGACGCGGCCATGGAGCAACCCCGGGATTATTTTGCACGCCGTGCAAGATAACGCTCCGTCACGACTGCCTGCGTCTGGCTGCAAGCCCTTGACCCCACAGAGGTTAAAGACTAGCCTCACCTATGTCCCGCTCGGGGTTAATTTGCGCCGCGTCCGGATTAACAGCGCACTTCGGCGCGGTATCAATTAGATAGTTAGGCCACTCAGGAAACCCATGCCATGAATCTCGAGAAGCTAAACAAGATCTGCTTTACGATCTGTATCATTTGCATCGTGGCTGGAACCGTGCTGGCCCTCGCGATGATCTAGTTGGAGCTTCAAGAAGAGAAGTTTGTGTGGAAATCATGGCTCACGATTGCGGTCTTTTTTCTGGCTTCTGCACTGACGCTGAGTGTGAGCAGGGCTCTTGGCGGCCGTGTCAGACAGACGCACGAGGATTAGGACCGGACGATCGCCAATCCGGCGATTTTGTTGCCGGTTCCTGGCGAAATGGGAAACTAAAGTGAAGTTCAGTGAGCTGGTTCGGCTACTGCAAGCCAATGGCTTCACGCTGGTCAAGGAGAAAGGATCGATTCGGTACTACCGGAAGCCGGGCTGGAACAGGTTGATCCGGGTTGACTATCATGGTTCCAAGGAAGTGCCAACGGGCACCTGCCATGCTATCCTGAAAGCGGCAGGTATCCAGAAACCGTAAGCCGATTAGGAGCATTTGTGATGATCGAACTTCCGTATTCGCTGGTCATCGAGGCTACAGACGAGCCAGATTACTTTGGCTTCTATTCGCCGGAACTGGAGGGGTTCAGCGGGGTGGGACACTCCGTCGAAGATTGTCTTTACAAGGCCAAGTGGGGAATGCAGGAGCATGTTGACCTGGTGAAGAAACAGGGTTTGCCTGTTCCGCCGCGGAACGCCAATCCGACGGTGACGATCCAAAACGAACAGCGGGTGCCGACGGCCTAACCATTCGCTCAACTCGACCGGGAACAGGCCGGCGAGTTGAGCGTGTCCCGAAATCAACGTCGTTCGCGCCGGCCTGTTCCCGGCGGGTCAGCTCGGACGTTAGCCACTCAGGGTCCTGGCAGCTTAAGACCCAGCGCGGGGCAAGACGCGGCGCCTTGAAGTTCGATAGCAGGGACCTAGAATCTCGTTACTTGAGGCCACTCTTTTCTCCCAGTCAGGCAAGGGCGTGAGCATGAGCACCAGCAGACCCCGTTACAGTAAGGAAGAGTTCGCTCGGCGAGGCGACGCCATCTACGAAAAGGACCTGGGCGCCCGGCTTGAGCGGGAGCACCAAGGGGAGTTCGTGGCGATTGACATTGAGTCCGGGGAGTACGAGGTGGACCGTGACGAACTGAGGGCGTCCGACCAGCTCGTGGCTCGCCTGCCCGGCGCACAAATATGGGTCAGACGAATCGGCTCCAGGTTCGTACGTCGCTTTGGTCCCCGGCCAAAGTCCAGGAATTCATGATCACCGGCATTGTCACCCCAGATCAGGAAGCAACCATTCGCTTGGATGTACAGGGTCCTGGCGGCTCTGGACAGACCGTCGAGGCTGTCGTGGATACGGGCTTCGATGGGTGGTTGAGCTTGCCTTCAGTGTTGATCGGCGCCCTTGGACTCCATTGGCGGGAACGTGGACGAGCAATCCTCGCAGATAGCAGCGAGACCATATTTGACATCTATGAGGGGACCGTGGTCTGGGATGGGCAGCCGCGCCGCGTGCCTGTTGATGAGGCCGAAACTGCACCCCTGATCGGCATGTCGTTGCTGGGAGGCTATGAACTCAACATTCAGGTCCGCATCGGCGGCGTGGTGAGCATTACAGCGATGGCCGGGCCTCCAACTGGCTAACAAGTGAAATGATGCCAAGACACACCATGGAACATAGAATCAGACGGCCACACAATCGAGGTCGGGACAACGCTTAAGCCGCGGACGATCCGGATATCAATTCCCGACGCGCCTCGTCGGGAGGTTTCGGCATTAACTTCCGTGGTTTTGGTCGCCGTTTGATGGCTCGCGGCTCCGCTCGGTTCGGACGATGGCCAACTCGTCGGCAACCTGGACTGTCAAGGTTTCCAGCACGTGGTCCGGCAGTTTTGCTCGGGCCCGGCAGGAGGCTCCACCGCGGGGCGACGGACCTGAAATCCCCAATGACAAACACAACGATCGGAGTCGACCCACCGCGGCGTTACAGGATCGTTGGACGGCCTGTCCGCGCGAGTTGTGTCGAGAATACCCTAGAGAGTCAACCGGGCCGTGTAGACGGCATCCTCGCCCTGACGAAATCCGGCGTCGTTGTCCGCGAACGCCTGTTGGATGGTCTCCTCGGTGAGAATGTCCGAGTAAGGCAGTCCGTCCGCTTGCAAGAATTAGGTAACGGCGGCGTGTGGCTCGCCGGTTTCCACATTGCCGCGTTCACGGCGGAGCGGCGTGGTGGACGTCCTGGCTTCCGTCCAGGACTGCCCGGGGGCGCCACCGGGTCCCGTGGGATGGCGTTACTGCTTTTTGTCGGGCGAGTGTGGTGGCAGGGCAAAGAAGCCACCGCCAAACCCGCCCATCCCTTCCATCTCGGGGCCAGCGCCGGTTGAGCCGTCCCCCTGTTCGACCCGCCGGATGACGCTCTCGATTTCCCGGTGGGCAGCCCGCCGCTGGGTGATGATCAAGACGGCCTGCTCGGTGAGCGGCCCCGCCACGGTGTCGGCCGGATCTTTCGCCCCTTTGTCGCGCGCAGCCTCCACGGCGAGAAGCTCCGGGGGAGACGCGACGCGGACGATCTTCCCCGGCGCTTCAGGATGTGCCTGGTCCTGCCACGAATCCGGACTGACTAGCTCTGGCACTTTGACAGCCAGGTCGTCAGCCACCGCGGCATGCATCCGGTAGTAGACGGTGATCACCTCCTGCTCGTGGGGGGCGTCCCGATCTCGGGGCTTGGACGACCGCAGCGCGGTGCGGTAAGTCTGCAGGAGATCGAGAACCTGCAGGAGAATAGACTCTTCATTGAGGACCACCATCGTGCCGGGCTTAGCGAACTGGATCGAGCCTGGCCCGCCGACTTGCCCCCAGGAGTCCGGCGCTGCTTGAGACCTGATGGCGTCCCGCAGCGCGTCGGACTCGTCCGAGTCGCGGCAAAGATCACGGACATCGTAGACGGCCGCCTTCAGAAACGTCTCAGCCTCCTGCCGGCTGGTTATCCACAGAACCCCGTCGCGCAGCAGCCACGTCAGCTCGAGGTCCATGAGCATGGCCGCCAACACGGTTTCCAGCTTGCACTCGTCCAGGGTCAGGGTTACCGGTTCGCGCTGGCGAATGCGAATCTCTTGCAAAGCTGGACGGTCGAGACGGATGTCGGCGTTCGACTTTTCGGCAAGCTCCTCGACGGCCGTCTCCAACGGCGTGTCGCGGAAGTCGACGCTCATCGGATGGCTCAGCTTCTGTCGAAAAACAGCATGCTGGGGCGGATCCAGGCTGAAGGTCATTCGACCATGCTCGCGAAGCGCGGCCAATAATCCCAGCACCTCTCGCTGTGCGCCATCGGTCTGCCGCACGAACAGCACGTCACCGAGTGAGCTGAGGGCGCCCAGCCCGCCGACCGTTCCCCAGCTTGCAGGAGCCACGACCTCCTCGATCAACTCCATCAACGTGTCGCGTTCGTAACCGGCATCGAGCAGGTCGCCGATATTGTGAGGCATTGTGGTCAGCCGGCTTTCCACCTCTGCCGCGGGCCCGATGTGAACGATCCCGTCCTCCAGATACCATTCCAGGTTCAGGGCATGCAGACGATTCAGCAGAAAATACACCGGGTCACTGTCCAGATGGTCCGAAACCGGCTCGCTCGGCAACATGCCGATGTCCGCCAGCGCTTGCTTGTTGAGTAGCACCACGATGCCCTGCTTTTCCCGCAGCCAGTCGACCAATTCGATGAGGGAGGAGTCCGACAAGTCGCACGTGGCCGACTTGGTGAGCGACTCGGGCATCAGCGTGGCCGGATCAACCGTTTTCGGCTCATCCGCAATCGCCGGTAGGTCGGCCTTCCGTTTCCTGCCGAGCTCGGCGTTTTCCCGCGCACGCCCCAGCCGGGCCGCGAACAAGGAGAGCAACACGATAAGAAGGGCACGTTGGTAGACGGTTGCGGCTGCCATGACGGCTTCCTCCACGGCTAACAGGCCTTGCGCTGTACTCGCTCAGCGTGACGTTCGGTTTCGGCAGGAGAGTTACCTAGTTGAGAGGTGCCAAAAAGGGGACTGAAGACAGTATGCTTGGACTTGGGAGACCAACCCCCCCGAATCCCCCGAGGTTTACCGCATTGGGCCAAAAACGGAGTGGAACGGACGGAAGATGGTCCGCGAACAGGCCACCTCACTTCGTTTCCAGCCCTCGCCGCCACGATCAGGGTGCTCCTGGGCAGAGCCTTATCCTCCAGCCGAGCATGTCCATTGTGGCATGATCACCGGCAAGAGTCAACAACCGGCTGATCAAGGGAGATCCCAGACATGTATTAAGGCCCCCGAGTCAAGAGGACGTACCTCGAGCGCGGCCAAAGATCCTTGTTTTCCGCTTTGGCTTGTTTCCGCGATGCCGACACGGTTCCGGTTACCTTGAGTCCTGCGTCTGCTTCGCGGTTGGCTCCGGCGCGTTTCATCTCCAACTCGCTGGGCACCAACGCGCTGGGCACCGTTTCGTGACGCGGCCATGGAGCAACCCCAGGATTATTTTGCACGCCGTGCAAGATAACGCTCCGTCACGACTGCCTGCGTCTGGCTGCAAGCCCTTGCCCCCACAGAGGTTAAAGACTAGCCTCACCTATGTACCGCTCGGGGTTGATTTGCGCCACCTCCGGATTAACAGCGCACTTCGGCGCGGTATCAATTACATAGTTGGCTTGTAACCGGCGCGGGCGCATCGGCACCAAGGCCGGCCCGAATACCCTTTGACGCCGGTAGCAAAATCATGGAAAGTAGCTGACTCAATGGAAAAACGCATACCTTTCATCATCGGCGATGTGCTCGCCAATATGCTCGTAGCCACGGTTGCGACAACCGCAGCCACTTGGCTGATCGGGGGTGCCTGGAGCATGATTGCCGGCGCGGCGGGTTAGAATAACCGGCAGTGGAGCCGTCCGCGGGGAAGAAACCGCATAGCGACCTGCAGCGAGGCGGCGTCTGCGCCTTGGATGATGGTTGGACCAATCGCGTTGAGCTGAAGTGGGGGGCGTCTGCGTCTGAAAACATTGGCCTGCCCGTTGTCCGAGGGAAAACAGTTGGGGGAGGCAATTGCCCGGCTGGACGGCATGAAGGTTGACGCATCCGCTCGCCAAGAGAATACACGTGTCCTCCTGGCCTTCAACCAACCGGTTATCCTCGGCGCGGGTCGGACATTGGAAGTGGAACTGGCTCAATGAGCTGTATCGAAGCATGTGCACGCATGACAATCTCGGCCGCAACCAAGGAATCCTAATATGTGGCGAATATTCTTTTACCTTCACTGCCTTAGTGCCGTCACCGTCACGTCAACTGTTGCTTCTGAACAATCCGGCCTTCTTGGCAATTGGAAGTTCGACGACGCTGTCGGCGACGTCGCTGTCGATAGCTCCGGTCATGGCAATGATGGTGAAGTGTGGGATGCCGAGTGGGTTTGTGGCCCGTTTGGCACGGCTTTAGCCTTCGACGGCGATGGCGCGCATGTGCGTGTCCCCGAGATAGCTGGCTTGGATGGCTCCGATGAGATGAGTGTCGAGGCCTGGGTCTTGTGGCAAGGGACGGGCCGATACCCGAATATCATCTCTGGCGGAACCTGGAGCCCGGGCGGGTTTATGGTCTTCGTTCAAGACAATAACTGTTCTTTCCGGATGGGACGGCCCGGGGCTTCGGCCACGGGGAACCGGGAACAGTGGCGGGAAGTGGGAGTGCCGCTGGTGGCCCCTTTCGAGCAGGGCCGCTGGTATCATCTTGCCGCCACCTTCAAACGGCCCACGATCAAAACCTATGTCAACGGCAAGCAGGTCGCCGCCTCTAGCTGGGACTATCCTGTCGGCTATCGTGGCGATCTGGTCATTGGGAAGTGGAGCGGCTCGGCCAGCCACGAAGGATTGATTGACGAGGTCCGACTCTACAACCGGGCACTGACAGACGAGGAGGTTGCCGCGGATCACCGAAAAGAAGCTTCCACAAGAGTCTACAAACCGGAAACTGGCTCGCCATACCAAGAGATTCCACGGAAGTCGCAGCTGGCGGCGGCGGTGGCAGTGCTTGAAACCGAGTTCGCCAAGTTGGCCGTCGGCCCGAGCGGACGATGCACGGCACTCATTGACAAAAGCAGCGGCCAGGATCGAATTCGCCACAGCACCCCTCTTGTGACAATCAAGCAAGACGGCACAGTCGATCAGCGGGCGGCCTGTTCCCTCGAAAACAGGAAGCTGGTGTTCCGCTTTGAACGGAGCGGGGCGAAAGTGGTCGTGGCGACCCAGCCCTCGGCTGTCGATGGTGGAGAAGCCGATGCGGCACGCCGCGAGGATACCGACGGTAACAGCCATACCGCTGATTACTTCGCGTTCCGTCTCGAATCGGTTGAAGGAGTCGCACCGGAAAGCGTATGCTTCGTGCAGCTGAACTTGAAGGCTTGTGAGCACGTCCACAACATGTCGGGGGTCGCAGCCGACAAGGAGTTCGGCGTCTGCCTTCGGGCCTTGAACCTGCAGACCCGCGTCGCTGTCCGCGGAAATCCACCGATGATGACGGCGACGGCGTTTGAGGAACACGCAGTAGAAGGGGCAGCGGCTGCGCTCGTTGCTTGTCCCAGGTCACAGCTGCGTCCCGTATTGCAGGAAATGCTGCGTCGCGAGGGCGTGCCGCACTCCGAACTGGGTGGTCCGTTCGCGCTGGACGCCCGAGCCAATCGCGGCTCGTACGTCTTTGCGGACGTGTCGGAAAAGAATGTCGAACAGTGGATAAAGCTCGCCAAGCGAGGCGGTATTGATTGTATCCATATGAATGGCTGGGCCAGCAGTTTGGGGCACTACGAGCCGCGGGCCAGCGCCTTTCCCAATGGCCTCGACGGACTAAGACAAGTCGTTCGCGAGATCCACGACGCCGGGCTGAAGGCTGGCATGCACACGTTGACCGGCTGCATCTCGCCCCACGATCCCTGGGTCCGGCCGGTGCCTGATCCGCGGCTGGCTACCGACGGCACTTTCACGCTGGCGGCCGAGCTCGATAAAAAGGCTGTTGCCGTCCCCACAGACCAACCACCGGGAGATTACCCGACTGTTTGGGCCTACTCGAGCCGCGGCAACTGTATTCGGATCGATGATGAACTGATTCTGTACTCGGAACTTTCGAATGAGCCCGGTTATGGTTTTTTGGAGTGCCAGCGAGGTGCCTTTGGCACTACGCCGGCCGCGCACAAGAAGGGGACGCCAGTCCATCATATGCGTGTTCGTTACGGCTGCTTCCTGCCCGACGAAAAGTCCAGCCTTGTCGACGACGTCGCTGACCGGATCGCCCACGTCTTCAACACCTGCGAGATGGACCAGATCTACATGGATGGGGCCGAGGCGATGCGGGGATGGTATGGCGTTGCCCGCATGCGCCAGGAGATCTACAGCCGACTGGAACGTCCGGCGTTAGTGGAGGCGAGCTGCTGGAATCATCACTCATGGCCCTTCCATTCGCGGGTCGGCGCCTGGGACCATCCCAAGTGGGGTCTCAAACGCTTCGCCGACGATCACCTGGACGCGGTCAGCGTCTACCGCCGCGCCTGTCTGCTCGAGGCCCAGCTCGGTTGGTGGGTCATCCTGGGACCGAGCCGTGACTGGGATATGGAGATGCCGGACGAGATTGAGTATCTGTGCGCGAAGGCGCTCGGCCATGACGCGCCACTCTCGTTCCAGAGCGTCTCGGTCGGTGGCACGCCGCCCAACGCGCGCCAGGATGAATATTTTTCCATGATCGGGAACTATGAGCGGCTACGATTGGCGAACTATTTTTCGGAGAGCGTCAAGGAGAAGCTGCGTGAGCAGCGACAGGAGTTTCAGCTGGGACGGAGCGATGAGGGGGCTTGGGAACTTGTGCCGACCGATTATCTTGACCACAAGGTGACTGGCCTGGAAAACGGCACACACGCCTGGACGATAACAAACCGATATGATCCCCAGCCGCTAAAACTTCGCATCCAGGCTCTCTATTCGGCTTACCCTTATGACGACGAGAAAAGCTTGAAGCTTGCAGACTTTGGCACGCCAGACACATTCAAGCCGGCTGGAGCCGCGTCAAAAGTAGAATTCGGTACGAAGCTCGCCGAAGTGAAACCGCCGCAAGGCCAGCACGGTCTCAGCTTCTGGTCGATCAACAACGGCGACTCGCCGGTGGGAGCGTGGGCACGAGCGGTTAAGACATGGGATCCGGTGGTTGATATGACACCATACGATGCGCTAGGCGTGTGGGTCCATGGCGACGGTAAGGGCGAGCTTCTCAACGTTCAGCTGACGAACCAGCCAGAGTATTTCAATACTCGCGACGATCACTACGTGAAAATAGATTTCGAAGGTTGGCGCTACTTTGAGCTCTTGTTGCGAGAGCGCGATGCAGCGGCCTATCACGACTACGAGTGGCCTTATGGCGCACACTGCGTCCTCCATCGTTCGCCGCTCGTGCGCAAAGCCGTGAATCGGATGAGTATATATCTCAACGGCCTGGCACCCCACGAGGAGGTTCAATGCACGTTGAGCCCGATCAAAGCACTGCGAACACGGAAGGTTGTGCTCCACAATCCGACGGTTGAGGTCGCCGGCAGGCGGCTCGTCTTTCCCATCGATCTCGAGAGTGGCATGTATGTCGAGTTCGAATCGATGGAGGACTGCCGCCTGTACGATGAACGGGGCGAACTGCTGCAGCGGTTCAAGCCACAAGGTAACGTGCCGATGCTCACTGCGCGCGAAAATCAAGTCAGCTTCAGTTGTCAAGGCCCGAAAGAGTTCCGGCCGCGTGCTCGCGTAACAGTCGTCACGTTGGGCACGCCCCTTCGCGACACGATGCCCGACGACGAGATCGACTGGTCGCTCCTCAGTCGCGAATATTAGCCGCCACGGCACATCCGCGCACTCGACGGACACCGGAATCGGTGGGACGTTTTCTGCCCGCCGCGGGGCAAATCGACCGACCTGCACCTGGAAAATAGACGTCGCCCAGGTCGGTGGGCAGTTGGCTGCGTATGAAGCTGAAAGATTTGAAGACAGGAAGATTTGAAGACGGGAAGATTTGAAGACAGGAAGCTGTGAAGACAGGAAGATGTGAAGACAGGAAGATGTGAAGACAGGAAGATTATTGTAAGACTTCAGCCATCTGAAGTAAGGTTCTCGAAAGTGGCCTCTTCTTTTCCGAGGCGGGGGACGGACGCGGTTGGACATGGCAGTAGCCGACCCGTCTCGTTCAGCCATGAGATAAGCTCACCATGGGGGACCTCGGGCGGTTCTTTTACCGCATACGGCTAAACAGATACCGATATCGAAGATCCAGCCCAGCGAACCAATGAGTGGAACGAGCCACATGTAAGGCGTGACTTCCGCCTACCACTTCGTCTGGCTTTCGGCTTCTTTCTGCATGATGCGGGCCGTTCAGGCGCGAGAGACCTGGCCGATTGAAAGTTGTACTCTGAAACGCTCTCTACCAGGCGCGGATCCGCTTCCATGCGCGATGAATACGAAAAGCCTCCGCGGCCTCCGTGCCGCATTGGGCGCCTCGAGCCTGCGTCTGGCGAACCATCAGGGGCTCGAGGGGCGCGAAGTCCGAATCCCCCGCACGCTCGAGCTGGCTCTTGTGGCAAGCCAGCATCGCCCGCTTCAGTTCGAGGTGTTCAGCCACGTCCACGTAGAACCCCGGCGTGAAATCGTGCATCTGCACCGTGTCCATCCACCACACGGCGGGCGGTTGCTCCAGCGGCAACTCTCCCGTCACGTGCCCCGCCGAACAGGCAAACCACGATGCCGCCTCGACCAGCTTCGACGCGGCGCGATG
>JBNJEM010000174.1:0-12150 GCA_051745935.1 Planctomycetota bacterium
CGGGTCTCCAGGCCCGTCTTTTACAGCGCATAAATGTCTTTTTGCGGTTGTTTGAAGATCTCACATTTCGTGAGATCCGCGGACACCAGATCAAGTACAATTTCGTCCTTGCAAAGACGGGCCTGGAGACCCGTCCTACATATAAAGACGGGCCTGGAGACCCGTCCTACATATAAAGACGGGCCTGGAGACCCGTCCTACATATACTGTTTGCAACGTTAGGGTCCACTCTTGCCGTCATCAAACAATCCTTAAAACCCATAACAAAACCGCGCAGATGTGCCGTAACCCAGGGTCTTGGAAGCGAAAGCTCGGTTTTGCCACGGGCTGTTACATGCCCCAGCGCGATTTCGAAACAATCCTTCACGCAAACACAGCACGAAGCACGAAGGAAATCCGAAGAACAACGAACAACGAACAACGAACAACGAACAAAGAACAAAGAACAACGAACAACGAACATCCGCGATCCGCGGGGCAAACTCGCGGCATTCTCGGCATTCTCGGCGATCTCCCTTTAGCCGGGACGCTTCCATTCATATGTTCAAGCTCGGATTGACCGCTCCGATGTTTCGCGTTCGGTCCTTCGTAGTTGCACAGCGTCACTTTCGCTGGCCCCGTGCCGGTGGGGCTAGGATTTTCTATCGTAACGCTTTGCGTTCATCGGTCGAACCAAAGTGGCTCTTTCCAACTCGTGTGAATGTTCGCCGTCGCTCCCGGCGCGTCGCGACCTCACCCTTGCGAATTCACCACGCTCGGTGATTCAGCCGATCCATCATCGAATTGGCTCAGTTCACGATGCAGGATATTCAATAGTGTTTGCAGAAACGCGACCGTCATCGGGCCGACCAGAATACCGATCGGCCCCAGTGCATTGACGCCTCCCAAGACGCTAAGCAGAGCCAGCAGCGGGTGAAGTTGCGATTTCCCATGTAGTACGAGTGGCTTGATCAGGTTATCGACATTGGAAACCAGGAGCGCTCCATGGATGGCGAGCAACACGGCCGCGCCAAGTCGTTCATCGATGAAGTACAGCCACAGCGCCACCGGAACCCACACCGCGGCGGCCCCCACGAAGGGAACCATGGCCAACAGCGCGGTAAGGAGCGTCAACAACACCGTTCCTTGGAGCCCAATCAAATAGTAACCGATTCCGGCAAGGATTCCCTGGGCGGCCGCCGACAACAAGGTGGCGAGCACCACCGCTCGACTCACTTTGCTGAAGTCCGCCAGCAACTCGCGTTCGTAGCGATCATCCAAAGGGGAAAGACGCATCACGGTGTCGATCATGCCGGGCCCATCGCACAAGAAGAAAAACATCGCGATCGCCATGATCACGACGCCCACCACCAGCCGACCGATTATGACCGTGGTCCGGCCGCCGATCGAAAAGAGCATGCCCTTGGTATGGTCCAGAATTCCACGCAAGGCTTGCTGCAGATCCTCGTCGGTGGGATTCGCCATCTCCTTGATCCATGCCTGAAACTCCCCCCCGAGCAATTCAAGTTTCACGTTCTGAAATTCCGTGGCCGCACGCCGTATGGCCTCCCGGTACTCGCTGCCCGAAAGAGCATTTTCCCCCGCAACCTGAGCCTCCTTCAATTTACTCAAAACGGTATCGAATTTCGACGCCACCTTTTCGCTGCTTTCGGGATGGGTGGAACGAAGCTCCGACACGTTCTCGATAACGTCCGCAATCATCGGCCGAGTGCTCTCCGGCGCGTACTGATCCGTCTCGGAAACAAGCGTGGAGATGGCATTTTGAGTGTTCCGCAGTTGCTCGGCGCGAGGCATCCTCAACAGCTCAAACCGGTCCCTCGTCCGCGCGATTCTCTCACGCAATTCGCTGGGGTTCTGCCGCGCCAGCAGGGCGCTTCCCTCCGCCACCGCCATGAACGTGATCCCCAGCAACGGCAGCAGGACGATCAGCAGTACCAAGGCGGTGGTGAGCGCGGATGCCAGGCGCTGGCGATTCTTGCATCGCTTCAAAATCAACTCATGCGCCGGATGGCAGATGACCACGAGCAAGGCCGCCAAGAACAGTGGCAAGAGGAAGGGCGAGATGACCCGGAAGAATAAGAATCCGATCAATAAGATGATGGCAATCAGTACGAAAAAAGAAACCAGTCGAGACATGTGCGTCTCCTTGGCGGACGAAGCGGATCAAGATAGGTTCACCGGTCAAAGCCTGACATTGTATAGGACGCTTGTCGCGAACCGAAGAACTTGGACGAGGACGGTTCGGACCGGTCCCGCCAGCCGTCGCCCGCTGGAACAATCCAGCGCAATCCGATATCGTGCCCAAGGTGAAAGAAACCTGACTGGTTTTGTTATGGCTTCTTAAGAATAATGGCAGGTTGCCGATGGCGAATAAGGTTTTACCCCCCCCATCCTCGGATGCCCCTCCCGGCCGGGGGCCGCTCTGGATGGTGAAACTGGGCATTCGTGGGGGGGTCCTGGCCCTTGTCGCGTGGGGGATTTGGCGGACCGTTCGCCAGGCAGGGGACGAGTTGCCCGCCTATGGCGTGGCATGGGGGGACGTGAGTCTCACGTGGACGCTTGTGGCTGGACTGTTGTATATTGCCGGCTTACTCCCCTGCTGGGTGTTTTGGCATCGCACGCTTCGGGCGATGGAACAGCGGCCGCGATGGCGGGAATCCCTGCGGGCGTTTTGGATTGGGCATCTGGGGAAATATGTGCCGGGCAAGGCCATGGTGGTGGTTCTGCGGGCTGGTTTGATTCACAGTGAGCGTGTGAATCGGACCGTGGCGGCGACGAGCGTTTTTATTGAAACGTTGACCATGATGGCCGTGGGCGCTTTTGTGTCCTCCGTCGTCTTGTTGTTGATTAGCGACAAGACCTGGCTCACCCTCCTAGCGGCCGGCTTGATGGCCTGTTCTGGGATCCCCACGTTTCCCCCCATATTCCGGCGACTGGTTCGAACCTTGCAGGTTAAGAGAGCGAATCCGCAAATAGAGACGGCAATTCTGGGGGTTGGCTATCCACTCATGATCACCGGTTGGATCTCCATCGCTGCCGGTTGGCTGCTGATGGGGGTCAGTTTATGGGCCACGCTCTGGTCGCTCGGGAGCGAACCGCCGCTGAGCGACATCCCGTTGTTGACAGCCACCGTGGGGTTGGCGATGGTCGCCGGTTTTCTCTCCTTGATTCCGGGCGGGTTGGGCGTGCGGGACTGGATTCTGGTGGAGCTACTGGCCCCTGGGTACGGCCGGCCGGTGGCGCTGGGCTCGGCCATCCTGCTACGGGTGATCTGGCTACTGGCGGAAGTGGCCGCATCGGGTATCTTATACGTGGATGTATGGTGGGCGCGGCGGGCCGCGCGCTCGCTTGAGTCGCGGCCTGGGTAATTCGTGCCCGGGTCCGTGGATGGCCCCTTATACCGGTCGCGGATGACTTTCTCCGCCGCCAGTCCGACCAACGGGAGGACGGCTCGCGTCGGGCAGCTTTCCACCCGGAAAAATCCAACCGCCTGAAATATAACTCCAACCCCCCCTAGCAGAGCGATCATGTCCGATTTGCTATCCATCGTGATTCCGGTCTACAACGAAGAGGACAGTCTAGAGGAGCTGCATGCGGAGCTGGCGGAGGTGGCGAGCGGGCAGGGCTACCAGATGGAAATGGTGTTCGTGGATGACGGTTCCACGGACAGCTCATGGACGGTCCTGCAACAATTGGCTCGGAAGGATTCGCGGGTTCGCGGCATCCAATTTCGGCGGAATTTTGGCAAGGCTTCCGCTTTGATGGCGGGATTCGAAGCGGCCCAGGGTTCGGTGGTGTTCACCATGGACGCGGATCTCCAGGACGACCCGCGTGAAATCCCGCGGTTTCTGGCCCAGCTGGATCAGGGCTTGGATGTGATTAGTGGTTGGAAACAAACCCGGCACGACCCCTGGCACAAAGTGGGGCCCTCGCGGGTCTTCAATTGGTTGGTGGGGGTCATGACTGGGGTGCGATTGCACGATCACAATTGCGGTTTCAAGTGTTATCGAGGCGAGGTGGTCAAAGAGCTGCATTTGTACGGCGAGATGCACCGCTTCGTTCCGGTTTTGGCGGCTTCGCGAGGTTGGAAGATCGGTGAGATCGTCGTCCATCACCGCGCGCGACAATTCGGTCAATCCAAGTATGGGGTCAGTCGGATTATCAAGGGGTTTCTCGATCTATTGACCGTGTCCTTCCTGACCGACTATGGCCAGCGTCCCCAGCATGTACTCGGCTCCATTGGCCTGCTTTGTTTTGGCGCCGGTGTTCTTGGCATTACCGTGCTGACCGGTGGGTGGGTTGTGTCCCGGTTGTTCGAGGGCATTGATAAGTTGCACCTGCACCAACGGGCTCTGTTTTACTACTCGATTGTTGCGGTACTGTTGGGGGCTCAATTCATGGCGATCGGTTTCCTGGCCGAACTCATTACGGCTCGCGTGGGCAAGGATCGCGGAATATACTCGGTGCGAGATCGGATCGGAGACGGGCAACAGACCGAGGACTGAATCGTTTATACTCAGTGGTATCATCGACGGCCCGGCGGCGGGGCGTTTCGGAGACGAACGGTCCCGACAACACGCGCTCGTGGCCGTTGGCGGATTGCGTCACGCTTTCCCGGAAGCGTTGTGTCCCCAAAATTTGTGATGGCGATTCCGTGGCACCAAGGGCTCCAAAACTCAAGTAACTGAGTTTCACGCCCCGAACCGATGTTTTCTTTCAAACCTACTTTGTGGTGGCCGGCTTTATGTCCATAACGCGAACTGATGACCGAACGACACTGTACCGTTGGGCTGTATGGCTGCTGCTTGTGGCGAGCCTGGGCGCGATGCTGGCGCGGATTGCCTCGGTGCGCGCCCACACCGGGGAAACACCGATGCTCAGCGCGAATGATCGGAGCCGGTGGGGCACCATCCGGGCCTTGGTGGAAGATGGCACTTACGTGATCGACCGCCTGGTCTCGATCAAGCATCCGGAGACGGGGCGCCGGTACTGGAAGAGCATTGACATGGTCCGGCATCGGGGTCCTGACGGCAAAGAGCACTATTTCTCCAGCAAGCCGCCATTGTTGCCGACGCTGCTGGCTGGCGAGTATTGGATCATACGCAATGTGTTTGGTGCCACGTTGGGGGATCAACCGTTTCTGGTCATGCGGTTGATGCTGGTTATTTCCAATGTTCTGCCTTTGCTCCTTTTCTTTATTCTTTTGTGGCGTTTAATCGAGCGGATGACGAGCGATCACCTGACGCTGGTTTACACCATGGCGGCGGCGACGTGGGGCACGTTCTTGACCACCTTCGCGGTAACCATCAACAATCATTTGGTGGCGGCGATCGCGGTGCTGTTGACCGTGGTGTTGACGGTGAGCATCTGGTTTGGGGAAAGGAGCTGGTGGTACTTCGCCGGGGCCGGTTTGTTCAGCGCGTTTGCCGCGGCGAACGAATTGCCCGCTCTATCATTCCTCGCCTGTATTGGAATGGGCCTGATGTGGAAGTCGCCCCGCCAAACGCTGCTGGCGTTTCTTCCCGGGGTGCTGCTGGTCGCGGCGGGATTCTTCGGAACCAACTATATTGCTCACGGAACAATCGTGCCCGCCTACTTGCATCGTGGTGATGGGCCGATGGTCACCACTGTTTCACGGGATCTGGACGAAGCCTTGGATCAACGGGAACTCGTCGATCGGGTGCGCGACGCGATGAAGGAGTCGGGAATCGAGTTGTCGGACCAGGCGCTGGTGCTGGTCTATCAGCCGGGCGAACGCTGGGGCATCTGGGATCGGGTCGGACACAAGCGGTTCGCGCTGGTCGCGGAGGGCAAACTCATTGAAATTCGCCATTGGGATAACTGGTATGATTACCGTGGCTCGTACTGGATAAGCGATCGGCAGGGCGTGGATCGAGGCGAACCGTGCCGGTGGGTGTATGCGTTTCACGTGTTGGTCGGGCATCGTGGCGTTTTTTCGCTCACCCCCATCTGGCTGCTCTCCGTTGCCGGCGCGTACTTGTTGTTGCGTCAGCGACGGACCGGGTGGACTCCGTTCGCGGCCATGGTCATTCTGCTGACCATCGTGTGTCTGGGGTTCTACATCGCTCGTCCAAGAATCGATCGCAATTACGGCGGTGTCTGCTGCGGATTTCGCTGGATGTTCTGGTTTACTCCGCTCTGGTTATTCTGCCTGGTTCCCGCCGCCGAGCGGCTGCTGCGGAGCAGGACCGGACGGCTTATCGCCCTGTTGTTGCTCCTGGTGAGCGTATTCTCGGCCACGTATGCCGCTTCGGATCCCTGGTCACATTCCTGGCTGTTCGACTTTGGAACCTATGTCGGTTGGTGGAACTATACTGCTGGGTCGTCGTGACGCGGGGGGGGCGGACGCACATTACTCCATTACGCCCCCTGCCGTTTATGGCGCAACTATACTGGTCGCGGATGACTTTCTCCGCCGCGAGTCCGACCAACGGGAGGACGGCTTGCGTCGGGCCGCTTTCCACCCGGAAAAAACCAACCGCCTGAAATATACTTTGATGAATTGGTATCATCCATACTCGCGTGAAGTATGCGAGCGAGATTGTTCCGTTGGCTTCTTGATAGCGATGCAACAAGGAGAGGTAACCCATGAAACGTCGTGAATTTGTAAAGGCTGGACTCGGCAGCGCTGCCTCGTTGGGCATGCTGCAAGCAAACGTATTCGCGGGAGCGACGGAGAAGAAACTCCGCGTGGCCCTTATCGGCACCGGATGGTACGGGAAGACGGACCTGTTTCACCTGATCCAGGTGGCGCCGGTGGAAGTCGTGGGCTTGTGCGACGTGGACAGTCGGAGTGTCAAGCAAGCAGCTGAACTAGTGGCGGGGCGTCAACGCTCCAAGAAGACTCCGCCCACCTATGGCGATTATCGGACGCTGTTGTCGGAGCAGCGACCGGACATCGTCCTGATTGGCACCCCGGATCACTGGCATTGCCTGCCGATGGTGGAGGCGTGCAAAGCGGGGACTGATGTTTACGTGCAAAAGCCGATCAGTTGGGACGTGGTCGAAGGCCAAGCCATGGTCGCGGCGGCCCGAAAGTACAACCGGACCGTGCAGGTGGGCTTGCAGCGCCGCAGCACCCCGCACCTCATGGAAGCGTGCGAGCGATTCGTGAAGACCGAAAAGCTGGGCAAAATCGCCTACGTCGACATCCACAGTTACTACGGGTCTCCCCGGGACTTTCCGCCCACCGAACCCCCGCCCGAGCACCTGGACTGGAAAACCTACGTGGGACCGGCACCATGGCGCGATTACAACCCGGGCATTCATCCCCGGCGGTGGCGCGCGTGCCGTGAGTTCAGTAACGGCCAAACGGGCGACCTCTGTGTCCATTTCTTCGACGTGGTGCGCCACATGCTGGGCATCGGCTGGCCCGAAAGGATTTCAGCCTCCGGCGGCATCCTGATGCGCGGGCCGGATACCAATATCAATGTGCATGACACGCAAACGGCGATTTTTGATTACAACGACTTACAGGTCGTCTGGAACCAGCGGAATTGGGGGCGGAATCCCGACCCCGAGTATCCCTGGGGCGCGACGCTCTACGGGGACAAAGGAACGCTTAAACTGAGCGTCCGATCCTATGATTTCATCCCCCGCGGAAATGGAGAATCCGTGCACGCCGACTACGTCGACGAACGGGACAAGTATCCGGAGGACTTGGAGCACAAACGGACCGAACTGTTCGCGGCTCCGGCCACTCGGCGACATATGCGGAATTTCCTCCAGGCGCGCCGCGAGGGGAAAAAGCCCGTGGCCGACATCGAGCAGGGCCACATTTCTTCAGCATGCTGCATACTCGCCAATCTCTCAATGGAGCTGGGGCGCAGCTTGCAGTGGGATGCGGACGCGGGACGCGTCGTGGGCGACGACGAAGCGAATGAGCGTCTGGCACGCGAATACCGCGGCCCGTGGCAGCATCCAACGCCCCAAACGGTGTGACCAGCCGGGATCACGGCGTCGATCAACCGTGCTGAAACCAGCCACCTCGTGCGTGGGACCGCCCTCCCAATCCGCGGACGGCGGCCTGCGCGCTGAGGGCGAAACACGTGAACTGGCCCCGCCGGGTTCCAACCCACTGGTTGCCGGGCCGGGGCCGCCAAGGACTGCTAGCACCGAGTTGACAGGGTGACGCCCGATCGGGTACGGTACGGGCGACGCGCGAAGTGCGGGCGGATCTCAACACGTTGGGACCATGACCGGATAAGCGTCGAACCGATCCCACGGCGAATGCGCCCTGACTTGTAGCTCGGAGGTCGGTCGTGAGTTCTCGCTACAAAACGTTCGGTATATCAGTCATCATCGCGGTGATGCTTGTCGGTGCCGGTTTTGGTGCCTTGACGGGAGTGGTTTACAATCAAACGCTGTGGTGGATCGCCGCGATAGCAGGAGGTTTATGCGGCTATCCGTTGGCACGGATTTACCTGCGCTCACTGAAACACTCACGCACTAACGGACGCCGGAGGTCGGCGACGTGGTTTTACGGCACCTGTGTGGCCTCGATTTGCGGCGTAATCTGCACCATGGTAGTGCACGCTACTATGATGGGAACTGCTTGGGTAACAACGTTCGGACCCCACGGTCCGGTGGATGCCTATGCTTGGCCAACCATTTTAGCTGTTGGCCTCGAAATTGGCGCGATGGCCGGCTTCGTGGTCGGCGGGATCTGCTCGCTGATCTTTGTTTTATCCGTAAAGGTGCCAGAGCATGATCCCTCCATCGCTGAGAAACGCTCGCCGGTTTAACACAAAAGAATAAGTGGAGGTGAACCGCCATGTGGGCGCGCCAATTCGCATGGGCTCTCGCCCTCTTAGCCTCCGTCAATGGCTGCTCCGGGCGAAAATCAGGCATCGAATTCCGTTACGCGGTTCTGGACGTGCCAGCGTCCGCTTCCGATTTGACGCTTACCGTCGACGGACAGCATCGTCCATCGCCCTTCGCTATCTTCTTTCCCAGCGGACTCGACCGGTGGCGATGCCGCCGGGTTTCTCAATCACGTTTCGAAGGCCACATGGGCAACATTCGGTTCGCGGTGCGGTCGGCCAGCGGGCGAGACATCGCCTGCACGGGTGACATGCTTTACGACACATCGTCAAACCCCATCCTTGGCATCCAGTACATGGCCTTCTTCCTTAAATCAGACAAGGAATATGTTTGCAATGATTGGCAAAGGCCGACGGCCTCAACATTGTTGCGGAGTATGACAGAGGGGCGGATGTGCGGGATCGCCGCGGATTTCGCGTCCGAGGATCCTGGAACAAACGACCCAGGGACGACGAGGACCGAAAAACGTTTCTTGCGTCAGATTATAAAGTCGGCGGAGGAAAAGGCGGTACGACAACCTTCTCTCTCTCCCTCCGTCCGTTAGTGCATGGAGCGAACAACGGATTACACTCGGGGTGCATCCTCTTGACTCGCAAGCCTCGAATTAACGATCGCAGTTGTGCAACACCCAGGTGGTCGAAACCCGGGATATCGAAGCCCCGAACTTTTGAAAAGGGGCCCCCTGCATAAGCATGCCAGCCGCGCGGATACGCGTTCGAGGTGGACACGCACGCCGCGGGCTGTTAACTCCAAGGACTTTTGCCCCCCCAACCCTATACTCTATCAGCCCGATAAGGGCGAGCGATTGGGCCGGCTGTACGTCGCGGCGGAACACGGCGCCCGCCACGCGAGCCAAGCCAGGATTCCCACCGCCGCTCCACCCAGATGAGCCAGCCCCGAGACGCTCGTCGCCCCGGTAATTTGCAGCCCCGCAATGAGAAACTGCAGCAACAACCAGAGGATCATTGCCCCGAAGGCCGGCATGAAGAACCAGCGGAAGAAAAAAAAGTAACGGAACAAAATCCCAAGACGGGCCCGGGGGAACCTTAGCGCGTAAAACATGATGACCCCCGAAATACCGCCGCTGGCTCCCACGCAGGGCGTGCTGGAAGCGGGATCGCACAGCACATGAGCAACATCGCCGGCGATGGTGGCAAACAGCAAGAGCAGAACATATCGCAAGCGACCGAGATACTCCTCCACGTTGTCGCCGAAAACCACGAGGAAATAAACGTTGCCGATTAAATGCAGCAACCCGGCATGAATGAAGAAACTCGTCAACGACGTGCTGAATCCATTTCGCCCAACCCGTGCCGGGATCAAGCCGTATGCTTCGATCACCGAATCGAGATTGCCGTACGTCAAAGCAAACACGGCGATCAGCACGGCCGCCAACCCCCAAGTGACCCAGGGAAAAACGCGCACCGGATTACCCCCACACTCCACCGGCAATCCCAGCACGCCGGGAATCCATTGCCACGGTTCGTCAGGCGTGAGTTCGCCGCCCCCGGAGACGGTTGAAATATCCTTGAAACGTTCGCGTTGTGCATCGAGTTGAATGTCGCGCATGGCCATCTGCTCACGCACTTCCTCGGGCAAACGCTCGTCATCATTCATTTCTCGCGGAGGCGAAGGAAGCTGTTCCAGCTCCTTGGGGTCAAACCAGATGAACTGGCAGCTCTTGCAGACGTCCAATCGGACTTGTTGTGCCTCGACCGGTACCGCCACGTCCAGGGTCGTCCGGCGACAGATCGGGCAGGCCACGCCAGGGCTGCCCTCTCCCTGCACAACCCGACCCCACAGCTCCTTCAATTCGCCCCGGCGTTTGAGCTTGCGCATGAGCGACAAGCTTACCGCCCGACCCTGACAGCTCGGACAAACAAAAAACACGCCAGCGGACGTTTGTGTCCAGCAAGTAAATCATGGCAACTCAAGCCGCTTCTCGTACTCGCCCTGCGGCGGTCTGACGAAGGTCTCGTCCGTGATGGAGCCCGGCACCTGCTCGAAGTATCCGGCAGGCCAGCCTTCCTCCACGGGCGCGGCCCCCGGTGCCGTCCCTTGCGGCTGTAGGACGACCACCGCCTCGTAGTCGGCCTCCGGCTGGCCGACCGGGATCCTGAGGTGCAGGATGCCGTCCTTGCCCGTTCTCTCCTCTACTCGAATCGTCTGCACAGCTTAGTCCTTCCCGTCCGCGAGGACGCCTGAGGGAGGTCCGCTAGTTGCTGACCATGCTACTTGCCGACAAAGAACATTGTACCAACGCGACGGCCACCGGCAATATTGCTGCCAATGAACTGTTGTTGTTTCACGCAGATCGCGTCTACCCTACCCGCGGCTCATTTCAAACGCTCGACACAACGGGCGAGAGGTGGTACTTTCGCCCTAAGGCGGAGATCCCCAAGGGAGCACGTTTCGTGGTTGCCTGCATTCAGGAGGCCTCTGAAGCGATTGAGAACGTCCAGAACGGATTCATGCCGAATTCCGACCGGCCACGGGATCCAAGACGAACCTTACCGTACACAAATCTTCGGAGCCAACAGGCAGCCCTTGCCGCCGCCAAATCAAGAGAAAAACGCTGCATATATTTCAGGCGGTTGGATTTTTCCGGGTGGAAAGCTGCCCGACGCAAGCCCTCCTCCCGTTGGTCGGACTCGCGGCGGAGAAAGTCATCCGCGACCGGTATAACCATCGGGTGCACGCGAGGCGGCCATCGCGTCCGGGATGATGGTTATTTGAGCGGGGCCGCCGGCGTGATCCGTGTTGTTACTTAAACAAGGCGCAGTGGTGATCGGCCGGGAGGGACAGCTATTACACAATTCTCGCACCGAGAGATGGATTCAGATCCGAGCCCAAAATCAGCGTGTCTGCTTTCGCGCGTGCGTCATGCAGTTGGCCATGATGGTCCGTGGTTCCTTGGGTATGTTTCGCGAGAGGCCATCGCTCATGTGAATCGGCGGTTCCAACTCCCGGGCGCGCTGGCGGAGCACGTCCGCGAGATTCTCGCCAGCGTGCCGGCGTCCCGTGAAGAACACCGCGATTTGGTGATCCTCGCATTGCGAAACGACGCCGGTGGTGAACAGGCCGGTGCGTGTTTTCTTTTTTCAATTTCGCGGACCGACCGGTCGCCACGCCGGCGCCGCTTGGGTGCTCCCGGGATCACCGGCCGAGAGAGGAACCTGTGGTTCGTGCGCCGCCAGCGTTTGCGATGCCTGGCTGTTGTCGCGAGGCCACCAGCGGAATTGGCCCTTGGAAAGACGCTTGTGACAGAGCCAAAATCCCTGGCCATCGTAAACCAGCACCTTCACG
>JBNJEM010000175.1:0-12134 GCA_051745935.1 Planctomycetota bacterium
GCCTGCGTAGACTTCCCCCCTGTATTCGCGGTCAACTTAATTCGCGCGGGCCCCAAAATCGGCGATCTTCGCACCGCGCGAATGAAGCAGACCACGAATGTGCTTGTTCGGACTTAGGCAGCTTACTGGACGCCTGCGTAGACTTCTCCCTGTATTCGCGGGCCTCGGTCATAACTTGGTCCGCGCGAGACCAGGGGGGGGGTATGTGTTCACTATATGGGCTCCTAAGAAGGGTCCGCCATTTTACCCCCATTTGAAGCCCCAAATCTGGACTGTTCCACGATCAATTCATGCCGACCCTGCTGGCATCCGACGAACTTACGACCGAGGCCCACCGCCGGCAGTGCCGGGTTCCAGGATTTCCTGGGTTGTCCATCTTCCGCAACCCGAAAAGCACGCGGTCCCTTGGCCAGATCCGTGATCCGCAATAGCCCTCAATTCAGCGCAACTGGCCAATGGGGGTGATCCTTAAGATTTCTGGCCGAATCACCGATCTCGGCAAGTGGAAACGTTCACTTTCAATGGGAGAATCCGCCATGAAACGGGCAATGGGAACAACAGTGATGGCCATTACTGCGAGCTTACTGCTCGCGGGCTGGGCGGCTGCGGAACAGTCGCAAAGCCGGTTGGTCAATAAGAATCAGGAAAACAAGGAAAAGGCGAACACATCAAACAAATCATCGGAACCGGCTGGGGAGGTCAAACCGACCGAGCAAGGCCAGCAGACCGAGCAAGAGCCGGCGACGCAACGAACAGAAGAGGTGATTGCTCCGAGTGCCGAGGAGAAACAGCGTGCGGCGACCGCTGAGCAGGCAGCCAGTGCGGCGGAACAGCAGTTCGCCGCCAAGGTGCAAAAGCTGCAAACACTGATGAAAAAAGAGGAGCAAGCTTTGGCTCAAAGGCTTGCCTATGCCGCCAAGCTTCGAAATCAAGGTCTTGCCAAGAACGACCAAGCACTTTTGAAGCAGGCCGAGCAGTTTGAGCGCAAAGCACTCGACTATTACCAGAAGCGAGTACAGCAGTTCGAGAACCTGCGGATTTCCACCGAGGGCGCCAGCAACTCCAGAGCGCGGCAGCCAACGCAAAAGTCGCCTTCGTCTTCCTCTTCGTATCGGCGCTCCCGTTCTTCATCGCGAATGCGCTATCATGACCAGTCCAGTCGCCGTACACGCCGTTACTCTCGGCGGCACTACCAGCGGTAGAGCGCTTGCAAGAAGAAACCCCGCGACGCATTCAAGTATGGGCGTGATTTGCTCTGGCGAGTGGATCATGCCCGCTTTTTTAGCTCGAGCACCCTCCTAGCCTCCAATCGCGGGACGGCACGGTCAGTACCTGGTCGCAGAGAGCTTCAAACTCCGGCGATACGCGGTGGCACGACAATGCGTTGTCGTGCTCATACCAAGCATCGGAGAATCAATGACTATGGCATTGGCGGGCGTGAGTCCAAGGGGCGTCAATGCCCTCGGACTGGTGGAGGCATCGCTACGTTCGTTGCTGCATGATCCGAGAGGCCGCGTCTTCCGCCCCGCTTGTATCCCTCCGTGGTACCCGGTAGCGTAACGGTATTGGCACATGAGAGTATGCCGGTCGCGGATGACTTTGTCCGCCGCGAGTCCGACCGTCTGAAGTATATTGCGTGACACGATCGCGGCACGCTGGCGCGGGCGGCTCGCGATCCGGGAAGGGAAAAAAGGATCATGAAGGCACTGGTGAAAGGGCAATCGGCGCCGGGATTATCGCTGGAAGACGTTCCCGAGCCACGGATCGGCATCAACGACGTGCTGATCAAGGTGGATCGGACCGGCATCTGCGGCACCGATTTGCATATTTACAATTGGGATGCTTGGGCTCAAAAGACGATTCCCATCCCGATGGTCGTGGGCCATGAGTTCGTGGGGGAAATCGTGGAAGTCGGATCCAATGTGGCCGATTTCCATCCGGGCGATATCGTCAGTGGCGAGGGGCATGTTGTCTGTGGACGGTGCCGGAATTGTCTGGCGGGTCGGCGGCATTTGTGTAACGATACCAAGGGAATCGGTGTCAATCGTCCCGGGGCGTTTGCCGAGTACATGGTGTTGCCGATGACCAACGTCTGGCTGCACAAGGCATCGATCGAGCGGGACGTGGCCGCGATTTTCGACCCCTTTGGCAATGCCGTGCACACGGCGCTTTCCTTTCCCGTCTTGGGAGAGGACGTGCTCGTTACGGGGGCGGGACCGATCGGCGCGATGGCGGCGGCCGTGGTCGGGCATGCCGGCGCCCGGTACGTGGTGATCACGGACGTGAACCCCTACCGCCTGGAGCTGGCTCGGAAGCTCGGCGTGACCCTGGCCATTGACGTGCGAGAGACCCGTATTGCCGACGTCCAAAAACGACTCGGCATGCAGGAGGGGTTCGACGTGGGCCTGGAGATGTCGGGCAACCCTTCCGCGTTTCGTGAAATGCTCGACAACATGTGTCATGGCGGCAAGATCGCGATGTTAGGAATCCCGGCGGAAAACATGGCCATCGATTGGCGGAAGCTGGTTTTCAACATGCTGACCATCAAGGGGATTTACGGCCGCGAGATGTATGAGACATGGTATAAAATGACGGTGATGCTCGAGGGTGGACTCGACATCGCGCCGGTGATTACACATCGATTCCATTACACCGAATTCGAAAAAGGATTTGAACTCATGCGGTCCGGACAGTCGGGCAAAGTCATACTGAATTGGCGAGAGAGTTGATACGGCGAGCTCTCCGGGGCGTGTGAGCGTCGCTGGGCCGGAGGGGAGCACGCCACCATGGAACGGCGTGCCACGCCGGAATTCGTGATATGGGGACATGGCTAATGTACGGTACGATCAAGGACCATGTGACGCGGGCGCTCGAGGACATTCGCCAGCAGGGACTGTACAAATCCGAGCGGATCATTACCTCCCCGCAAGACGCCCACATTCACGTGGGTGAAAAGAAGTCGGTGCTAAACCTGTGCGCCAACAACTACTTGGGGTTGGCGGAGCATCCGGAGGTGGTGGCCGCCGCCCATGCGGGACTGGATCGCTGGGGGTATGGTCTCTCGTCGGTCCGCTTCATCTGCGGCACGCAGGCAATCCACAAGGAACTTGAAAAGAAGCTGAGCGAGTTCTTGGAAACCGAGGATACGATCCTGTACTCCTCGTGCTTCGACGCCAATGGCGGCTTGTTCGAGGCGTTGTTGGGCGCTGAAGACGCCATTCTTTCGGACGAGCTGAACCATGCCAGTATTATCGATGGCGTCCGGCTCTGCAAAGCGCGCCGGTTCCGATACAAGAATAATGACATGGCGGATCTCGAGGAAAAACTGAAGGAAGCTCGCGATGCCCGCTTCCGCATGATTGCCACGGATGGGGTCTTTTCAATGGATGGTTACGTGGCCAACCTACCGGAGATTTGTGATTTGGCGGACCGGTACGACGCGCTGGTCATGGTGGATGACTCGCACGCGGTCGGTTTCATGGGCTCGCGGGGGCGCGGCGCGCACGAGCATCACGATGTCATGGACCGGATCGATATCATTACCGGCACGCTTGGCAAGGCGCTCGGCGGGGCCAGCGGCGGATATACCAGCGGTCGCCGGGAATTGATCGACATGCTACGGCAGCGATCTCGGCCCTATCTATTCTCCAATTCCGTGGCCCCCCCGATTGTGTCCGCCTCGATTCGAGCCCTGGAACTGCTGATGGAATCGACCGCGTTGCGCGACAAACTGATGCGCAATACCGCTTTCTTTCGCCAACGGATCCAGCAAGCTGGGTACGAGGTGCTTCCTGGCGAGCACCCCATTGTTCCGCTCATGATCCATGACGCCGCCACGGCCGGCCGCATCGCGGACAAGATGCTGGAGCGGGGCGTGTATGTGATCGGGTTCTCCTATCCCGTCGTCCCCCAGGGAGCCGCGCGGATCCGCACTCAAATCTCCGCCGCCCACTCCCAGGACGACTTGGCCATGGCAGTGGAACAATTCGCCGCCGCGCGTCGCGAACTACAGTAGCGTGACCGCGCGCGCTCAGTCCCCGCCCGGGAAGACGAGATGGGTGGCCGTGTGGAACGGGTGGGGTTCGCGTGGACAGGGTAGCGGCGCTGTAACCACCATGTTCACGGGGCCCGAACCGAGACCGTATCCATTTCAAAACGCTGGCAAGTCCGGCTCCGAGGCATCATTTTGTTCGGCGCTCACGGGCGCAACCTTGACCGAATCCTCGTAAAGCGTGTCGGGGCAAATGTCCTGCTCATGGGGCCACGCGACGGTCCCGTGCAGTACGCGCGCTCGTCTGAAGTAGCGGATGTCGTCCAACGCCCTGAATACCCCAAATGTGAGCAGATGTGAGCAGTCGAAGAGGCCGACTTCGCCATTCGTAAAAGTAATCTTTAGTTTGTAGTCGTCCCTTGCCACGACACTCTGGACTCGCGGATTCATGCTCACCTCAACGGTTCGATCTTGAACGGCTGCTGCCCATTAACGGAAAGTTCCCAGTCCGCCATTAGATCATCCCTATGGATTTCCACCCATGCCAGCACCAACTTCATCTTACCCGGAGGCAGAGATCCCTCAAGCAATTCCCCCTCGGGTATGGCAATCACCGCCTCATCGCTTTGGTACTTGGCGTGGATATGCGGGCGGTGATGCCGCCTGTTGTCCAGGAAATACAGCGACACGATGATACCGTAAAACATCGAGATCGTGGGCACAAGCTTCGGTGTCCTCCTGGCACGTTTAGCTTTCCACCTGTCCGCTAATAGAGGCCGCTGGCCATCGACATCAATCGCCCCCGGAGCGGCACATCGAAATATCGCCGCCATGAAGGAAATCGCGGTCGTGGGTTGTTTGCCGCCGGACCCTCCATTTGTCTCCATTCTAGCCGACCCCCGAGGCGGCGAGCAACCCACGAGCGCGGCTTCGTGCACTCAAAAGCGGCATAGTCCATGTCGACAAGCCAAACCTCACCTCTGTTCGGTGTTGCCATGCTCAGCCTCCTCGGCATCATACATCGCGAACACCTGCTCTCCAGCGTGGGTCAGCTCATCGTCTGTAAGTGGTCCAGCGTCCCCCTCGGAGATACGTGCTAACTCAATAAGGACCGCACATGGTTCGTGAGGTGGGAGTGTGGAAAACGCATGGACAAGTTCCTCGGCGGTTTTGCTCATGATTGGCTCCTTCATGCATGAATTCTACAGCCCGTAACAAAACCGAACTTTCGCTTCCAAAGCCCCTTGGATTATGGGACATCCGCATGGCTTTATTATGGGGTCGTACGGAAACTCCGCCTAAATGGTTGAGCGCGATTCTGCAACAGTAGATCACGGCGTCACCGAGGTACGACGAAATAGACCGGTCGCGGATGACTTTGCCTGCCGCGAGTCCGACCAACGGGAGGACGGCTTGCGCCGGGCCGCTTTCCACCCGGAAAAATCCAACCGCCTGAAATTCGCGAATCTCTGGCATGCCCAAGTGAGGATTGGCCCCGCAATAACACCCACCCGCCGCAAGAAGCCGGGCGGCACGCTCTGGAATTCGCTGTCGGCTCTCACAATCTTGCCCTGCACGAACCAAGTACCAAGTACCAAGTACCAAGTACCAAGTACCAAGCACCAAGCACTACGAACCAAGTACCAAGCACCAAGCACCAAGTACCAAGTACCAAGTACCAAGCACCAAGCACCAAGTACCAAGTACCAAGTACCAAGCACAAGCACCAAGCACCAAGCACCAAGTACCAAGCACCAAGCACCAAGTACCAAGTACCAAGCACCAAGCACTACGAACCAAGTACAAAGCACGCGATTCCCGTGGGCATGTCGCACAATCGCGCTCGCTGATTTAGATGCCAATTACGACGCTCGCGGCGGGATTTGCCGACTTCGCCCTGGCGTCACACGCTTTTGCAACGCTGGGATCCACCGGCGGTACTAATCGGGCTTGCAGTAGCGATCGAGCCAATCAAAAAAGACACGGTGCCACAGGACCCCGTTCTGCGGCTTCAGCACCCAGTGGCCCTCGTTTGGATAATAGAGGAACCGTGAAGGGACGCCGTTGACCTGGGCGGCCGTGAACGCTTCCATGGCCTGGGTCACCGGTACGCGATAGTCTTTTTGGCCGTGCACCACCAATAAAGGTGTTCTCCAGTTCTTCACGAATCGATGCGGCGAAAACCGGTCGTACGTGTTTTGGATCTCCGAGCTCTCCCAGTAGGGTCCACCGAGATCCCAATTCGGAAACCAGAGTTCTTCCGTTGAACCGTACATCGATTCCAGATTGAAGACGCCGCAATGGGCGATCATGCACTGAAATCGATCGCGATGATGTCCCATGAGCCAATAGACGGTGTAGCCCCCGAAACTCGCGCCCACCGCGGCCATCCGCTCGGTGTCGACGTAGGGTTCGAGCATCATGGCATCGGTGGCCGCCAAAATGTCCTCCATCGCCTGTCCACCCCAATCACCGCTGATTTGGTCATTCCACTCCCGTCCAAAGCCGGGCAACCCGCGCCGGTTCGGCGCCACGACCACGTAGCCCTTGGCTGCCATCAGATGAAAATTCCAGCGATACGAGAACCATTGGCCAATTTGACCTTGCGGACCGCCCTGACAATACGTGAGCAGCGGCCATTTCTTATTGGGATCGAAATTGGGTGGATAAATCACCCAACAATGGATCCTCTTGCCGTCACTCGCCTTGACCCAACGTTCCGTCACCCGAGGCAACTCTAGCCGCCGCATCATCGCGTCATTCATATGGGTCACGCGCCGCTCGGAACCATCCTTCAGTGAAAGCAGGGATAATTCCTTTGGCCTCACCATGCTCTGGGATTCAACCAGCAGCTCCGTGCCACTGGGAAGCACGTCGATCAAACCCCAGTTGTATTGTCCGTCGGTGATTTGAGTCACCCGTTGGTCGCTGCGTCTTAGCTTGAAGAGCTGGTTGGTGCCATAGTGCTCCGACATGAACACCACGCTCTTGGAATCGGGCGTCCACGCGACCCCGTGCGTGGTCTGGTCCAGATCGTCGGTCAAGTCGCGGATACTCCCATCCGCGCGGTTCAGCAACATGATCCGGTTCTTATCCGATTCAAACCCGGGCCGCCGCATCGAATGAAACGCAAGCCATTGCCCACACGGTGAAAACACCGGGTGTCTGTCGAATCCATCCATGCCAGGCGTGACACATTTGGCCGGCGTCTCACCGTCGATGTCGACCATGTAGATATCACTGTCCGTCGATTCGGCGGGATCGTTCACGACTTTCGCCGTATACGCAATCTTGGTGCCGTCCGGGGACCAGTCATACTGCTCGCGGCCGCCAAAAGGCGGCAATGGACAGTTGGCTCGAAGCCCTTCCATCAGATCGACGACTTCTTCCGCCCTCCCTTGTTCCGTGAGTCGAGCCACATGAACATGGTTGAAGGCATAATCATGCCAGGCGTTCCAATGCCGGTACATCAACGAATCAATAATCCGCGCGTCGGCGTCCGGAAGATCTTCGTGGATTTCGTTGACTGTCGTGTCCATCTTGACTTCGGACGTGAAGGCAATGTGGGTTCCTTGGGGCGACACTTTCAGATGCCCCACGCCCTCGGGCATGTCGGTTACCCGTACCGGTGAACGTCGTTGGTGGTCGACCGACCACACTTGGGGCTTCGCCGCTTCTTCCTTTTCCTTGTCTTTTTTCCCTTTTTCCTTCGCGGGCCGTCCCACGTAAAGCAATCGCCAACCCCGTTGCACGTCAACAAACTGCAACGAACCGGCGCTCTCGAGATTGCGAGCCACGACCCAATCGCGTTTCTGATTCAAGTCGAACAGGTGAATGCTCGCCGTACCCTCGTTCTTTTTCCAGTCGTATTCCCGCGCCACGTAGGCGACCAGATTCCCCTCCGAGTCCAGGCAAGTGCTGCCCAATCGGTCGAGCTGCCACAGACGTTCCGGGGTCATCCGTTGTCCAGCAGCCGCCGCAGAAATCGTCACCAAACCAATGATTAGTCCCATTGCCGCAATTCGCATTATCAGTTTCTCCATTGCCACTCGAATTTGTTTGTCACCTCGCGCCCCGCATGAACTAGCCTCGCCAGCCCCGGAAGCCGAAAAGCCAACGCCACGCCGATGACGTACGGGGACGGAACGCGTGTTTGCAACACTCAATTGTAACTCAGCCATGATGGCCTAGTGTTTTACAGCCGGTAATAAAACGTGGTCTCCGCTCCCAAGAGTCCCTGAACGAGACGAAACCTGAGTGGTTTTGCCATGGCTTCTTGAAGGGGCGGATCAGCTGGGGCAATTATACCGGTCGCGGATGACGTTCTCCGCCGCGAGTCCGACCAACGGGAGGACGGCTTGCGTCGGGCAGCGTTCCACCCGGAAAAATCCAACCGCCTGAAATATACGGACGGCAGCGGGCCCGAAGTCGGGATATCGCGACCGCGGGTGGGATGGACCGTGTTTTCCACATCCTTCTGGATTGGTAACTTTTTAGCGAACTGAAGTAAGGCTCTTCCAGGCATTGAGGGTTGGAAAACGGCCCTGTGGAGCGCGCAGGCCGCCGTCCGCCGTCATGATCCCTGCCGATTCCAACGCATGGACGAGCGGACTCTGGCCTTGCGGTTTGGCGGGGTACGTCATAAGGGATTTGTGATCACGAAGCTAGGATTCTACTTCAGACGGCTAAAGTGTTACCTGGATTGTAGGTGTTGCGAATGAACAGGTTAGCCAGATTGTCACGCTCATGCCACCGGTCATGCGGTTCAACGCTTCTAGCCTTCGGCTTGTTACTAGGACCGCTGTCGGTCCCGCTTTGGGCAACGGAGGGCGTGACGATCGAATTGACGTTGAATGGCGAGTCATTCCAAGGAACGCCTGTCTCCTGGAATAGCTCGCGGGTATTGTTTCTGGCTCGTAATGGTTTCTTGCTGGATTTCGCCCCCACCGAGCCCAACCAGTTTCAACAGGTCTCACCCCACTTTCGCCCTTGGTCACAACAGGACATGCGAGGGCAGCTCCTGAAGGAATTCGGACGGGACTTTGAAGTGTCCGGAACGGGAAACTATCTGGTCGTGCACCCGCGTGGCGAAGCGGACCGCTGGCCGCGCCGATTCGATGCTCTGTACCGCTCGTTTGTCCACTATTTCACCGTTCGCGGCATGACCCCCGCGGCGCCGGAGTTTCCGCTGGTGGCGGTCGTTTTTCATTCCAGAAAGGAATTCCTGGAGCACGCCAACCGATCCGGTAGCCGTGTGGGACGGGGTATCCTGGGGTACTATTCTCCTCGGACCAACCGCGTCATGATCCATGATCTGGATCGCGGTGGCTCGGAGGACGAGAACTGGTCGATGAATGCCAAAACGGTTATTCACGAGGCCACGCACCAACTGGCGTTCAATACTCACATTCACAGCCGCGTCGCCGAGCCGCCCCGATGGGTGGCGGAAGGGCTCGCCATGATGTTCGAAACGCCGGGTGTGTGGGATCCTCATTACCATCCGCATCGGAAAGATCGCGTCAATCCGACCCGACTCGAAGCCTTTCGCCAATACGCGCCGCGTCGCCCCCAGGAAAGCCTCGCTCCGTTTGTCAGTCAATCAGCCCGTGAATTTGGACGGACACCGGCCGTTTCGTATGCCCAGGCCTGGGCCTTCTCATTCTTCCTGTCCGAGCGAGAACCCGCCAAATACATGGAATATCTAAAGAAAACCGCCTCGCGGCAACCGCTCAAAACGTACACCAACGCCGAACGGCTCAAGGAATTCACGACCGTGTTCGGCCAAGATCTCGGGATGCTGGAAGCTCGGTTTCTGAGGTTCATCGAGGAGCTTCCCTAATCCACGGAGCTTAGCCGTTCACGGGTGCCGCTACACGGCCTGGACACAGGAGCTTGCATGGATGGCCACGAGCTTCCCTGAACGACCGCGCGGGATTTCGCAACAGTCGTCCATGGGAACGAGGCCCGAAGAACCCTGGGAGAAGCACGAAGCTCGAAGCTCGAATGACGAGCATGTCGCGTCAGGGCCCACCATCATCGATGATGTTGGCGATTCTGCTTGACGCATCGAGATTTTTCAAAACGTAAAGCGGCTTGAGTTCGGGATTTTGATATGCGGAATGCTTTCGTGCTTGGGTAATTCGTGGCTTCCGGCTCGATGTCGGCATGTGCGTATTGCGAAGTCATCCTCGGTCATTCATACCGGACTTCCAGCTGAACCGCTTGTCATGGGCCGCCCGTCCCGGCTATGCTGCGGTAACTGGCTGAACAGATGCTGATTGTTTGGGGGTTGCAGCCCACACCGATGCCGTGCTCTCGCTGCCAAGCAACGGCTCAGAAATAACTTCGGCGTTTTTCCGAGGGTGGCACACTGAGCGAGCGGCAAGAAGCCTTCCCTCGCCAAAAAATGGGCATCGCGAGCGGAGCCAGTGTGCCGAACGATTCGGAGGCACGGTGAATTGCGCAAGTTATTCTTGAGCGAGCCCCAAGGCTTCTCAGCTGACGGCAACCATCGACGATTGTATTCAGGCGATTCGTGACCGCCGTAGCGCGGCACATTGACGTCCGTGGGTGTCGATCCGTGCGGATCCTCGCTCGCCCACTGTTCGAAAGGAGAAAAACCAATGTCCGAAAGGCTCGCTATCAGTGGTGGTACGCCAATCTTGAAGCGGGAGGATTACCAGAACTGGCCGGTCATTACCGAGGATGATCGCCAGTTGGTCAACGAGGTTCTTGACAGCGGTATCGTGGCTGGTGGCACCGGCCACCAGGTCGTCGCGCTCGAAAAGGAATGGGCCGACTTTGTTGGCGCGAAGCATTGCTTGACGACCTGCAGCGGCACCGCCGCCTTGCACATGGCCCTGGCGGCGACCGACGTCGGACCGGGCGCCGAGGTTCTCGTGCCCGCCTATACCTTTCTAGCCACGGCGTCTTCGGTCATTCATCAAATGGCCATTCCCGTGTTCGTCGATATTGACCCGAAAACGTACACCATGGATCCGTCCAGGATCGAAGCGGCCATTACCGAGCGGACCAAGGCCATCATGCCCGTTCATATTCAGGGATGCCCGGCCGATATGGATCCGATCTTGGAGATCGCCAAGAAGCATGATTTGTGCGTTATCGAGGACGCCTGTCAGGCCCACGGCGCCATGTACAAGGGGCGGACGTGCGGTACGATCGGGATGGCGGGGGCGTTTAGCCTCAACAACCTGAAGAACCTTTGTGGCGGCGAAGGCGGCTTGTTTGTCACCGATGACGATGACATCCTGAAAAAGGGCGATCTCGTTCGGTACTTCGGAGATGAGTGCGACGAAAAAACGCTGCGGCAAAAATATAACTCATCCATCCTCGGTTACATGTATCGCAACCAGGAATTGCCCGCCGCCTTGGCCCGCGGTCAACTTAAGTACCTGAACGAACACAACGACACGCGCATCCGCAACGCGGAGTATTTGAATGGCGAGCTGTCACGGATCCCGGGCGTTATTCCGCCGTCTTGCCCACCCGATTGCAAACACGTGTACTGGTTCTATGCCGTTCGGTTTGATCCGCGCGCGGCTGGCGTTGATTCGGATCCGGTCCGTTTTCGGATCGCCGTGGAGAAAGCCCTGTTCAAGGAGGGCGTGCTGGTCGGGCAATGGCAAACCATGCCGGTGCTGGGCCAGGACGTGTTCCAGAGCATGATTGGGATCGGCGACCGCTACCCGTGGGCGATCAATGAAGCCAAGGGAGTGACCTACAAGTACGACGTGGCGGATTTTCCCGTGGCCAAGATGCTGTGTGATACGTATACGAACGTCCACTCCATTCACCCGCCCAATGGACGGGAATTGAATGAGAAGGTGGTGGCCGGATTTCACAAGGTGTTTTCCAATTTGGGCGAGGTGATGGACCATGCGGACGACGAGATCCAACCCGGTTTCGACGGACGGCTTTACGGGGTCGGCTGATCAAGAAATGCCGGTATCTGTTGGGGGCGATCCCATTAGCGGATCCGTAGCCATTCACGGGTACCGCTACACCGCCTGGACACGCAAAGCCCGGATGGATGCCACGGGCTTGCCCCGTGGTGGTTCACGCTCGCCGCTACACTGGATGGATGCCACGGGCTTGCCCCGTGGTGGTTCACGCTCGCCGCTAC
>JBNJEM010000176.1:0-12094 GCA_051745935.1 Planctomycetota bacterium
AAAGAGAGAGAACGTAAGCGGGAGATCGACCAACAAGTGGTTTCGGGTAGCTCGCGGTTGAACCGGCGGCATTTTTTGGCGGTTAGTGGTGCCGCAACCCCCGCCATCCTGATGGGGCCGGCTTTTACAACCAGCGCGATCGCGGGTTCCGAGAACGCCGTGAGAGCGAAAAAACCGGCCCGAATAGCGGCCGTATTCTTGTTTCCGCCCAAGGACGTGGTCCATGAAGGCCGGATGGAAGACGGTTGGTCGAAGCACAATTGGTTTACGTATCCATCCTATCAATTCAAATACAAAGAACAGAAGGCGAAGTTCACCCGCCATATCGAGGAGATGGCGGAGCGGTTGGGGGTCGAAGTGTCCTTCGCGCCAGAGCCCATCTGGCAGCAAGAAAAGGTAGAGGAATTCATCGCTCGCACAAAGGATGAAACACCAGACGCGGTCCTGGTGATCAACTTTTACAACAGCTTGTCGGGCGCGGCCTACAAGATCGCCAAGGAAGCGGCTCCCACGGGCATCGTTTATGAGCCGGTTGGCGCCCAGCATCAAAAGCCCAACCAACAATTGTTCCATGCCGAAGGATTGCACTTCGTTCAGGGGATTGAAGACTGGGATGGAATCGAGGAAGGTCTGCGGGCGGTCCGCGCGAAAAAGATGCTCTCTCAGAGCCGGATGTTGCGGGTAGCGGGAGACCGTCCCAGTGAAGCCCGAGAGGATTTCCTGGGCATGGATGTCATCAGTGTTCCGGCGGCGGAGTACAACGATTTGTTTGACTCTATCAAGCCCGACGAGAACATGAAAAAGGAAGCGATGCAATTCAAGCAACGGGCGGCACGCATCATGGACGGTATCCCGGACGATTTGTTCGTGGACGCCATGCGCGCCCACCAAACCGTTCACAGGATGATGGAACGTCATGATGCCGACGCGATCACCATTAAATGCTTGATGCTTGAACACCGCAAGCCTTGCATTAGCTTTTGCCTGAATAACGGCAATCTGATCCCCAGCGGCTGCGAGAACCATTTCGACGGAACTTCGACCCTGATGCTGGGCCGGTGGCTTATGGACCGAGGCGGTTTCCTGCACAACCCGGGATTCAACCCGCGGGATAACCAGTACTACGGTTCCCACTGTACCTGCACGCTCAAGCTTCATGGACCGAAAGGCCCCAAGGCCGACTTCTTCGTGCGGCCGTTTACCCATCAGTTGCCAAAGACGCCAGCGCTGGATGTGCAGTGGAATCCGGGAGAACCCGTTATGCTGGCCAAATACCATTCAGGGCCAGGCCGTGTCACTTGCTGGTCGGGAAAGGTCGTCGAGTCGCCGACGATGCCTCCCACGGGTGGCTGCGCGACGCGAGTCCTCGTTGAAATGGATGACGTCGATGATGTGCAGGACGTTTATCCGGGATCTCATCCCATCTTGTTCTGTGGAACGCCGAGCGAAGCCCGACGTTGGCGAGCCTTCGCGCGGATGTATGAGCTCGATTTCGTAGGCAACGTGCGGATATAGCGACGTGAAACCGGCAAAGGACCAACGGAATTCCATTCGCCTGTTCGTGGCAATGTCGCTTGACCAGCAAACCCCCACGGGCGCTCCAATCGGTAGTGTCTGTCCTGGCATGAAGTGATGCTGCGATTTACACACTAGACCCTATTGTTGCATAAAGACGGCGTAGGACGGGTCTCCAGGCCCGTCTTTTACAGCGCATAAATGTCTTTTTGCGGTTGTTTGAAGATCTCACATTTCGTGAGATCCGCGGACACCAGATCAAGTACGATTTCGTACTTGAAAAGACGGGCCTGGAGACCCGTCCTACATATATTCTTTGCAACGTTAGGGTAGAGAGACGGCGGAGCGCCCAGCGGTTCGGATAGCGCGAAGTCGTTGATCCGGGCGGTGTTTGGTGTTTGGCGGTCTAATTCGACAGGGTCTAATTCGACAGGGCCAGTTTGGTTCGACCGATGAACGCAAAGCGTTACGATCGAAAGTTTTGGCCTCGCCCGCACGGGGCCGGCCGGAAAGTGGCGCCGTGCAACTAAGCAGCGGTCAAGGAATTACTGGCGTATATACCACGCTTTGAGCAGCATGCTTGCTCGCCATGACTCCGCCACGCATTTTTCCAAATGGGGAAACCACGGGCCGGAACGTTGACACGCCGGCCGCCGTCGTCGACACTCCGTGTGGACACGGTGAGTGCGAGGATTCCAGTACTCACGAGACTGAACGGGAAATGAACCGATGCATGACAGAAGAGTAAGCCGAGTCCGTTGCTTATTGCTAGCCGGTATGATGTGGAGTGTGGCGAGCCTCGACGGGGGCGCCGCTGGCCAGGAGCAAGCCGCGCCGCAAGGCTGGGCCAGGAAATCACCGCGACAGGAGATTCGTCCCGAATTCATCTATCTTTCCAAGGGCGGCCCCAACCAGCGCGGCAGTTTCATGATTCAGGCCGATGAGCGCGAGGGCCTGTTCGGATGGTGGGAAAAGAGCTTCGAGGTGGAAGGTGGGCGGCACTACAAGTTCCGCGCCCTTGTCAAGACCAGCGAGATTAAGATACCCAGGCGCGCGGCCGTGGCACGAATCCTGTGGCGCAATGAACAGGGTAAACCCGTACGGCGCGCCGAGGCGACTCATGCCTCGTATCGCCCCGGCACGCGGCCGCGGGCCGAGCCGGAGTTTCCGGCCGACAAGGGCGTCAATGAACAGGGCTGGACGGAGCTTTCCGGGACCTACGTCGCTCCGCCCTCGGCAACCGAGGCCATCGTGGAACTCTCCTACCGCTGGGCACCAGCTGGACGCGTGGAATGGACTGACGTGTCCTTCGCCGAATGCTCGCCGCCCGGCCCGCGGCTCGTACGCCTGGCCACGGTTCATTATCGTCCAAGGGAAGGAAAGACACCTCGCGAGAAGTGTGAGCTATTCGCGCCGTTGATCGATGACGCGGCCCGGCGGAATGCCGATCTGGTGGTGCTTCCAGAGTGTTTGACGTTCTACGGGAGCGGGTCGACGTATGCCGATTGCGCCGAGCCGGTTCCGGGGCCTTCCACGGAGTACTTCGGACAGTTGGCCAAACGCCATGATCTGTACATTGTGGCTGGGCTGCTGGAACGGGACGGCCATCTGGTCTATAACGTGGCGGCACTGATCGGACCGGACGGAGAGATGGTGGGAAAATACCGCAAAATGTCCCTGCCTCGCGGCGAAGTCGAAGGCGGGGTGGCACCAGGCGACGACTATCCGGTCTTCGACACGCGGTTTGGCAAAGTCGGTATGATGATCTGCTACGATGGCTTTTTTCCGGAAGTGGCTCGCGAGTTGAGCAAGCGGGGCGCGGAGGTTATCGCCTGGCCCGTATGGGGATGCAATCCGTTATTGGCGGCGGCGCGGGCCTGCGAAAACCATGTGTACGTGGTCAGCAGCACCTACACCGATGTTTCCAGTGATTGGACAATCTCGGCTATCCATGGTCACGATGGCCAACCATTGGCACAAGCCAAGGAGTGGGGGACCGTCGCCGTGACCGAAGTCGATCTCAACCGGCGCTTGTATTGGCATAGCCTGGGCGACTTCAAGGCGCAAATTGAACGTCACCGGCCTCCCACCGGCAAGGAACTGGAGTAACCAGACAGTAGCACTCGTTTGGGACTTGCACTGGTAAGGGTGAACCTCGAGGGGTTTAGCCAGTCGCCGATTTCAGGGGACTTACGTACCGCTGTTATTGACGCCTTCACTCCACCGGCGGACAGCGTGGTCGGAATTCAGCTTCGAAGTTGCCGTATATCAGCGTTCATTAGCGGATATCAGCAGTTTCCTTGATATTTACCGTGAACGGCTATTTTTCGTTTTTGGCCCGACTTTGCCTCTTGACAGCCGCACTGGTCGCGACTACTGTACTAGTTAGATAGTACAGGGGACAAGCGATGTTCTTGCATATTGATCCGTCGGCGGACCTGGCCATCTATGATCAGGTCGTCCGCCAAGTCAAATTCGCCGTCGCCAGCCAAGTGGTCAAACCGGGCGAAATGCTGCCCTCGGTTCGCGAGGTGGCCCGCGGCCTGACCATTAACCCCAACACCGTGGCTCGTGCCTACCGGCAGCTGCAAGCGGACGGCGTTCTTGAAACCGTCCGCGGCACTGGGCTGTGCGTCGCGGCAGGCGCTGATGAGCGTTGCCGCAAGCAACGGGTCACGCTGATCCGCGATCGGCTCCGCCAAGTCTTTGACGAAGCCCACCAGAGTCGCCTCGACCCGGCGCGGATCCGCCAACTAGTGGACGAGGAACTGACCGCCATCGAACATACCGAAAAAGAGGAGGCCTGACGATGGAACCGGTGATCCGGCTCGATGCACTCTCCAAACGCTACGGTTCCGACGTTGTCTTGAACGAGGTCTCGCTGGAAGTTCCTCCCGGCGTGGTTTTCGGGTTGCTGGGAGAAAACGGGGCCGGCAAAACGACCGCCATCCGGATCATGCTCGGGCTGGCCGAAGCGAACTCGGGCCAGGCCCATGTGCTGGGCATGCCGAGCAGCCGGCAGGGCCGCGTCATCCGCCGCCGCGTGGGCTACGTGGCGGAACGCCCCACGCTGTACGACTGGATGAGCGTGAAGGAGATCGGTTGGTTTGCCGCCGGTTTCTACGGTGACGGGTATTTGTCTAACTATCGGCGTCTGGTCCGCGACTTTGGGCTTCCGCCGACACGCAAAATCACAACGTTATCAAAAGGCATGCGAGCGAAAGTGTGCCTGTCGCTCGCTCTAGCTCATGATCCGGAATTGCTGGTGCTCGACGAGCCCACGTCGGGTTTGGACATCCTCGTTCGCCGGGAGTTTCTAGAGAGCATGGTCGACCGGGCGGCAAGTGGCAAGACCGTGTTTCTTTCCAGTCACCAGATTGACGAGGTGGAACGCGTCTCGGACGTGGTGGCCATCCTGCGGCATGGACAGCTCGTGCTTGTGGAACCGCTCGAGCAGTTGAAGGACCGTATCCGCCAGGTGATCGTGACGCTTCGCGATGGTGTGTCGCCGCCCGAAACGCCGAGTGGCGAGATCCTCAGTGACCAGCGGCGGGGACGTCAGTGGATGCTGCTGGTGCGAGACATGCCCGACGATCAATTGCCGACGCTGCGCGGTCATGCGGCGGTGGGCGAGCTGGAGGTGTGGCGTCCCAGCCTGGAGGAGATTTTCGTGGCCTACATGCAGCCGGGCGAGCGGCCGGAGGAGGTCCCTCATGAATAGCGCGGTCTTCTGGCGAGTCTTCTGGAAAGAGTACCGCACGCAGCGAGCGTTTTGGATCTGCTGGGTGGTGTTGACGGCGGCGATGCTGTGGATCCCCTCGTTTTCGGCTTCCGGCGAGGCGCAAAGCGTGCAGTGGATCTTCCGACTGGCCCTGGCCCTGCCGGCGTTCTATGCCGCCGGGTGTGGAGGAACCCTGTTCGCGGCGGAGCACGAATCCGGTACCTTCCAGTTCCAGCAGGCGCTTCCAGTTTCCTGGCGGCCCGTGTTTTTTGCCAAGGTGGCCTTCGCCGTAGCGAGCACGGCACTCATGACGGGCGTGCTCTGCCTCGGCGCGGTGGCGGTAACCGGCGGCAGGCTTCCTCCCACGCCCGAGCATCTCGGCGCTTGGGCCTTGTGGAGCACCGCCGCCACGGAGCTGTTTGTGTGGAGCGTGTTTTTTTCCCTTTTGCTGCACCGCCCGCTCACGGCGGCGGTATTAGGAATCGCCGCCGGCTCATTTGGCATGCACGCGGCGGCCTCCGCCGTCACGCCTCATTACTTCACACTGCACGCCGAACCGTACATTCAGGCAATTCCTCTGCGATTCGCCGTCGTGGTCGTGATCGCGGTGATCGATGTCTGCTTGGGCGCGCGGTGGCTGCGCGAAAGAGAAGAACGTCCGGAGGGCGTCTTCGGAACATCGCGCGGGAAGGTGGCCCGTCGCACGGAAAGGAAGGCAGTCCTTTCGACATCACAAAGCGGCGGTGAGTTCGGCAGACTGGTTTGGCAACAGTGGCGCCAGTCCGCGGGGATGTTTCTCGTGCTGGGGCTGCTCATTGTTGTGTTGGTCGTTTCCGGGGCGGTCTTGCTCAGGGGCCGCCATTCCCTGATCGATCCCAGACACATGATGTTCACTGTTCACGGACGCACGGATATCATGGTACTCCTGCAAGGGATCACGATCGTGCTCGTCCCGCTCGCCGGCGTGAGCGTCTTTTGGAGCGACTGGCGGCATGGCGGACACCGATTCCTGGTGGAGCGAGGCGTGCGACCCTCGTTGTTCTGGCTTAGCCGTCAGCTGGTGTGGATCTTACCGCTGGCGCTCTGGGAACTGTTGCTCGCCGCTGTCTTTCTATGGCCCGCGGTGCTGCATTCACCCTTGACTCGCCACATCGTTGACCATGCCATGCCAGACGGGGAAAGCCAGTGGTGGCTCTCGCACCTCGCTTTAACGTTCGGGGTCTGCGTCTTAGCTAGCGTGGGCATTATGTTGGCGTACACCGCGGGTCAACTCTGCTCGTTGCTGTTTCGCAGCGGTGTACTGGCCGGTTTTCTCAGCTTCCTACTGAGTGGCTTGGTGCTCGCATGGGGCGGGTTCATGCTTTACACCGAGGTTCCCTGGATCTGGTCGGTGCTGCCGATTCCGTTTATGTTTCTGCTCACCGGTTGGCTACGGACCCGCGGAGCGTTGCTGGAGCGCAACACATGGCGAGCCTGGCTGGCACCGGGAGTGGTGCTCGGGCTGCCCACGGTTGCCTTGCTGATCGCGGCTTCCACCTACCGCGTTTTCAGTGTGCCGTTGGTGTCACCCGGCTTTTCGCCCCGGCAGTATGCGCGTCCGGCCACGGCGGAGGAACGCGTTACAGTGAGGATGTACGAACGGGCCTGGGCGCTGTACGACGTGAAGCGGAACATGCCGCCCGAGGAAGAATCGTCAACGGCTCAGAACGATTCCAATGCGGATCGAGCAGGCTCGGAGCCGCCGCCGGAACTGAGGGATCTGGATCTGGAATGGGTGGAGAAGCACCGAGCGGCGCTGGAGTTGGCGCTCAAGGCGAGCCGACGAGCTGACGCCGACTTTTTCGCGTCGAATTTGTTTCGCTCCAGTGCCGCAGGTCATGCTGCTGTGATGGGGCATAAATTGAGAGTCGCGGGAGAGATTCTCCGTCAGGCGGGGCAACTCGACAAGGCATTGGAATACTGCTTGGCCGCGTTGCGCGTCTCTCGCCACTTGCGCGAGCGAAATCGAATGCAGGAGCATATAGATCGCTTGGAAAGGAAAGTCCATTACGCGATGAGGAGGTGGGCCGCCCACCCGGAACAAACCGCGGCCAGCGTCTCGGAGTCGCTAAAGCGAATCGACGCCATCAACGACGGGATTCCACCCCGCGACACGGCCATCAAGAATCGCTACCTCTTCGCGCGGCGCGCGGTCCACGCCGATCAAGAAGCCCTGGCCGACTTGATTGCCGTGAAACTGCTCTCGGAACGCGAGGCGTTCCAGACCTATCTATGGTCCAGATGTTTGCCTTGGGAGCGGGCCCGAGCGGTGCGGGTCTTGAACCGGATCACGGCTGAGCAGTTAAGGAGATGGCGAGAGGCCGCCGAGTGTGTGGAGAATAATCGCCGCTGTCATTACCCGGATCAGCAACCTTGGCGCCCCCATATGGCATGGAACGATGACGTGGAAAGCCTTACTTTTCCCATCACGGAGTTCTACAAACCGTTTGCGGACGCGCAAATCCGGGGGTTGATGGAGATGGAAACCGAGCGGCGAGCCACCCGTCTGATCCTGGCCTTGTTGGCCTGGAAACTGGAGCACGGGGAACTGCCGCGGACCCTGGAAGCATTAGAAGGTGATGTGTTGGAATCGCTGCCCGTTGATCCGTTCACCGGCGAGGCTTTCCGTTATTTCCCCGAAGGGCTTCCCGTGGACATTAGATGGTCGCGAGAGAGACGCTCATATGACACGGTCCCAGCCAACCGGCCGTTTGTATGGAGCGCGGGCAGCAAGCTGCATTACCGTCCCCGGGAAACCCGGCTACTGCAGAAATTTCACTTTGAACGCCGGCGTTTCCCGCACACCTACCTCACTCATCCGACCTCGGAAATCGAGCTCTGGCAATCCGGCTGGCTTTTCCCGGTCCCGTGAGCGTATGACACTTTGGCGAGTGCCTCCTCGTTTCAAACACTGGACATCTCCCCACCCACGGCGTAACGATCGTCGGTGGTGCTCCGGGGGCCATAATAGGTCCACGGATGAAGAAACGGAAGAAGCCACGCGGCTTTTTCCACCCGGGAGTCCCGTCCGCCGGATTCCCTTTGGTCCTTTCGGTCCCTCAGGTCCTTGATTCGATGCAGCCAAGGACGAAAGGCGCAACAAAACGGGCTACAAGGACTTAAAGTTCTCCTCACCCCACCCCAGCGCAGCCCTCCTCTCGGTCGCTCAATCTCGTCTTGACGCGTAACGCTATGCGCTATATCATTCCCGAATGATTCAGAGTTTCGCCTGTCCCGATACTGAGCGGCTGTTTCATCGTCAGCGGCCGAAACGTTTTCCCCAGAGAGTGCATCGTGTGACGTTCCGGAAACTGCGGATGCTTCATCGTGCGCGGACGCTGCGGGACCTGAGAGTGCCACCAGGCAACCGCTTGGAATCGCTCAAAGGAGACCGGAAAGGGCAATACAGCGTCCGCGTGAACGATCAATTCAGAATCTGCTTCGCATGGCGATCCGGCGACGCATTCGAGGTCGAGATAGTGGACTGTCATTAGGAGGTGAAAGATGGCTAAGAAACTGGATCCTCTTCATCCCGGCGAGGTTTTGCTTGAAGAGTTCCTCCTCCCGATGGAACTGAGTCAAAGCGCCTTGGCACGTGGGATCGGCGTCCCCCCGCGACGGATCAATGAAATCGTGCATGGTGCTCGGCGCGTGACCGCGGATACGGCACTTCGTCTTGGCCGTTTTTTCGGCACATCCCCGGAATTCTGGCTGGGCCTTCAAATGGACTACGAATTGGACACGGAAAACGACCGCCTCAAAGGCCGCCTTGAGACGGAGGTGCGTGAGCATCACCGGACAGGATGATGGGACACAACGGATAACCAGCGCATCCACCGGAGCCGCCGATCACGCCGGTTTTGGAACCATTGTCTCTTGGCGGCGGCCCGGTTATCCGCGACGTTTCGGCCTCAGTGACACGGTTGACGGAAGGCAGTGAAAGCATCCTCCGCAGTCTTGATCGCTCGTTTACGCGAGGCATTTGGCGGGCGCCGTTGCGTCTCGGGTTGGCTCGGATATGGGGACGTGCTCTTGTTGGGATTCGGCGGAAGGTGTAGCCGACGCTTGGCGCGTGAAGTCGCCGGATCGTCGCATTCTGGCCGTGGCAACGGATGGACGTGCCGTTCCAGTCGATGCAGACCTACCAGTCCGAGACTGGTTTGCCGAGCCGGGATAAGTCGTGCCCGAACTGATCGCTCAACTTGCCCGGTGCCGGCGATGAACCCCAGCCGGAGACCATGAAATGAAACTCTTTACGATTGGCTTCACGAAGAAGAGCGCCGAGGAGTTCTTCACGGCTCTCGGCGCCGCGGGGGTTAGACGGATTATCGACATCCGTCTCAACAACACCTCGCAACTCGCCGCGTTCGCCAAACGCGATGACCTGATCTATTTCCTGCGCGAGATATGCGCCATCGACTATGTCCACCGTCCCGACCTGGCCCCGACCCCCGAGATCCTCGAAGCCTACAAGAAGCACAAAGGCACGTGGGAGCGGTTCGAGGAAGACTTCAAGGCCTTGATGCAACAGCGCCGAATCGAGACGGCACTTGAACCGGAGCTGCTCGATCAGGCCTGTCTGCTCTGTTCCGAACCCACGGCCGAATATTGCCACCGGCGGCTTGTGGGCGAATATCTCGGCGACAAATTTTCGGGGTTGGACTTATGTCATCTGTAACCGAGTTTATCTGTCTGGTCAACTCCCGAAAGCACGGCGGGCGCTGCATCGCTGGCATCGAGCCGCGGAGTGGCAAGTGGATTCGTCCTGTTTCCGACCTCGACGATGGCCGGGTGGCGCGTCCGACGCGGCTGATTGACGGACGTGAGCCGCGGCTTGGCGAGCGCCTTGCCGTGCCCCTGGCCTCCGGGGTGGCGAAAAGGTGTCAGGAACGAATGGCACTGTTATGTTCAAAGTCTTGTGGCGGGCGAGTTTACGGCGAGCGCGAGGCGTTGCCGGAGGGGGGTATTTGTAGTGGCGAATGAACGGCACGGAGGCATGTGACATGATATTGTTATAACATACGAGTGACTGCAATCAGCGCGCACCTCCGGTACCGCGCCGCTTATGGGGTCGACGCCACGTCGATCGAAAACGACCGGCGGGGGGGTCCTCCATGCAAAGTTTCGGGGATGTCCGCGGCCCTGGACGCTTAAGCCGCGGACGATCCGGATATCAATTCCCGACGCGCCTCCTCGCGAGGTTTCGTCATTAACTTCCGTGATTTTGGTCGCCGTTTGATGGCTCGCGGTTCCACTCGGTTCGGACGATGGCCAACTCGTCGACTGGCGATCGATTCCAGTTTGTTTTTGGCTAAATCCAGGAACAGGTTTTGGTTCACCGTGGCGTCAACTCGGGCGTGTAGACGGCACCCTCGCCCTGACCAAACTCGGCGTCGTTGTCCGCGAACGCCTGTTGGATGGTTTGCTCGGGGAGAATGTCCGAGTAAGGCAGTCCAGCCGCTTGAAAGAACAAGGGACGGACGACATGAAAGGACTGGACGGAACCGGCACTATTCTACAGCCGGTAAGAACACTTGGTTCCCGCTCCTAAAAGTCCCTGGTGGCAAGGAGACCTGAGTGGTTTTTTATGGCTTCTTAGTATGACATGGCAAGGCCCTGCTTGACCGTTTCAAGCAACGGCTTCTCAAGGAGGGCCTCACGTTGCAGGACTATATAGGTCAAGGAGGGCCTATCCTGCAAGATCAAAAAAGTTTTCCCGACGGAGCCCAAATATATACCGGTCGCGGATGACTTTCTCCGCCGCGAGTCCGACCAACGGGAGGACGGCTTGCGTCGGGCAGCCTTCCACCCGGAAAAATCCAACCGCCTGAAATATATTAAAAAATGGGCTCGATGTCGACGGGCATTTTTTGCGCCGACCCCGCCAACGGCGGGCTTCGACCTCCGACGCCGTAACCTCCGCGGCCGCCGCTACTTAACGTCGATTTGGCCACACGACAGTGCCATTCAGGCCTGCCCCCTTTTCCTCCCCATCTCACGCTCACACGCCCGGCACCAGCCCCCCGCAACCCCGCTCTCCCCCCAAACCAGCCCCCTCCGACCTCGCAAAACCTGTGTGTCTTCGTTTCTTGTTGCTGCCCTGTCGTGTCTTACGATCGCCAGTCTTCGAGTTTCAATCCTGGAACAGCCAGGAGATCACTGTCGCTGGACACGACCTTGCAGTTACCCAGCGTCATCGCGATGGCGGCGATCATCATGTCCACGACGCCAATGGGGCGACCGAGGCACGCCAACTCGGCGTAGATGCGGCCGTACTCGAAGGCGGCGGACGAGTCGAATGGCCAAAGCCTCAGTGATGCGAGCATCGTCTTCAGTCGTTTCATGTTGCGGTCGCGGCTGCTGCTGTGTTCGATGCCTGCAACGAGTTCGGCCAGGACGGGTACGCCAATGCCAAGGGGATTCCCGTTAGCGACTTCGATGCGGGCTCGGTCGAAGACGCCTTGCCGCCGGTTGATGTAATGGCCGGCCATGTTGGTGTCCAACAGGAACCGTGTCACTCCCATATCCTCCGCAGGCTTTCGGCATGCTCTGCAAATCGTGCCTTCTCACATCGAGTGCGGCCCGCACGCTCGGCTTCCCAGGCGGCCCGTTCCGTAGCGGTGATTTCCATTGCCTCCACAAGGTCCATGGCCGCGATCGTCCGAGCGATTTCCTCACCTGACATCATTCCGGCGTCGTCCTGAACTCCTGTCGCAAGCGGGCAGACTTCGACCTCGGTGCCATCGGGCCAATCCGCTGGCACCTCGACTTCCAGACGTCCGCCCTTGACTGTCGCTTTGATCATGATCGCGTACCTCC
>JBNJEM010000177.1:0-12086 GCA_051745935.1 Planctomycetota bacterium
TCGCTTATTCCACTATTCCACTATTCCACTATTCCACGCGACGAAACGGGTACCGGTTTCTACACCGGTCGCGGATGACTTTCTCCGCCGCGAGTCCGACCAACGGGAGGACGGTTTGCGTCGGGCAGCTTTCCACCCGGAAAAATCCAACCGCCTGAAATATATGCCCACCGCCGAGCTCCGTCCGCGGGGTTTGTTTCGCCTCTTCCCTTAATGGTATGCTAGACGTTAGTATTCGATAGAGAGCCTGTTGTGCGGCCCGAATGGTCCCTGGGGCCAATTCCCGGACTTCGCCAGCGCCCGCACTGTATGCGCTGGGCCGGAAATTGGCGAGGCCGTCCCCGGTCAAACAAGCGATTCGGAACCTCGTTGCCCAGCTGGCGCACGTCTGGGCTCTTAGCCTGAGAGCCCTGAACCGGGGCGAAACAGGACAACCCGCCTCTGTCTTTGTGTTATGGCTTGTCAATTTCGATACCGCCACCTACGCGTAAAGGATTAAGCCCTCATGGATTTGGAAATTGTTGAACTGGCCGAGCGGATTCAGGATCGGATCGTCAAGCTGCGAGATAGTCTTTGACTGTGCTGGCCGACAGAAACGGATTGCGGAAATCGAGCAGCGAATGGCGGCCCAGGATTTCTGGGACAACCAGGAGGCGGCCCAGGAGGTGGTGAGGGAACTGAAGTCGCTCAAAGCGCTCCTGGCCCCCCTTGAGGAGGCTTCCCAATCCGCCGAAGATCTGACGGCATTGCTGGAGCTGGCCGATGAAGATGAGTCGATGGCGGCGGAGGTGGAGGGGGAGGTGCGCCGTCTGGAGGCGGTCGTCGACGAGTTGGAATTGAAAGCCCTGCTCCACGGCCCCAATGACAATGCGGGGGCGATCCTGACGATCAATGCGCGGGACGGGGGGACCGATGCCAATGACTGGGCCGAAATGGTGCTGCGGATGTACACCCAGTGGGCGCAGCGGAAAGAATACAGCGTGGCCTTGCTGGACCGCCAGGACAACGACGAGGCGGGCATCAATAGTGCCACCATCGCCATCCGCGGCCCGATGGCCTACGGCTACCTGCGCGGTGAAACGGGAATCCATCGGCTCGTGCGCATCAGCCCCTTCAATGCGGAGGGAAAGCGGCAGACGAGCTTTGCGGCGGTCGACGTCTCGCCGGAAATCTCCGACGCGGCCAATGTCGAAATTGATGAAAGTGACGTCCGGGTGGACACGTTTCGAGCCAGTGGAGCAGGGGGGCAGCATGTCAACAAGACCGATAGCGCGATTCGACTGACTCACGACCCGAGCGGGATCGTGGTCCAGTGCCAAAACGAACGCAGCCAGCACAAGAACCGGGCCGCGGCCTGGAAGATGCTGCGTTCCCGCTTGGCCCGATTGGAGGAAGAGAAACGGGAGGCTGAACAAGCTCGGAAGTACAAGGACAAATCCCGCGTGGGGTTCGGGTCGCAGATCCGCAACTACTTTCTCCACCCCGATCAGCGCGTCAAAGACGCTCGCACCGGCCATGCCGTCGGCAACTTTCAGCGAGTGCTCGATGGCGACATCGACGGGTTCCTCGATGCTTACCTGCGCTGGCGCGCCTCCGAAAACTGATTACGTCCCCTCTCTCTGCAGGGAGGGGGGACGGCCGGAGTAGGCTGATGAAACCCTCCGAATTTAGGCAGACTGGGACCACGAGGTGTCCCTCGCGGCTGTTGCGCGGCTTTTCTTTCCAGAGTGCGCCGGCCTCCCGTGTTCCCTTTGGTCCTTTCGGTCCCATGGGTCCTTGATTCGCCACGGGCCAGGATGCAAGACGCAACAAAATGGGTTACAAGGACTTGGAGTTTTATCCTCACCCCAGGGTGGGGGCGAGGCCGGATGCGAGATTCGGCATGTTCGGTGACGATCCAGAATGGGACGAGATGACGCGTCTCGAACGGATATCGGCAACAAGTTAACGCCTAACGGCAGTGATGTTGGTCCTGGAGATGATGTTGGTCCTGGAGATGATGACATGCGAGTAGGACTTGCGGCGGATCATGGGGGGTACCAACTCAAGAGCGAGCTGGCGGTGGGGATCCAGGCCCAAGGACACGACGTGGTCGATTTCGGTCCATTCGACCTGGTCCCGTGCGACGATTACCCTGAGTTCGTCATTCCGCTCGCTCGCGCGGTGGCCTCGGGCGAGGTGGACCGGGCGGTGGCGATTTGCGGCAGTGGCGTGGGGGCGTCAATTTGTGCCAACAAGGTGGCGGGGGTACGAGCAGCCCTGATCCACGATCACTTCTCCGCTCACCAAGGCGTTGAAGACGATCACATGAATGTTCTTTGCATTGGGGGAAGGACGATCGGTTCGGCAGTGGCTCGGGAGCTGGTCCAAGCGTTTCTGGCCGCCGAATTCAGCCAAGCCGAACGCCACGTGCGTCGACTGAACCTCGTGGCATCATTGGAAACGAAAACGAATCAGGCACCTTGCGAGAACGGCGGCGCGACCACGTGAGATCAACGCGACCCAGGTGATCACCACACGTGATCATCCAGGAGAGGGGCCGCCATCCTCACGCGGGCAACGCACGTCGCGGGTCGCGCCAGGCGTTTCACGGCCGCTGCATCGTCCCGTCCCTTTCTCGAAATGCGTGGTCTTCGCCGTCTTTTGCCACCGCCAAGATTCAACCTGCCTGAGACTCTTGATCAACTGGATCCTGCTCACGGGGTGGAATACCAGGCATTGTCTTTCCGGGCATCCAACGATACCGGTCGCGGATGACTTTCTCCGCCGCGAGTCCGACCAACGGGAAAACGGCTTGCGTCGGGCAGCTTTCCGCCTGGATATTAGCGACTCAGCTGTTTCCGAATGTATAAAGGGCGGTTGGTCGTGATCGAATCGACGCCCAAACGCTGGTAGTATCGAGCCACGTTGGGATCGTCGATCGTCCAAGCGTGTAGCTCGTATCCGTGTTTTCGGATGGCCTGAACGAATTCGGCGTCCACGACGGACGGGTTCGCTTGCGTGTCGAGACCATCGGCGCCGGTACGCCGCAGGGTCGCCAGGATCTCGTCGAGCGGAGGGGACCAGTTTCCGGTGGATTTGTCTTGCTTGTATCCGGTGAGCCAGAACACTTTGATGTGGGGTATCCGTCGCTTGACGGCGGAGACAACGGCTTGCTGAAATGAAATGACGATGGTTTGCGACGGTTCCAGGGTGGCGTGGGATAGTACATCCTTCAAGTGAGGGACGATTTCCGGCCCGCACTTGATCTCGATGAAGAGCTTCTTGCCGTCGGGAACGGTATTCAGTACCTCTTCAAGCGTCGGGATGCGTTCGCCGCCGTGGCGGCGTGACTTCCACCGGCCCACGTCGAGTTGCCGGAGTTGTCGCAGCGTGCTGTCAGCCACTTGAAGTTCCGCGTCGGACGTGCGTTTCGTGTTGTCGTCGTGGATTGCCACGATATGTTCATCAGCGGTCAAGTAGAAGTCGCCTTCAATCGCATCGGCGCCCCGTTCCCACGCCAGGTTGAACGCCGCCAACGTGTTTTCAGGTGCCGCGTGGGAGGCGCCACGATGAGCTACAATCATTTGGGCCCGTGATGCTTGGCGCGAAATGCTCAGGAAACTCAAAACAACTGCCATGACCATCAACTCGCTTCGATGACGTGATCGAGAGGGTCGGTACATGATCCGCCTTTCAAGGTGCTTTGCATGGTGGTGTTTACAGCTATCTGTACGTCGCAAAAAAATCGTCGCCGCCGGTCCGACCAGCGGGCGGGCAGCGCTCACCGGTTCCCGTTCCCGCCGCAAGACCCTACGGCAATGGCGTAAATCGCATTCCCCATAGTGAAGCAGAGCTTTTCCAACACCGCAACGGGGCGGCGGGGCACGGGGCCCGCGCCGATTCATGACTGGCGGCGTGACTTGATCATACTGACGCATCGCGTTAAGCTGCCTGATATGGTTGGCGTGGAGATGGCACTAGCTGAAAAGTCTTTCTTGTTCACCCATGAGATAATCTCATCACGGGGGCCTCGGCCGATTCGCGTGCTGTATGCGGATAAACGGATACAGAGGCACGGAAGCTGAAAGGGTAACCGTTCACGGGCAAGACACTGATATCCCGCGGACGTTCGCACGGCCGTTGCCCATATTAGAGGAAAGGCTTTTCGAGGTGCAAATGCCACGGGCTTGTGCCGTGGTCCGTTACGTTCCACGCTACCGACGGCCAGGAGGGGTGTGTTTGACGGCTTGTAGCGGCGAGCGTGAACCACCACGGGACAAGCCCGTGGCATCCATGCGGGCCTTGCGTATCCAGGCCGTGTAGCGGCACCCATGAACGGTTACCTGAAAGGTTATCACAACGGCCAACAATACTGGTGTCAATGATCAATCGCGCATTTGCCTTGCGTGGTCCAGCGGCAACGCGCAGGATGTCGAAATCACGAGCCGTCACTAGGCATTCAGCAAATGGACGCGAAATTGGAAACTTATGAGTAACCGGAACGTCGCGGATCCGAGTGAAGGGCTGAGATGAGGACATACTTTTTTTTAGGGGTCATAATCTTCGGTGTCTTGGCGGGCATCGTCTACTTTTGCTGGTCGATCATTACGGCGTTTTACCACGATTGGGTGCTGGGACGGCATGTGAAGAGCATTAAGGCACAGAGTGACACGGAACGCGCGAGGCGAGCGGAAGAGGCTCGCAGGCGGCTAGACAATGGTTGCGAGCATCGTTTCGGGGAAGCTCTGGGTGGGTTTCCCCCCAACGCCTGTCCCAAATGCGGGTTGGAAAAAACGCGGCCTAGCGGCAATTGCGACCACGTGTGGCGACTGGCACGGGAAGCGGTGCCCTGCAGCTACTGCGAGAAATGCGGCAAGCGTTACGTCAGTCCCCGCGTGAACGCCTGACCAGAAAACGGGACGTTCGCGGAATGATGGCCTGGAATGCCAACCCGGCTCGATAAATGGTCGGGTTGGCCGTCGTCCATCCCGCGATGATGACGCACGGCAAGCCGGCAAGACCACGGGCTCGACTCGCCAGGTCACCCGGCAACGGGGCGGGAACGCTGACCACCTTCTCCTCCGCCGTCAGTTGCTTCTTTTGAACCAAGTCTTCCTCGACCCGCATGGCGTCTCGTATCAGCTCGGAGGTCACCGGCGAATTAGCCAGTTCCGAGAGCCGATACTGTTTGGTCATTCATCTTTCAGTCCGAGGCGGGCGAGCCAGTTTCCTGATTTTCGGGGTTTCTGGGAACCGGCTGGCGTGGAATCGCCCGCTGCATCTGGAGGTTTTTGCTGCTCGAGACGCTGCAGCTTTTCCTCCAGCTCGGTCCGCTCGCGGGCCAAGCGAGCTCGTTCGAGGGATGCTTCAATTTCCGCTTGTTTGAGCTTTTCCTGCAACTCGGTTTTCATCCGCTGCAGATTCTCGCGTTCTTCCCTGATCAAGTCATCCTGATCCAATACTTCGGCAACCGCCGAGGCGCCAACGGCCATGTCGCCGATGTTATTGGTCTGTTGTTCAAGCAGTTCGCGCAATTCAGCCAGCTCGCGATCCTTCTCGGCAACCACTTGATCCGTGATGCGGATGGTACCTTCGATGGTCATGCGTTTCTTGGCTTCTTCGGGTTCAGCGGTATCGAAGTCATTTTCAAGTTGAGCCAATAAACGCTGCTTTTGCGATTCCCAATCAAAACCGTCTCCGGATCCATCACTTTCGTTCGAGGCCACCACCGAGCCGGCATTGGCCAGTTCTCGCGAGAGCCTTTCGTTCTTGGCCTGGAGCTCGCGGACATCTTGCATGGCTAATTCGTAGCGGTGTTCCAGATCTTGATCAACGGGGGTGTCGCCGGCGGGCGCGGCAGCCAACTCTTGCCGCAGCTCGTCGAGTCTCTGTTCGTGTTCTTCCCGCAGTTTCAAGGTCAGTTGTTCATGTTCCTCGCGCAGGGCATCGAGCTCTTGGGCGTGGTCCGAGCGTGTTTGCTCGAGTTCGGCTTCGTGCCGCTCCCGCGACCGAGTCAATTGCTGTTCTAGTTCCAGGCGGGAATCAGCATCTTCACGCGAACCGGCAGCTTGCATTTCAGCCAACTGCTTGTCTCGTTCCGCGAGCTTCTGTTCAAGTTCTTCCACTTCACCACGGGCCAAGTCCAAGGCTTCCCGGGCCTCGAATTCGCGGTTATTCACATTGGCCTTCATCTCCTTCAGTTCGGCGGTAACGCTTTCGAGCCGAGCGTCGGATTCATTCCGCGCTTGTCGCAGCCGGGCCAATTCCTCCTGTAGCGCGGCCGATTGATCGTTTTCCTGCAGCTGAGTTACGCGTTGTTGCCATTCGGTCTGTTGTTGTTGCCAGTGAGCGGTTTGTTGGTCCAGTTCAACGCGAAGATTATCGTGTTGAGCGTTTGATTCATCCCGTTCACTCGTGAGGATTCTGACGGTTTCTTCCAGCTGGATCCGCTGTTCTTTTTGTTCGTCCAGCTCGGCCTGCAACTGCTCCGCTCGAGCAGTGACCGCGCTCAACTGGCTGGCCAATTCGGCGTCCGCGTCGGCCGCCAACTGCATGAGTTCGGCATGGCGTTTTTCAAGCTCCGCCGCCTGTTCCGCTCGTTGCGCCCGCAACTGTTGGGCGATCTTCCGCCGCTGATTTCGGGTATCGGCTTCGCGCCGTCGCACGTGTTCGCGGACCGATTCCACTTGTGCGTGTTGGGTTTCCAGCTGTTCCCGCCGCTGCTCCAGCTCCGTTGCCTGTTGGCCTTGGGAGGCTTCGACATCATCCAGTTCACGCTGCCGCTGTTCCAGCTGCAACTTGAGTTGCTCTAATTCCGCTTCTTTTCCCGAAAGACTTTCCAAATCCTGTTCGAGTCGTCCGCGCCGTTCCTCAAGAGCTCGAGCCTCTTGCTGTAATTCACTTGAACGGTTCTCCAATTCCCGCTGCCCACTCTGGAGGTCGGCCGTCCGTTGCTGGTGCGCCGCCTTGGCCTCCTCCAGCTGCTGATGGGATTCCTGGATCCGAGCGGCTTGGGATTCCAGCTCTCGTGACCGTTGGGCAAGCTGCTCCGCTTCTTGTTGCTGCCGGGTTTCTCGGGACTCGAGTGAGGCGAGCTGCTCGTGCAGCTGCTGTTTCCGTTCTTCCAGCTCGCGCCGATCGGTTTCCAGGAGCTGGCTCGCGTGTTCTAATTCTTTGCTGGTTTCATCTTGTTCGGTCCGTTGTTCATTAACTTTAGCGCGAGCGTCGGCCAGTTGCGCCGCCTCCTGCTGCAATTGTTGAAAACGCCCGTTCAGCTCTTCCTCTTGAGCGGTTAGCCGCTCGCGCGACTGATTGAGTTGTTCGCGATCCCGTTCTAGTTGCTGTTTCTGATCCTGAAGCGCCTCGGCGTCCGAGTCAATTTGATGCTGGCGCTGACGCAATTGTTCAACACCGGTGTGGTGCTCCGATTCCCGCTGTTCCAGCTCCGCCCGTTTTTCATCCAACTCGGCAGTCCGTTGCTCAAGAGCTCGGCCCCGCTCTTCAATGGTTTCCATCCGCTGTTTAAGTTCGGTTTCGCGATGTTCCAGATCCCGTTGTCGCTGATTGCACTCCTCCTGCAGCCGAGAAATCTCGTTCCGCCGCTGGTCTAGCGTCTCCAGCTGGGCGTGAAGATCACTGAGCATTTTCTCTTGGCGAGCGGTTGCCTCCGATTGACGCTCCTCCCACTCATGCTGCCGTTGCTCCAGTTCCTCGCGCTGCCGCGCCAACGTCTCCGCTTTTTGTTCCACGTCGGCGCGTTGGCGAGCCACATCCGCGTCGTGCTGGCCGATTTCCGCCCGCTCGTGATCCAGTTCCTGGGAAACGCTTTCAATCTGCTCCGAAAGTACCCCTTCAATCCGCGCAATCCGATCGTGCTCTCCTCGCAACAGTTGTTCGGCGCGTTCCCGGTGTTGCTGCAAGGTTCGCGAGAATTGATCGTTCCACGCTTGGATCGTGGTGGCAGCGGGGCGTTGGTCTTCCATGTCTGTATGGTCCGCTAGACGGGGATTTAGCGTGTGGAGAAAAAGCACTTTTTCGATCACGCGGCTCACGCGACCGCCTGAAAAGGCAATGGCGCGCATAACCTGCTACCATTGCTATACGTCAGAACGGTGTCGCGGTCAAAAATCCGGTGACGGGGGCGCCAATTGTATTGATGGTCCGGAAAATCGCCGGAAAAAATGATGAAAAGCCGGCCGCTGGCCGAGTTCCGGGCGATTGCCCATGTTTTGCTTGATCTTCATCAAACCAGCTACTCCGGGCCCCTCCGTTGGAGGATCGACTCCACGTCCGCCACTGAAGCGTCAAGCTGCTCGGCAATGTCGCGACTCGTGCAGCCGCGATCGGCCAGCTCCAGAATTCTCGACCGCCGCGTCCCGCTCGGCCGCGTTTGTTTCGAAGCGGATGAGGAATCGCCCCCGTCATCCGGCGATTCGAGATGGTCCAGGATCCGTTCCAAGCGATCCGCTTCCTGGCGGGCCTGGCCAATCAGTAACTGCAGCACCCGCATTTTACTGTCCAACTCCGCTTTCAACTCCCGCGCCGTCTCGTGCATTTCGACCTGCCATCTAAGTACATCGGGGGGGGTGCTGGAGAGCGACCGTTGTTCTTCCCGCTGCCCTGAATCCGGCGGCAGCTGAAACGCCATTGGGGTTGATTTCACCCGCTTGCCCCGGGACTGGCAATGACCACGGTGACGGTATATCCGCCGGAAAAGGACCAGAATCAAGAGGGTTATCCCAGCCAAAAGCATACCGGTTCGCACGAAGCTCGCAAACAACCACATCGACATGGATCTTCCTGTCAGCTTTTCCGCTACATTGGCGAGGCCTGGCCCTGATCGAAGGTCTTTCGAGCGGCCTCGTAAACGTCGCGCAGCGGCTGGCCATTCCGGATGGCCAGCTGCCGGCACGATTCGTACTCGGGCGAGAATCGCTCCCGCCCCCCGCCGAAGACCGCCACCTTTCCATCCACGATACCCCAGGGCGTTCGCACCGATTGGCCGCGGCGGCGTAGCGTGTGTCGCTGGGCACTCCAGCGCCGAATTCCAAGCGAGCCGGTCTCCGCGAACATGATTTCCTCCAATCGATCCTGCTCGCCACCGCGGCATAACACACCCAGGATGACCCCCGGCCGGTTTTTCTTCATCTGGATTGGGGTGGTGTACACATCGAGCGCGCCCGCTGCAAGTAACGACTCCATGCAATACCCAACCCATTCGCCCGGGACATCGTCCAAGTTCGTTTCCAGTACCCAGATGAGATCTTGCTCCAATTCACGATTCACCTTCGGCTCCTCACTGTCCCCTACCATCAGCCGGAGCACGTTGGGACGATCTTCCAGATCTCTCGTGCCGGCCCCATAACCAATTCTGTTGATTCGGAAAGGGGGCCACCCACCGAATTCGTCCACCAACGTCGCGGCAATGGCCGCTCCGGTCGGCGTGGTAAGCTCCGCCGGCACGGAACAGGGCGTTAGCGGCAAGCCGGTGAGCAATTCAGCCGTGGCGGGGGCGGGAACCGAGACCGTTCCATGAGCGATTTTCACCGTTCCCGTACCGGTGGAAATCGGCGAACAATACGCCCGCTCGACACCCAATAGATCCCATCCAATCGCACTGCCCACGATGTCAACGATGGAGTCCACCGCCCCCACTTCATGAAAATGGACCTTCTCAATGGTTGTGCCGTGGACCTTCGCCTCCGCCTCCCCCAATCGCTCGAATATCTTCTTGGCCAATTCTCGTTGCCGCGGTGAAAGGGAACTCCCATCTATCATGTCAACAATGTGGCGCAAGTGCCGATGTTCATGCTCCGGCTCGGCTAGTACTTCGACGTGCGTGGCCCGAAAACCGTTCTTCTTCACTTCGGAGATGTCCAACCTGCAGCCCTCGACGCCCAAGGAGTTGATTCCCTCCTGGATCGCCTCCGAGGAAACCCCTGCGTCAATCAATGCTCCTAAACTCATATCCCCGCTAATACCACTGTAACAATCCAGATAGGCAACTCGCATCCTGGCTCCTCGACTTGATGATGGGTCATGTACTGCAAATGCAAAAGTAGCGGACTCGGTGTCGCGCCCCCCCCGAAATGGGCTCGATGGCCTCCACGCCACGCCGTCCCGGCTCCAGGGCATCCGCAACGCTCGCGTTCACGCTTGAAAGAGGCCGAAAGTCCCCGATACCACACCTTGACCCCTGTGACATTCTACAGCAGATGTGTTTCAATCTGGCGGGCTGGCATCAAATTGCCGAAAGTTGCCGAAACGCAAAGCGGCAATCAGGATTGACGCGGGACAGAGATTGTACTACAAGTCATCGCCCCGGAAGCGGTGTGGTTAGGGAACAGTATCCGGCCGAACGCACAGCGTGAATCTGCCCGCTTTGATGACGGGCAAAGGAACGCGCGCCATGAGTGTAGTATCGAATGAAACCACGAATCAACTTCCCACGACTCCGTGGGGATGCATTCCGCCGCGCATGCGGGTACTTTTTATTGCCGGCGCGGCGCGGACTGGGGGTTGGTTGGCCGAAGCGTTCGCGGCCGACAGCGTCAGTGACGTTGACCTGGTCGAGGTCGCCGGGATGGCCGTTGGGGTGTCCAAGTTGCGTGAGGAGTTGTTTGATGCGGTATTGGTAAGCCACGAGACGGACGGGCTGGATGCATTCGAGGTGCTTGATGCAATTCGAGCGGGCAGTAGCGATGATCAGCCCATCATCGTACTCGGTGAGCAAACGGAGCAGCAGATGGCTCCGCTTTGTTTCGAATCCAACGGTGACGCCTATATCTGTGTCCATACCACCACCACCCGGACGCTAGTTTGGCAAATGGCAAGGGCCATTGAGCGACATGCGCTCATTGCTGATAACCGCCGGCTGCGGCAGTCGCATCGGCATCGAGTACAGTTGGAGCATCGCGAAGCCAATCAGCTGCTGCAGCAACAACGGGCTCTTATCAACAATTTGAACGAGATCTGTCGCGAGGATGTCGGCGGCGCGCGAGACGCTGTCGAAGAAAAACCCCAGACGCCCAGCGGCCCGCCGCAAGGGCTGCCGGGTGCATTGGCAAGCCACTATCGCGAACTGCTGCGGGCTTACGTGATTATGGGATCCGGCAATATGTCGGATGAAATGGGGCGGCTTGCCGAACTTCTGGCCTCGGCCGCCATTACACCTCAACAAGCGATGCTGCTGCACTTGCACGTCTTGGAGGAGATGATATCGGGACTGGGAAATCGCAGCGCCCGGCACGTGATGAATCGCGCCGACATGCTGATTCTCGAGGTCATGATTCATCTGGCCGAGCAGTACCGCTCCCATTACCTAAAGCGGGTTTGCCCTCCCCGCCAATTGCTTCTTCCCGGATTCGACAATTGACGGCGCACGTTGGTCTCGATCAGAATCCCTGCTTGCCAAGGGCGCGTCCACCGAAAAAATGTATACTTCAGGCGGTCGGATTTGTCCGGGTGGAAACCCGCTCGACGCAAGCCGTCCTCCCGTTGGTCGGACTCGCGGCGGACAAAGTCGTCCGCGACCGGTATAGAAAGACTTAGAACCCACCACAAAACCAGGCCGGTTCCCTTTCACCATGGAAGTTGTGGGAGCCGGGGCCACGCTTTGTTACGGGCTGTTGGAGCTTTTCATCGGGGCAGCCGAGGACTTTATGTCGGATCAAGACACGACGGTAGCGGCACTGCGCCAGCTGGTCAAACATTTCGTCGATCAACGGGATTGGCATCAGTTTCACGCGCCGAAGAATCTTTCCATGGCGCTGGCCATCGAAGCGGCGGAACTCATGGAACACTTTCAGTGGATTACGACCGAAGCTTCGCGGAGAATTGGTGACGATGCGCGGAAACGCTCGGAGGTGAGCGACGAGCTTGCCGATATCGTCTGCTATGCTTTGGCGATCGCCAATGAGCTGTCGATTGACATCGATACCGCCATGCGCGATAAGATGAAGAAAAACGAGGCAAAATACCCCGCTCGGGAATATCGGGGACGGTACCAGTAAGAAGCCATGACCGGGCCGCTCGGGCTTGCTCTCATCCAGGGAGTTTTACGCCCATCAAAGTCGGTCGGAAAACCACCGCGGCGTTTCCGGAGG
>JBNJEM010000178.1:0-12076 GCA_051745935.1 Planctomycetota bacterium
TTCAGGCGGTTGGATTTTTGGGGGTGGAAAGCTGCCCGACGCAAGCCGTCCTCCCGTTGGTCGGACTCGCGGCGGAGAAAGTCATCCGCGACCGGTATATTTCAGGCGGTTGGATTTTTGGGGGTGGAAAGCTGCCCGACGCAAGCCGTCCTCCCGTTGGTCGGACTCGCGGCGGAGAAAGTCATCCGCGACCGGTATAAAGTTTTTCATCAGCCCGGGGGCGGGCCACCTCGGCCATCGCGTGACTACGGGACCTCCCCACTGCCAGACAATCGCCATGCGATTCGCCAAGGGAATGTCCCTGGTGACGTGCCGGTTGTTGATGCGGTAAAGGTGGCGCCACGTTGGCGTTGCGTCTGATGGGGTGGAGTGTACACAACATGAAGTCTGCCACAATGGACGATGCTGTCGTCGTCACTCATCGGTTAACCAAGCAGTATGGGGCGGTCGTCGCGTTGAGTGATTGTTCACTGAGCATTGCCCCGGGCGAAGTATTCGGTTTGCTGGGACCGAACGGTGCCGGTAAAACCACGTTGCTTCGCCTGCTGCTCGGATTCCTGCGGCCCACATCCGGCACGGCCAAGATTTTGGGACACGATTGCCATCGGCAGTCGCTGGCTGTGCGCCGCCAAGTGGCATACCTGCCGGGCGAAGCGCGGCTGTTTCGGCAAATGCGAGGGCGGGACGTGTTGCGATTCTTTGCCGGCGTGCGAGGGGATAACCATTTCCAAAGGGCGATGCGTATTGCCGAGCGCCTGGATCTGGACATTCGGCGACGGGTGAGCGCCATGTCCACGGGAATGCGGCAAAAACTGGCGCTAGTGGTGTCGTTGGCGCCTGACGTCTCGGTGGTGATTTTGGACGAGCCGACGTCCAGCCTGGACCCCACGGTACGGGGCACGGTCCAGGAATTAGTGGCGGAAACACGGGCCAGAGGCTGTACGGTGCTGTTTTCTTCACACGTGCTCTCCGAGGTGGAACAAGCCTGTGATCGAGTCGCTATTCTAAAGGCCGGAAAACTGGTCTGGACTCAAGCGATGTTGCAATTGCGGCGCCAGCATCGAATTCGCGCCAAGGTGCGGGGCGAACTGCCTCCCATCCCCCCCGAAATTGACGGCGGATTGCGCATACATCCCGATGCCGAGGGTCGGGTAACCATTGAAACGCCAGGCGAACTTTCGCCCCTGCTGGGTTGGCTCAGTACGCTGCCCGTGGAGGAGGTGCGGATCGAACCGGTAGGGTTGCGAGCGGTTTACGAGGCCTGTCATGCACCAGAAGATCGTTGACATGGTTGATGCTTCACCGGCAGCTGAGCCAATCGCGCGCCCTCGCTGATTGCGAGACCATCGCTGACGCCATTAACAAGAGTATATGGAAGAAGAAAAAGAGTTCGGCAGCGGCATGTGTAAACAAGCCGGCTTCATGCAGGCCGCTGCCGGCGCGTCTGGGCCGCCAACTCCAGGGTCCCGTCTTCTGTATATTGCCGAGTGCGGAGCAATGAACGGTGCGTCCGAAGACCTATCCGGATACGTGCCGGATTTCAACTTCATTCTCTCGGATTTCTCCGCCGCCGGCTCGCCTGAATTTCGCGGGCACTCGCTCCTGCAGGCGATTCCGCGCGTGTTCCATCGCCTGCCCGCCGGTAACTTGCGAGCGGAACTAGAGCGGATTATGCTGCTGTGGAACGGACTCACTGACGGCCCCATCGGAAGACGACTCTTCCGAGCCATGTTAGAATACATCTTTAGAGCGGACAATACTTTGGAGTCATCTCATGCTCGGTAGACTTGGAACCCAGAACAAAACCACGCCCAGGTCCTGTAATCCAAGGGGTTTGGGAAGCGGGACCTCGGTTATGTTAGGGGGGGTTAGAGGCCATAACCAAACCACTCGGGGTTCCGTTCAATCAGGGACTTTTGGGAACGGGAATCAGGCGTTGTTACGGGCTGTCATACACCCCGCAACCCTGGTCCGCGTCTCTCTTGTCATCCTCGCCATCACACTGGTGCCGGGGAGCAATCCCGCCTTGGCGGAAACGGTGCTCGCCGATCAAGGCGCGGCCCGCATGCCGCTCGTGCTGCACCGTGAAGCAACCGAAAAGCAACGCGAAATAGCGCAATCTTTCTCTGAGTATCTTCAGCGTATCAGTGGGGCCGAATTCGAGGTAATCACCGCGAACGGCAGCCAAGGAATCGTGCTCGGGACAATCCAGCAGTTCCCGCAAGAAGACTGGGGGCAAGCATTGAGAGTCCAGGGGCGGGACGGCATCGAAGCGTTCCGCATCCAAACCACGCCGAACCGGGTCTTGGTCCTGGGGGCCACCGATCTTGGCCTCGACCGTGCCGTCACCAGGATGCTGGAGGAACTTGGCTGTCGTTGGTTCTTTCCGAACGAGGCGTGGCATGTCGTGCCCCAGCGCGACCGCCTCGGACTCGATCTCAACGTAACCGAACGGCCCGCGTTGCTATCACGCGTGATCTGGTGGAACTGGGGTTACTGGGACAACCAGGCACGCCAGGACTGGAAACAGTGGATGCGAAGGAACTACTTGGGGGAAAGCCTCAACGTCCGATGCGGGCACGCGTGGCAGCGAATCATCCGTCAGTACCAGGACCGGTTTGACGAGCACCCCGAATATCTCGCGTTACGGATTACCGAGGACGCGGAAACCGGTGAGATCGCGTCCAAGGAACGGAGCGAAAACAAGTTCTGTGTCTCCAATCCGGCCGTTGTGGATCTGTGCCAACAATACGCGCTCGACTATTTCGCGAAGAACCCAAACGCTGACATGGTTTCGATGGAGCCGTCCGACGGGGGCGGGCACTGCGAATGCGAAGAATGCCGCGCCATGGGATCCGTTTCCCAGCGAGTCCACTATTTGACGAACGAGGTGGCGAAGGTGGTGGGCGATCGTTACCCGAATAAGTTCGTCGGAACTTACGCCTACAATGTTCATTCGGAACCCCCTGACTTCGTGATGGAACCGAACGTATACGTGCAGATCACCGCCGGCTTTACCCGCGGCCGGTACACGTTCAAGGAGCTGATCGAAGAGTGGCACGAACATGTCAAACAACTTGGCGTGTACGAGTATCTGAACGTGTGGGCGTGGAGCCGCGATATGCCCGGGGCATCACGAGGAGCGAACACCGAATACCTGGCCACGCATATCCCGTATTACGCCGCTCGCGGTTGTACGACCATCAGCTGTGAAGCGGGCGGAAATTACGGGCCGAACGGGCTCGGGTATCTGGTTGCGTCCCGCCTGATGTGGGACCCGGAGGCGGACGTGGAAGCGATCCGCTCCGATTTCCACCAACAGGCGTTCGGGCCGGCGGCCGAGCCGATGAGACGATACTATGAGCGGTTCGAGGGCGGTAATGCCCCCTTGGTGAGCGATCACTTGCTCGCGCTGGCGTATCGTGACCTGGCCGAAGCGTCCAAGTTGGCGGCCGGGCGGCCCGCTATTGGGCGACGGATCGACGATCTCAAGCTATACCTGTACTACGTCGAGATCATGCGCGAACTGGCGGTGCCCCAGGAGAAACAGGAACGGCTCCGTGCCGTGGAACGATTGCTGCGATTTGCGTATCGCACCCGCCATCGTTACATCGTTCACAACACGGGAATCCGAGGCCGCTACGCCACGTACTATCTGCGAGGAATCGAACAGCCGGATGAGTGGAAGTGGCGACAACACGGAGAGGAGACCGCGTGGTATACCGGCGACCCCTACACGCACCAAGAGGTTCAACAGCTGTTCCAGACAGGGCTTTCCCAACACCAGGTGCTCGACTTCGAAGAGCGGCGCTTTTCCAGTGATCTGGTCCCCGCCAAGGCGAGTCCGGTGGAAGGAGCACCGCGTTGTCGCCAGATCTTTCAGGGGTCCCGGACGTTCGTTTTTCACGCCGCCGGAAAGCGGCTCCCACTCCGCCTGCTGACCGGCTTCATCGCGCACTACCGGGACCGCGAACCGGCCGAGTGGAAGCTCATTCAGGGTGAGGACGATGATCGGGTCATCTCGCGCGGCGAGTTGCCACTCGACGGCGAGTGGCACGACCTGTCGATCAAGGTACCGGAGCCTGGCTGTTACCGACTAAACGTCGATGATTCGGGAGCGGGCTGGCGGATCGATTATAAGCCGGGCACCCCGGCGGTCTGGCCGCTGGAAAAGGGGGAGCGGATTTACGGGCTCGGCGGGAGCACGGAAGCGGTCTATTTCCACGTACCCGAGGGTACGCGACGCTTGGCCTATTACGTGGAGGGGACCGCGCACGCGGTCGTTGATTCAGACGGCGAGGAAGCTGTCACCGTCGAGGCGCAGCCGGGCAACGTGGTCGTCGTGGATGTGCCCGGCGGGCAGGACGGAACGGTGTGGTGTTTGCGAGACTTGAAGTTTCGCCGGCTGTGGTTCTACAATTGCCCCAACTATCTCGCCGCCCTCCCCCAAGATATGATGGTGCCTCGCGAGGTAGGCGGCGAGTCGGCAGGCTCTGAAGCGGAAACTCACCGGAAAAACATCCGCATCCAGGAAAAATAAGTGAATCGGGCCGCGCCGCGGATATTTCAAAACCATGCGGGACGGGTTTCCAATCCGTTCCTGGACCGCCTGCAACCGCGAAATCCAAACCGATCCCCATCCGAACCGATCCCCAGCATCACTGACTAGCGCCCGCTTCGCGGGCCGGGGCGAGTGGATTTGAACCAGCGAGTTTTTGACCCGTGCTCAAAGGGTCCAGCCCTCCCGGTACTCGCGATCGATGAAAGGATTGGGCGTGTCATCGCCAACCCGTTTTCCATTGCGGGTGTCCCACGTGAGCGATTGTCCGGAGACGAGAGCCACGTTGCCGAGCAAGACCATTTCAGTCAACGGAGCGGTGTAGTCCAAACTGGCGCACGGCTGTGTTCCGTTCTTGCAGGCCCCAATCCATTCCAGAACGTGGCGATCTCCTTGTGTCCAGTCTCCTACCTTAACGGGCGGGATCTTGTCATATGACCTTCTCGCTTTAATTGGTTCATGCTCTGGCAGCGTGCGGGGCCCGACCTGACCGGGGGTCGTCCCGAACACGGTTGGGCCGAACATCATGGGATGATCTTCCCCCATGAACAATATCCCGTTGCTGCCGATTTCCCGGCCGTACGGAAGGAGCTCGGGCCGACCCGGTTTTCGCCCACCGTCATGCCAGGTGATTGTCACTGGCGGCAAGTCTCCTCTCGCCGGAAAATCATACCGGATGGTGGACGCGGTGGGGAAAGTTTCCCCGTTGATGCCGGTTGATTTCGCTTCAACCAAAACCGAATCAGCGTGGTCAAGTTTCAGTCCCCAAAAGGCGACGTCGAGCAAGTGGCATCCCATGGCCCCCAACGCGCCCGAACCGAAGTCGAGCCAGCCGCGCCAGCGGTACGGGTGGTACGCGGGGCTGAATTCACGTGCGGGAGCGGGGCCGAGCCACAGGTCCCACGCCAAGCCGGACGGCGCGGTCTGGCCGCTGGGTCGAGCTATTCCCTGCGGCCACTGAGGCCGATTGGTCCAGCAGTGGACCTCGCGGATCGGGCCGAGTCCTCCGCCCCAGATCATTTCCACGGCTCGCCGGATTCCCGGCCCCGAATGCCGCTCATTTCCCATTTGGGTCGTGACCCCCGTTTCGCGTGCCAACCGGGCGAGTTCTCGAGTTTCCCGGATGGTGTGGGCCAGAGGCGCTTCCACATAGACGTGCTTGCCTCGCTTCATCGCTTCCGCCGCAATCACGGCGTGCGTGTGATCGGGGGTCGATATGACCACCGCGTCGATCTCCTTGACCTGGTCGAACATCTTGCGGAAATCGCGGAATTTCTTCGCGTTCGGATAGCGATTCAAGGTGGTCGCGGCCCTGGTCCAATCGACGTCGCACAGGGCGACGATGTTGGTATCGGCACACTTCTCGAGGTTTTCCGAACCTCGGGCCCCCAAGCCGACCCCCGCGATGTTCAGTTTGTCGTTTGGCCGGCCTTTATCGGATTGTTCGCCGAGCAGAAGTCCCGGCCCGATGAAGCAGCCCGCCGCCACCGCACTGCCGCAGAGGAATCGGCGCCTGGACGTCTCCTTGCAATCGTTTGTCATTTCTTCTCTCCCAGGCAAATAATGCTACCATTCATGGTGGACATATAAAGTCGATCGCCGGCCGCGATCAGACTGTCAAACACGACAGCCGCGGGCAATTTCGACTCGGATACGACCTTTCCGTTCGAGGTTGAGATCACTTGAAACACGGAATTTCGCTTGCCAATCATCGCTTCGTAAGCCAGTTGTTGCGAGGTTAAATCGGGCGGGCCCGCCAGGTAGAGGTGCTCGTCGGCCAGCACCATCCCCTGCACGCGAATCGGTGTCTTCCGCGACCAGATGGGAAGTTCCGTTCGCGAGAAGCCCCGACCCTTCTCCGCGCCGATGTCCATCACGTCGAGCACGGGTTTGGTGGTATTGCGATCCGCCATCAACTGATAGCCGCTTCCCGGCTGGAACTCGGGGCTGTGCCCGCGCCGCTTGGTATAGACCTTGAGCGCATACGTGGCCGAGTCATCGAATACCAGAATCTGGCCGGACTTGGGTGCCCGGTAGGTGAAATAGTAGCCGGGCCAGCGCTCGCTGTGGATCCAATAAGTCCGGTTGAACCAGGTCTTGTCCAAAAAGCCATCGGTGGTCATCAGATGGGGCTCCGCCTGCCGGTCACCGAGTTTGGTAATCCGCGGCATCTCGTCCCGCGTCAGGTCCGCGTTGAACCGCTTCTGGAACAGGTAGATATCCTCCCGGCCGGCGACGAGCAGGTCGGTCTTGGCGCCCTCCATGTCGAAGGGGCGGCCCCCGTATTTGGTTACGTCCGGCTCTTCACTCCGCAGTCGGGTTTGGTGCACGACCTGTCCACTGTAGGGATCGAGTGCGTACACGTGGATGCCCCCATCAAGATGACTGGAGCGGCCGGCCGTGCAATAAACCTTGTCGTCCCGGACCAGTACGCTCCCGTGAACGGGCCAGGCTGATTCCAACCGGTCCTTGACACAGACCTGCCGGTCTTCCGGAGCGGCCTGGAACCGCCATGCGAGTGTCCCGTCCGCCGCGGAGAGACAGTATACATATCCATCCGTGCTGCCAAAAATACAAAGTCCATCGTGAATGGTGGGCGGAGAGTCTATACGACCGTCCGCGACGAAATCCCAGAGATGCTTGCCATCCTTGGCACGCAGCGCATGGACCATATGCGCTTCGGGTTCGGCCACGAATATCTTTCCGCCCGCGGCCACGAGCGGCGTTAGGATGTCGCTAGGACGCTCTCTAAGCTTCGGCGGGGAATCCGGATCGGGCGGCGGCTTCTGGCCACCGATGGCGATCGCCTTGACATTTCCCAATCGCCCTTCGACCTGCTGGCGCGGCTTGAGAGTCACGTCATGGGGCCCCGATTCCGCCACCTCGATTTCACCCACCCGGATCCACACGTACTGCTCCCAGGTGTCGGTATGCCGGATCTTTCCCGTTAGCTTTTCCCGGCCGATGGAAAGCTCAAAAACAGACCCCCCTTTCCCCTGGTTTGCTTGCAGCAGCCAGACTGGTTGTTTACCCGCGTTATCGATGTCCGCTTCCCACGTGGCGAACGTATCCTTGCCTCGCCACGCGATGATGGCATCTCCCGATTTTCGGGCCCCGTCCCCGTGTATGGTCGCCTCCGCCGAGGATAGGACCACCGTTTCCTCGCCAACGGATTGGTCGTTCTTCGCCGACTCAAACGCCGGCGGACAGACCGAGGTTTCCCAGGCGGGCGTTAGGTTGACCGGCAAGGAGGCATCCCGCGAGCCGCTCCGGAACACATCATGCCGGTAGATGGGCCAATCCGTCGAGGACGCCGGAGATGTCAGCTCGCCGGCGGCACACGAGGCGTAGGCGGGACCTTTCTGCAACCGGGATTCTGGTTCATCTCCCGCCGCCTCGCTGGCGGGAACCGCGCGAGACGAAGCCAAGGCGTTGAGTCCAGTCAGCAAGACGCCTTGGTAGCAAAAACACTGGCTCGGCGGCGTATACAAGAAGCCGTTGGCCGGCAGCATTCCATAGCCGCAGGCACCGCGAGTCCAGTTCGCTCGCATGTGATCTCCGCCCTGTAAATCGAAAAACTCCACCCCCCGTTTGTTCAACAGCAGATAGCGGCTGGTCGCCTTGGGCGGATAGCAGCGGATGTGATGGCCGGCCGTGACCAGTCGTTCCGCTTTCACCGTCTTCCGAACCTCGCCGGTCAACGGGTCGCGTCCTTCTCGAACTTCTTCTTGGTGTTGCCATACGAATGACCTAGGCCCCACGTGCCCCCAGGCGCACCACATCAACCCGTTGGCGCCGAACAGTCCCGGTGGGTTTCTCGCATGAGGATTTCCGTCCGGACCGGTCCACAACAATTCTCCGCTTTTCAGCGAGAAGGCCCTGGTGCTGCCCCCCGTCAAAAACACGGCGCCCTTATACAAGACCGCGTAACCTCGCTTGTGAGGTTTCACATCACTCCGCCACAGCTCTTCACCGCTGTCGAGCTTCAGGCAGACGAGCTGATCACGGTCGCAGTAGCATACTCGGCCTTCACCGGCTACCAGCGTATTCGCGCCCACTGAACCGGTCGACTTTTTCCAAAGCAGCTCCCCATTTTCTGGCTTGGCGGCGGCAATGTATAAGCCGGGATTGTCACCACCCAGCTGCGTGCAGAGAATCACGCGGTTTTCACAAACCGAGATCTCATGAACCTTGCCCGTTTCTTCGCGGGTGTGAATGGTTTCGCCCGTTGCGGCGTCGAGAATGGAAAGCGGTCCCTTGGATTCCAAGGTGACGTATACCTTGTCGTCCACCGCCACCAGCGCATGGGGATTGATGCGGTCGCACGGACGCCGCCACAGCAGTTTTCCGTTGAACGCATCCCGCGCGATCAGGGTCCAGAACGTTGGTACGCCGCGCGGCTGCCCAATAATCCCTTCGTCAATCACGCCAATCAAACGGCCGTTGCTCGAGATGAGTGTTTGCACGCTGGAGGCGAATTCGTGGCTCCGGCACCACATGGGATTCGACTTCCACTGCAGGTGCCGCGGCGGTCCCACCTGCTCGTCCTCGGCAACGGCGTTGTTCCCCGCGTCGTGCAAGTAGTGCGTCCACTGGTCAATCCGTTCAGGTACCGGTTTCCGATACTTGTTCCATCCCGGCAGCCCCCGCGGCGACTCACCGACAAGGTCCAATGAGTCGCTCTCCAACGCACGTGGTGTCAGGGCGATCCCACGGGGAGCCAGCACACGTGGAATTTCACCGCCGGCAATCGGCGAGTCGCTGGTAATCACGATCAGGTTCGCCATATCGTCGCCATACGGCAAACGCGTACCGTCCCACTGCCTGACCGACACGTCGCCATGGAGCCCGAGTGAACGAAGATGGTTTCGAGCCGCCTTCACCTGCCCTGGATCCCGATCCAAGCCTTGTACGAGATATCGCTCATCCGCCAATAAGCCCGCGGTAATTCGACCGTCGTCACATCCCACGTGGATGACGAGTCCGCCCTCCACGCCCGACGCGCCTAGAATCATCGCCGCCTTTTCTTCCGAACGCTTGCCCTCCGCCGCAACCAGACTCCAGGCGGGGAAAAGAATCGCCAAGGCGGCCACCCGAAGCACTTTGCTATTGTGAAAAAGCATCGCTCCCATCCTTTGTTATACCGGTCGCGGATGACTTTCTCCACCGCAAGTCCGACCAACGGGAGGACGGCTTGCGTCGGGCAGCGTGCCACCCGGAAAAATTCAACCGCCTGAAATATATATCGAACGCCAAAACTCGTCTAAGAAGCCATGACAAACCACTACAGTGGTTAGTGTGACATGTTTTCAGGGCGAACTCAATAGACCCCAACGTTGCAAAAAGGAATGCGTAGGACGGGTCTCCAGGCCCGTCTATCACAGTGGAAAATGGTCATCTTGCGGATGTTTGCAGACTTCACGTTTCGTGAACTTTGCAGACAGTGAATCAAAGTCGGTTTCGCACGCCAACAGACGGGCCTGGAGACCCGTCCTACTTCAATCGTTATGCAACTGCAGGGTAGACCCACCCGGGGTTGGACCGCCAGCACGCCGGCGAAAAGAAAAGATTCCGTGTGGGCCATTGAGACCAGGGCGAAATCATCGGAGAATATCCCGTGCGGCATCTACTACCTTTTACAGGAGGGAAGGACATGAATGACCAGACAACTCGGCGTGGCTTTTTGAAGCGTGCCGCCGTGCCGGCGGCGGGCTGGATGATCCTGGGATCGGCCCGCTCGGCCCGGGCCTATCACGCCAATGAAAAGCTGAATGTCGCGGTGGTTGGAGTTGGCAAGCGGGGCAGTTGGCACGTCGGGGTGGTCCCTCGGTTGAATGAGAATCTCGTGGCGTTGTGCGACGTGGATCACCAGCGCGCGGCGGAGGTGTTCAAACAGTATCCGGACGTTCCCAAGTATCAAGACTTTCGGAAGATGCTTGATGAGCTGGACCGTCGGATCGATGCCGTGGTGGTGGCCACGCCTGACCACACGCACGCGGTGATTTCCGCCAGAGCGATGAAACGCGGCAAGCACGTCTATGTGGAAAAGCCCGCCGCGCACGACGTGGGGGAAGCCCGCGCGCTCCGCCGGATCGCTAACGAAAAAAAAGTGGCCACGCAGCAAGGGAACCAGGGCATGGCCACCGATTCATTTCGGCGGACCTTGGAGCTGGTTCAAGAGGGGGCGATTGGCGAGATTCAAGAAGCACACGTCTGGTTCGTCTTTGGCGGATCGGGACCACGCCAGCGCCCCACCGATACACCACCAGTGCCAGAGCACCTCGACTGGAACTGCTTCCTGGGCCCCGCCCCGTTTCGTCCATATCATCCCACCTACGTCAACGGCTGGGGCGCATGGCGTGAATACGGCACCGGTTGCCTCGGTGGAGGCGGCTCGCACGCCATCAACATGGCCTTCAAAGGACTGGAACTCGACAGCCTGTGGCAGGGGCGGCGGGAGGGATCCATTCATGTCGAAGTAGAGATTCCAGAGGCATGCCCCGAAAACTTTCCGCGTTGGCAAGTCAGCCGGTTCGATGTCCCGGTCGGCGGACGCCGCGCCCCGGTCCCCATTCACTGGTACAACGCCCCAGAACGGGAGCTCAAGCGAAAAGGCATTTGGGATCGGCTGGAAAAGATCGCGGGGCGGCCCCTGGCATGGACGGATGGCAGCTGGACCCCTCATTCCGGAACGCTGCTGGTGGGAACCAAAGGCGTGGTGCATACCAACGCACATAACTCGGTTTGCGAGATCTTGCCCCAGAAAGATTTTCCAAGCACCAGTGAATCGCCCCATTCGCTCCCCAGCGTGGCGGGCCATCAGCAGGAATGGATTGCCGCCTGCAAGGGAGGCCCCCCGCCATTGTCCAATTTCAACCATTCCGGCCCCGCCATGGAACTTCTCTTGCTCGGCAACGTGGCCTCGCTCGTGAATGGCCCCATTGAATTCGAGCCCGGCCGGTGCCAGATCACCAACAATGAAAAGGCCAATCGGGCGCTGCGCCCCAAACACCGGGAACAATGGCACCTTTGATTGCCTGCCACTAAACAACCCAGCGTGACGTCGAAAGACGCGCTTACGGGAATGAAGCGCGAAGTGTTTTGCTTACGTGGGACCTTGAGTTTGACGAATGTCGAGTGACGAACATATTGTGTTGGGGCCTCGCCATCATGGACAATGTTGGCGAACGCCGTTTGCCCCGCCAAGGTCGCTCCAAGAGTGAAGCAAGTTTGGCGCCGGATTGGGATATGCGGACTGTGTACCGCATGGGTCCCGCCTAATTGGACAGCGCCACTTTCCGGCGCAACTGCCGGACCCCAACGGCCTTGCGCCGTTGGTGAACCAGATGGAGGGCTAGGCGACCGTCCCCAGAAACAACCTTCCCGCTCGCAGGAAGGCCGAGGGAGCGGCAGCGTCAGGCTGGGCTGGCCAAAATCCCGGAAATTGGGTAAACGAGCGGGAGTAGGCTTACAGCATTTGTTGCGCGTCCTCCTTTCAAACCCTGGACCTCTCCCCCC
>JBNJEM010000179.1:0-12068 GCA_051745935.1 Planctomycetota bacterium
GACTTCTTCCGGTTCTGCCACGGCTGTCTGAAGGACGGCGGCAAGCTGTTTTTGCAGACCATGACCTGGGGATACAAGGTCCCGACGATGTCCGAAGTCGATCCCGACGCGCCCGTCGATACGCGGTATCATGACCGTGTTCGGGGTGTCGTTCTGGGCATGTCGTCCTGGTGGCCGCCCGCGTCGGAAGAGCAGATTGTGGCGGCTGCCGCACCCTATTTCACCCTGATTTCCAGCAACGATGGCCGCCAGGATTACGGGCAGACCTTCTTTGAGTGGCACCGGCGGTGGGAGTCGCTGTCCCGTTGGCGGCGCGCCAACCTGCTGCTGCGGCAGGCCTTGACCTACTGGCGCGACCCGGACTACCGGCGCACGCTGCGCTGCACGCGGGCGGCCATCCTGCACCGCCACTTCCGCGAGGCCTTTCTCCAGAAGGTACTCGGCCATTCGCGTCTGTTCTTCGCGCGGCGGTAGAGCGGCTGCCGGTGTGGTTGTGTCAAAGCAGTGCGGGATGGACGGCGGTTTCTCAATCAGTAACCACCTCGGGAGACAAACGAAGACGGTCAAACTTTCGGAACGTATTCGTCACTCTGTGCGGGGGGGGTTAGCGGAGGCCGGCAAGACGACGACGTCGCGAGGCCGGTCGACGCGAGGTGGGCGCGCCGAGGCCACGCCACCATGTACCATGACCAGCCTGTTGGCACGGCGGGGCTCCGCGTGGCGTTCAATGGGCGAACCCCGGTTTCCCCCGGGACCACTTCGCTCCATCCAGCGCGGCCGAATCCGGGAGCGATATTCGCCCGAATGCGAAAACAACCCCCGAGTTCACGCCGGCCTTCCGGACGGTCCCCGGGCAGCTCGCGTGCCCGCTCCCAGAGCCGCCTTTTTCCCCTCCCGCGCCCCGCTCACGCCAGCGCCCCCTCCCACGAACCACCGCGCGCCGCCCATATGAGCACCACTGGTCGCTCAAAACGGCGGGTGTCTTCGTTTGGAAGCGTCCCAAATCTTGGGTGTCTTCGTTTGGCATCTTCGTTTGGCAACATTCCCCGCATCTGCCCGATGCGAGAACGGCGTTACGAAGAGATCGCGGCCTGGTCACGGCCACTCTCCCGCCAGTCGGAGCACGTTGGAGCGTGTCGTGGCGTCAAGATAGAATCCTTGCCGTTGCAAGTCATTCAGTAGCGGTGCGAGTTGGCCGATCCGACCACCCTGCTTCGCCTTTAGCAGGATTCCCAATACACCGGTACAACGTATCGATAGTCGCTTGGCTTCGCGTCGCGCCTCCCGGTCATCAAGAACGACCAACGGCTCAACCTTATGGAGCGCCAGCGCGATTACCTCTCGTTCTCCTCGACCCAGCGTGGCAAGAACCTTTCGCACCGATGAGGCAGCGACTTTTTGCTCGTGGATCCACGCGAGAACGGATATGTCTGGGACGTCCGCCGCCAACGCGGCGCCAGACTGGATCTCACGGACTACGGCTTCTGGCACGACGACGTTCCCGTACTGGTGCCGCAACAGATCTAACAACTTAAGGCGATGCAGATACTGGAGCGGCGACGTATCCACGACGACTTCAGGCATTCCTCAGTTCTTCCTGGAGTTCGTCCTCAGTTTGGCGGAACGTCGCCACGCCGTAATCGCCCAAACGTTCCAGGAACACGGGCTTGGGGATCCCCGCAAACTCGGCCGCCGCGCCCGAGGAAAGCCGTCCCAATTCATACAACTTCACGGCAGCCAGCATCCGCACTTCGGCCGCGGCACGCTCCGGGGGCACGTTGAGCGCCGAAAGTTGCTCCCGCGGCACCGTTATCGTCACATCGCACATGACATACTCCTTACAGTCCATAGCTCAATCCGCATTATACCAACCTTCAGCCCTACTCACGAGTCCGAGCGGCGGTCATGGACCACGCAGACCATCATCGCCGCGATCCAAGAGCGGCACCGGCAGGGTCTACCCATCGGGGGCATAAGACGCCACGACTCGACCCTGGAGGCGATTGCAGTTTGGCATTTCGGCAGTTGGAGCAAAGCCTTGGAGGCAGCTCGCCTGGAAGCCAAGCCGTGGACGCAGTGGTCGCGTGAGCGGGTGGTTGCGGAGATCCGGCGATGGCATGAGCAGGACAAGCCCTTGACTCGCGTCTGGAAAGAATACGCGACGCTGAGCTCGGCAGCGATCCGGCACTTCGGGAAGATCGAACGAGACAGACGCACGGCACCGGTGGCAACCGATCGGGCGGGGGGCCGGCGCGGACTCCGATTCGAGCCAAGGGATGGCAGAGGATCCGGGTCGTGCACGACACGCCGGCCCCGGAGGGAGAGAATATCGATTACTACCGGCACTTCGCGTTCCTGGTTTTTCAGATGGAACAGCGGAACAGCATGGTAACCGTTCACGAGTAGCGAGTAAAAGAACCGCTAATTAACGCTAATAAACGCTGATAAACACAAATGGTCGGGGGTTTAGAAAGAGCAGGGGGGCCTGTTCCATCGCGTGGGGCAACAGCATTTCGGTCTTCTCCTCCGCGTCCACGATTTCGATGACAAGAGATGTGTCATATCACCCCCACCGGGACGGCGTCCACGTCCCGGGCCAGTGGCGCGGTTTGCGGGCACAGGCAAAGAACAGCGCCCTCGCCGACCGGTTGCTTCAGGCGGCGCAGAGCGGCGACCGGCTGCGCCATCTCCCGCCTGGGGCTGGCTGTCTTCTTCACCTCCCGATTCACGTGGCCATGTCGCACAACCGCGCTCGCTGATTGAGTTCAATACGGACACGCGTTCGCCAGATCACACGCTAGCCGCAGCACGTCGACCCGCCGGCGCAATCGCAATCCGGCTCCCTGCCGGCCAAGGCACCTTTGATAATCGCCGCCACGCAACCGACGCCCGAGTCCACGGTCACGGCCTGGCACGGGCAGTTCAACGCGCACGCGCCACACTCCATGCATGCGTCGCGATCGACGATGGCGGCCTTGCCGTCTTCCATGGCAAACACGCCGTGCGGGCACACCGTGAGGCACATCCCGCAGCCGGAGCATTTCGCACTGTCCAAAACCAGGGTGACCACGCCGGGCAAATACTGTAGCCTTACCATTTCGCGTTCCTTTCTTCGAGCCGTACAAGGTCCTTTGGGTCAGACAAACCGTCCGCTCACCCACAGTATCACGCCGACGACGGCGACTGCGACTTGAATCGGCACGGCGATTTTCATTTCCCGCCGAACGCCAGAAAGCGAGGTATAGGTCGTGGCCCCCGTGAAGTTCATGCCGGAGACGCTCGTCGTCACGGGAATCAGCAAGCACCACGCGGCGGCGTCAAGCCAGCTTGGCGTGATTCCTGAAAACGCCAGCGTCCAACCGCCCAGCAGAAGCGTTAGAGCCACGCCAATCCAAAGCCCTTTGACGGACAACGCCCGGCCGGGCAGCCACGGGAGCAATGCGGGCGTCAGGACGGTTCCAACAACGAAGGTCACACCGAATAGCAGCGCCGAAGTCAGTCCCTCGCCAGCGGCCCGGCCGAGCGAGTAACCGTTCGGCCCGAGGCCAGCCAGAATCAAGAAACCGAGCATGATGATCAAGACATACTTGCCCGACAGCATGAGCTCGACGGGGACCACCGCGAGCCTCTCCCAAAACGGGAAATCCACACGCCGCATCCGCGGCGTCGCCTTCATGCCGGCTTCCAGAAAAGCGGGTATGTCCTTCGCTTGAACGGGGCCGTAAACGACGCGGAAACCACTTCGTTTGCGAACCTCCCCCGCGCACACGCCTGGGGCCCCCAATTGCGGCACGATAACCCGATCGTGGTTGACGACGCGGGACAAGTCGGTGGCATTGATCCGCTGGACCAGCTCGTTCGTTCCGAACGTGCCCTTTCCCGCCGCGCACCACACGTTGACTCCGTCGGTCTCCAGCACCAGGATCCAGGCGTCGATGCCCTCCAATTCGCCGCGGAGCCGATCGAAGCTCATCTTGTAGTTAGCCGAAACCAGAACAGGCGCCTCGGCAGTCGGCGTTCCGACCGCATACAGTCCGGGTTCGACGCGATACGACCTTCGACCAATCGCCCAACGAACCTTGCAGTGGCCAAAGTGGTCGCTCCACCCGAGGGCGGTGCTGATTCGAGGGACTCGGTCGGCGGCCGGGGTCGCATGGTCGTCCGCCCACGCCGCCTCCGGCTCGGACGAGCGGCCATCGGACGCGGTCAACTCCGCCGGATGAATGCACTCACCGAGTGACGTTTTCTGGCTACCGCAACAGCACCTATTTTGATGACGAGCGTCCATTAAACGATCTCCTCTCGCTTCTCGAGGCCGGCTGAAAAAATGAAATCCATGCCGTTGCGCTGCGAGATTCCACTGGGGGTTGACCGGACGGGCGGTCTAAATGACCGAGCGCGATTCTGCAACAGTAGCTCACGGCGTCGGGGACGTATGGCGAAATTCGAATCTTTGGCGTGCCCGAGTGAGAATTGGCCCTGCAATAACACCCACCCGCTGCAAGAGACCGGACGGGACGCTCCGAAATTCGCTGTCGGCCCTCAGAACCTTGCCCCGCACCAACAAAGCACAAAGCACAAAGCACAAAGCACCAAGAACAAAGAACAAAGAACTACGAACAAAGAACAAAGAACAAAGAACTACGAACAAAGAACTACGAACTACGAACCAAGCACGCGACTCACGTGGCCATGTCGCACAATCGCGTTCGCTGATTTAGACTTCGAAAACGTGCTTCAGGGAGAAGTACACCCCCACCAAAACGAACACCCAGCCCGTGCTCATTCTCGCCCACCACTCAACGTTCGACAGAACATTGTACGTCTTGCCCACCGCCTGGGCACTGTAGGCCAACAGGAACGCCACGACGAGCACCGGCAGCGCCGTGCCAATGCCGTAGACGAGCGGCAAAATCAGCGTCCCTCCCGGCAACGACGCCTCGGGCAAGCTGAGCCCCACGTTGGCCAGTACCGCCGTGATGGCCCCCGCCTCGGAACCCATGATCAGGGCCAGCAGGCCGAAGAACCAAGCGGCCGACGTCGGACAAAACGAGACGGCGAAAAGCAGCCCCAGAAGCAGCGCGCCCCAGACCCCCATCGCGTCCACCCGCTTCCGCATGTTTTCGCTCATCATCGTGCCACCACCGCTGGTCACGGTGATCAAACCGACGAGGAACATGCCCAGCAGCAGGAAGATCGGTCCGAGCGCCAAGTGCATGTATTTCTGCAAGAAGAGGGACACGGCCGGGATGGAGAGGGCCGTGGTCGTCAGCAGCGCGGCCAAGCCCAGATAGAGCAGGCAACGTCCCAGCGTGTACAACGCGCCCGCGTTGATGATCAACCGCGAGCTTCCCACCTTGCCGCCGATGTAGGAAATTGCCGCGATATTCGTCGCCAGCGGACAGGGGCTGATCGACGTCAGAAGGCCCAGGTAGAGGGCCGCTGCCAGATAGACGAGGTAGGTAACCACTGGAATACGTCTCCTTTGTGTACGTGGCATCCATGCGCGGTCCGGTGCCCAGGCCGTGTACCGGCACTGGTGAACGGCTACGGCCAACACAACGCGTTCCCTCGGGCATTCAACGTGTGTGCCACGCCGTCGCCGCGGTCTACGGGGCCGGTTTCAGATAGCCGGTCACGGCATCCTGGACATACTGGAGAAACACCTTTTTCTCACGAACCTTGGTCCAAATGTCCTTCAAGTTGCTGAATTTCGCGACCTTGTTGTCCACGACCTTCGCTACGATCAGTGCCGGACCGCTGACACCATAGGCTTTCGCAAGCCGGGCGTTCTTTTTGTCCTGGAAATCGATGTAATAGAATCCGACCGCGCCGCTTTCGAGCTGTTTGGCGAACCCGCTCTGGACCGCTTCTTCAGAATAGCCGCCCATTTTCAAGCAGGTCGGGCATCGCTCCGTGCGGTGGAAGTACATGACGACAACACGGTCGGCGGGGGCGTCGGCCGCCGGCGCCCGTGGGGGAAACATCGAAGCCAGGAGGCCGATGACGACAACGGAAAGCGTGGTAATGACAAAACCTCTCATATGGGTCTTCTCCTGATGTACAAGTGATACTTTAGGTGGTCGAATTTATCCGGGTGGAAAGCTGCCCGAGGCAAGCCGTCCTCCCGTTGGCCGGACTCGCGGCGGACAAAGTCATCCGCGACCGGTATAACAAAGGGACGCGAATCAACGCGTCTCGGTCGTCTCGGGTGAACGATCCGCCGCGGACGTGTCGGGCGGACCAGGGCGGCGAAGCGCGTTGCCTGGCGCGTCGGAAGCACGTGGCGGCCCCGAGGCCTCCGTCTTCTCGGGACGCACGTCGGGTTCCACGCCGACTTCGGGAACGGGAAGATCGCTCGCGTCCGCGGCGGGAAGCGGGGGCTCGGCCCCGCTCTCGGGCGAGGCCGCGGTCGACTCTCCAGGATCCGTTTCCAACATGTGGTTGACTTCGTCGCGAATGTACTCCGCGAAGGCGGGCTTATCGCCCACCAGTGCCCACACCTGGTCGAGACTTTTCCAGTCCTCGACGTGCCCGCCGTTCATGTTCGCGAGCACCACGACGGGCATTTGGACTTCGAACTCCTCGCCGAGTTCCGTTCCGGAGGGCTCCTCGTAGTTGACGGTCTTCCAGACCACCCGTCCGCTTTCCAATTCGGACGCGAACTCGGACTCCACTGTCGCGTGGGCCTGCGACTCAATGCTGCGACAGGTGCGGCAACGCGTGTTGCCATGGAAATAGTACACCATCAGGGCGTCATCAACCGGTTCAGTCTCGGCCGCGACGCCCGGCCCCGCCGTGATGCCGCCCGACTTTCGGATGGCTTCAAGCTCTTCGACAATTCTCGCGAGTTGCGGTTCCAGGCGCGACGCCGCCCGCGAGTCAAGCGATCGGGCAATTAACAGGACGAGTGTTGCTGAAAACAGCGCAATCAGGCAGACTGCGAGCGCGTTCCTTAGTTCCATGGCGGTTCTCCTCAGTTATCCGGCTGTCGGGAAAAAGTGGCGCGAGCCGTCAGCGGCCCCACGACACGACGGTCCGGCAGGTCGTGTCTGCCGGCGCACCAGCCGCAAATGCTGGAAAAAGTTGCGTCTCCCGTCCGATACCCACATCACGCTGTTGCCATCGGGCGCACCAGCCGCAAATGCTGGAAAAAGTTGCGTCGTTCATGCTCGGGACATGTCTGTACGGGCCAGCCGCTCACGGCCGCGGGCGGTAACCTTCTGGACCACCTCTTCCGTGGCGGGGGACGCGCCCTTTTCCATCCCGAGGTCACTCAGCCGCAGGTGTTCGAACGCCGTGAAGCCAAGCTTCTTCGAGCGTTTTCCGAGCGCAATCCAACGGACAGCCGTATGAATCGGCGGGATCTCCTAACGCGTCAAGCCGGATCGACCCAGGGCAACTTCGGCCACGTGACGGCCGAGGTTTTTCGCCGTCAGCACCCCGAACTCGTCTTGGGAAATGTCATCACTGCCGTCGTTCCACAGGCGGGCGCCAAAATGGCCGGTTGGGCGGCCATCGCCCACCAGCAGCATCTCGTGGCAAAACAACGCCGCCTGGACCGACTGAATGGTCAGCTCCTGCCCCCCATTGCGAACGCCACCAACGGCGACCACCGAGCCGACTTTGCCGGACAGCTGGAAGTCGTTCTTGCGGAACTGGCCACAGCGGTCGATAAACGTTTTGCACAGGGCCGTCATGTTGGCGAAATAGACGGGCGTCCCCACCAGGATTCCGGCCACCTTCGGATCGGAAAGCTTCGACGCCACGTCGGGAAAGTCGTCCTTTTCACCCGGTTCCAATGGGATGCCCGCCACGACCTGGGCGGGAATTGTCAAACCGGCCAACTCAATCAGCTCCACGTCGATTCGATCCGGGGCGACGCCCTTGGCCGCCTCCAGACAGATGCTCAGAGATTGGGCGGTGGTCTTCCCCTTTCGCGGGCTGCAAGCGACACCGATAAGCTTGATCCCGGCCTCGTTTTCAGCGGCGGGTGCCGCCCATGCGGACGTTGCCGCCACGGCGGCGGCCCCTGGTCCCGCCGCGCTCAGGAATGTCCGACGCGTCACGTTTTTAGCCATCGTAATACTCCCGGATTGAAGGAATCTTGAGTCATGCGCGCTCCACGCGATACGGATTAACGACGAAGGCTCCCTCCCGCGTCGAGGTTAGGCCAAAAGCTTCTTGATCTCTTCCACCGACGGCACCTTGCCCACGACCTTGACTTCCCCGTCAATGGCCAAGGCGGGCGTCATCATCACGCCAAACTCGGTAATCTTGGTAATGTCACTGACTTTCTCGACCGTGGCGTCGATCGCCAAGTCTTTCACCGCCGCATCGGCGTTTTCCGCCAACTTGGCACACTTGGCGCAACCAGGCCCCAGGATTTGAAGTAGCTTGTCGGGTTCGCTCATAATCGCTCATCCTTCGTTATACGTTGTAGCTCATCGCTCATCATACGTTGTAGCTCATCGCTCATCATCCCCCCGGCGACCGGCCCAGTGGTGACGGATCGAATCGGTCCCGCCACGTTTTGTGTCATGCCAACGTGAGTTCCCTCGGAAACACGCTAGGGGCCCACGCCGTGCCGGGACACGCTCATCCGCCGGTGGTTGAAGGGACGGCGGCCACGCCGTGGGGCGTCTGAAGCACCGGGTTCTCCGGGAACATCGTGCCGTACCCCACGCCGGCGATCGTGGCCATCACGACGACCAGGACCATAAACACCGCCGTTTTCTGGTTACCGATCACGGACCGGATCACCAAGATGCTGGGAAGGGAAAGTGCCGGGCCGGCTAGCAGCAACGCGAGCGCGGGGCCGGAGGCCATTCCGTTCTTCATCAGGGCTTCCAGAATCGGAATCTCCGTCAGCGTGGCGAAGTAAAACAGACAGCCCACCACCGAGGCGACGAGGTTGGAAAACAGGCTGTTGTCGCCCACCAGGGCGGCCACTTGCTTCTCCGGCACCAACGCCCCCAGGAAACCGACGATGAACACCCCGCCGAACAACAGCGGGATCAGCAGCTTGGAAAACGTCCAGGTGTTGTCCATCCACGTCATGAAGTCCGGCTTGTCCAGCCACATCAGGCTCATGATCACCACCAATACGCCCATCGCCCCGGCTAGATACCACCGATGATGATGGATGCGCACCACCCAGTTGTCGATATCCTCGATGGACGCGATGTCCGCCTTGGGGATCCGAACGACTTCCCCCGGCTGATGGTCGATGATCACGCCCTCCGAAGCGTGGCGTTGCTCTTGCCATGGCTCTTTCAGCCGGAGATCGTACTGATCCAGTGTTTCGTATTGCAGCGTGGCCTCGAGTGTCGTGCCGTCGGCCAGTTCCACGTGCTTGTCACCCGGATTGAACCAGTCGCTGAAAACAAGGAATGCAATCATGGCGGCCAGCATGGAAGCGCTCTGCCAAAGGGGTCGCTTGGACGCTGGCGGGTCGGGCATCGCCATCGTCGCCTCGGTCCGTGACTCCTCGCTCTTTCGAAAGATCAACGCCATCAGCAAACCAATGATGATCCCGAACACAATCGCGCCAACGACCCGCGCCACGCCCAGCTCAAAGCCGAGGACCCGGGCCGTCAGGAAAATGGCCAGCACATTGATAGCCGGTCCGGCATACAAAAAACAGGCCGCCGGCCCCAGCCCCGCCCCGATGCGGTAGATCCCGGCGAACATGGGCAACACGCTGCAGGAGCAGACCGCCAGCACCGTGCCGGAGACCGAAGCCACCGAATAGCCTTCCACTTTATTCGCCTTGGGGCCCAAATGCTTCAGCACGCCCTCCTTGGACAGAAACGTCGTAATGGCGCCGGCGATGAACAAGGCCGGAACCACGCAGGCCAGCGTGTGGTTCCGGGCGTACCACTGCAGCAGCACGAACGCTTCGATGATCGCCGTGGTGACTTTCGCGTTGGTGGGGTTCGTGCCTTCCTGGAATTCGGGCGTGGCCAGCGGCAGGAAATAGGCCACCAGAAAGATCGCCACGAACGCCGCGAAGATTCTCAGTTCTCGGTTCATCGGGAACTCCTATTTAGGGCACGCCAGCCGTAACTGCTGGGTGATTTGGCATATTATGCAAGTATTTCGGCAAAAAAACGAGCCCGGTTCTGGGCCGCGCACCGGCTGCGCTCGCGTTGGTTGCCTGCTGGAAATGGTATCGCGCCGCGACGTTCGCTCAGGAACGTGCCACCCGAGCTCAACCCCGCAATCCCGTTTGGTTGCGGGCACGGGAGAGCGAGGCCGCGCTCGTCAACGGCAAGGCCATGGTCCCCTCGGCCAACATTTTGAATCATCATGTGGAGTCTCCCGGCGGACGGCAACCCGCGCCGAGCCCTCGCTTCCAACCCCGGATCCCCTGACCCGGCCCCCCCGCAGGGCATTCAAGTGAGCCACCCCATCAAACAGCGGCATCGCCGCGCCCCGAACCCAGCAATTGCTGCTGGCTGTTCGCGTTGCACTCGATCACTGACCGGATACAGTCGAAGAAGTCCAACGTGCAGTGAACCCGAAGGCGGTAATACACCATTTGGCCACGCTTTTCGTATTCAATCAAGCCAGCCTGTGTCAACTGCGCCAAGTGGCGCGACACGGTTGACATGTCGGTCCCGATCATCTCGGTCAACTCGCAGACACAACGTTCCGGCGTCTTGGACAGCTCATCGACGATCAACAGCCTGGCCGGATGAGCCATGGCCTTGACAATTTTCGTCCAGGCTTCGTATTTCGCTCGCGTCGTGGCGTCCATTGGTTCCTCGTATTGACTGTTCCTCAGCATCGACCATTAGTATTTGTTACTTTAGCCAAATACGAAGTTCCCGTCAAGTGGAGGCCGGCCGGGATTTCGCCATGAAGCCATGAGTGCTCTGTCACGGCTCGTCATTCGGGGGGCATCAAAGGATCGATCTGGAGGGACTGTTGGCGGCGGAAAGCATACTGAACAAACGGCCTCCCCTTGATCTCCCGGCGGATCAAGTTGCGACCAAAGCCGAGCGTGGCCGTTTCGGCGTCTCAGCGCTCTCCAATGGGCTTCGTATCCACCAGCACGATACACTGGACCGCTATGACCTCCTCCCGGCCCACCGGGCCGACATGTTCGCCCGTTTTGGCCTTCAGGCTCACGAATTCCGGCGTGGTGTCCAAGATGTCCGCTATTCGCTGGCGAATTTGTTGCTTGAAGGCACTCAACTTGGGCCGTTGAGCGAACACGATACAGTCGAGGTTCACCAAGTGGTATCCAGCTTGGCACACGAGCTGGTAGGCGTGCCGCAGCATCTCCGCGGAATCCCGGCCAAGGTTTTCGCTCGCGGTGTCTGGAAACAGGTCCCCGATATCGCCAGCCGCCACGGCCCCCAAAAGGGCATCGGTGACGGCATGCAGTACCACGTCCGCGTCGCTGTGCCCCACCAGATGGGCATCATGTGGTATCTCGATCCCGCCCAAACGCAACGGCCCAACCGGTGCCAACCGATGGGTATCATGCCCGATCCCGATTCTACTGCCGATGACGACGATCCTCCGATTACGGGCTCGTTGAAGTGAATTCCAAATATCGTAACACGTTAGCCGGCGGGCAGCCATGGACGTCAGCCTCTCCAGACTGGGAGAACCTGGTCTCGGCATGATGAGCTTGGCTCATGGCTGAAACAAGACGTGTCAGCTACTGCCATGTCCAACGAGCTCCGTTTGTTGCCTTGGAGAAGAAGGGGCCACTTCCGAAAACGTTACGTCAGATGGCTGACGTGTTATGATAATCTTCCTGTCCTCGAGTCTTCCTGTCGTTGCTCACCGTGCAACGTGGAAGCTGATGGCGAGCGATATGGCCCAGTGGAGCTGGCGGAGTGGACTGGCGGCAACCAATGTCTGGGTAGCCGTTCACGGGGGCCACGACACGGCCTGGACACAAGAGCGCGCATGGATGCCACGGGCTTGTCCCGTGGTCCGTTACGTTCCAGGCTACCAACGGCCAGGAGTGATGTGTCTGGCCAGTTTGTAGCGGCGAACGTGAACCACCACGGGACAAGCCCGTGGCATTTGTACCCTGAAAGCGTTCC
>JBNJEM010000180.1:0-12054 GCA_051745935.1 Planctomycetota bacterium
CTGTGTTTGTGCCAATTGTGTTACCAACGGGAGGACGGCTTGCGTCGGGCAGCGTTCCACCCGGAAAAATCCAACCGCCTGAAATATACCGGTCGCGGATGACTTTCTCCGCCGCGAGTGCGACCAACGGGAGGACGGCTTGCGTCGGGCAGCGTTCCACCCGGAAAAATCCAACCGCCTGAAATATATGTTACAGTGCCAGCCATGTTCTGTCAGCCGAAGTACGCCCGCCTGCCACGGCGCCAGGCAGCAAAGCCTCTACAATGAACGAAGGGGGCGTGACACTTAGGGACTGCTTTGTTTCCGACGGTTGAATGGAACCCAGTGTTTTGAGTCGAGTACGGACAGATGACATTTTGGTCGGATTATCAATCGCATTGTTGGGAAAAGGTCGAGGACAACGGGCCGGAAACGGCGCTGCCGATCATTGATTTGGACTCAAGTGGTCCCTTGCCAGACCTAGCGGAGCCGTTGCCCTCAGAGCCTTCGCCCGGCGAGTGTCCGGATTCTAACGTGGCTGGTCGCGCGAAACCTGAAGCAGTTTCTGATGGGGGGGCGTCCTCCGCCTTCTGGCTCGATGGCAACGTGCTGATGTGCGCCTGTCCCGACTGTGGTGCCCCGATGACGGTTCGTCTTTGGTTGATGGTGGCGGATTGTTGGCGTTGCGAGACCAGCATTGAGTTGACGGAGGAACAAGAGCGCGAAGTTCGACGGATGCTTTCGGGAGCGGCGGAGGGACCGGCTGCTTCATCAGGACAGCGTTCCCCGGCAGGGCCGACCGCTGGTCGTTGGGACGACGACACCACGGCGGCGGCGACTGGCGCGACAAGCCGCTCCCCCGCTCCGGCGGTGTCCCGGCCCGGCCCCCGCGTGGCGCACGAGCCCTCGGCCCCTCCCCGCGCCAGGGGACCGAAGGCGGTGGAGCATCTTCAGCGGCGACGCCGCGCGAGCCGGCAGGTTTCGATCAGAGTGAACGATTTTCTGAAGAATATGCCGGCGTGGCTGTTCAGTTTGTTGTTTCACGTTGTGCTTTTGATCATTCTGGGACTGCTGACCAATGAACAGAAACGTGGCGAGTACATCACGCTTTCCACCCGAGTGAGTCGGCTGGTGCGTGAAGGAGGCGACACCCGGATCGTCGATCCCACGGACAAATCGGTCTATGATTTGGGCGTGCCCGACTCCATTGATCTCAGTGACCCGGCCATGCAGAGGGCCATGGTTCGCGCTCATCAGGATGCGCGAGAGCTGCGGCTGACGAACCCCTCCAGCCCGTATTTGACGGACTTCTCAAAGGTCAAAGAGGAAATCCACGCCTCAACCCGAGATACGCTGGCCGTTCGCGATCCGAGAATGCGGATTGACATGGTCAAGCGGGAAGGCGGGACCACACTGACCGAAGCGGCGGTGGCTCGCGGTTTACGATGGCTGTCTCGGCACCAGGGCGAGGATGGTAGCTGGAGTCTCGATCGCTTTCACCACGCCGGCGAATGCCGTTGCGACGGGCGGGGTGGTCTCTCCAGTGACAGTGCGGGCACGGCGCTGGCGCTTCTCCCGTTCTTGGGAGCGGGTCAGACCCATTTGACCGGCATCTATCAGGACGAGGTGGCCCGTGGGCTTCGGTGGCTGATTCAACATCAGGCTCCAAACGGTGATCTCCGGGGAACTTCCAAGCAGTACCCGGGCATGTACGCGCAGGGACAGGCCGCGATCGTGCTTTGCGAAGCGTTCCTCATGACCGGGGACGAACAGCTTCGTGAGCCGGCTCGGAAGGCAATCAAGTTCATTGTCGACGCTCAGTATCCTGGCGGCGGCTGGCGCTACTATCCGCGGCGGGAAGGCCGGCCAATGCGAGGGGATACCAGTGTTTTAGGCTGGCAGCTCATGGCGCTGCAAAGCGCACTGGCGGCGAAGCTTTCCGTGCCGGAGGCCACGCTGGAGAACGCGGGACACTTTCTCGATCAGGTGCAGCATCGGGACGGCGCCCTCTATTCCTACATGCCTGGCGAAGAACCTACCGCTCCGATGACCGCCGAAGCCCTCCTGTGCCGCATCTATCTGGGGTGGAAGCGGAACCATCCAGCGCTCCGGTCCGGCGTAACCTGGCTCTCGGAGCATGAACCGCCGCGAGTGGACGCCCCCAATATCTACTACTGGTACTACGCGGCCCAAACCATGCATCATTTCGGCGGCCCGCAGTGGCATGAATGGAACCTGCAGCTGCGGGACGTGTTGGTTTCCATGCAGGAAACACGCGGGCACGCCGCCGGCAGCTGGGCGCCCGTCGGGCCTCTCACCTCAAGAGGCGGTCGGGTTTACATGACCGCGCTCGCCATCTGCTGCCTGGAAGTTTACTATCGGCATTTGCCGATCTTCCGTCAAATTGATCTGGAATGACCGCAACACTTTAGCCGGATGAAGGTCGGGTTGTTCGGGGCGACAACGGCTTGAAACGGGGCCTGTGCAGCGCGCAGGCCGGCGTCCGCTTGACAACGCCATGCCGATTCCAACACGTGGCCAAGCGGACTCTGGCCTGGCGGTTAAACCGGGAGGCCTTATCGGCGGCAACCAGCTTGGTATATTTCAGGCGGTTGGATTTTTCCGGATGGAAAGCGGCCCGACGCAAGCCGTCCTCCCGTTGGTCGGACTCGCGGCGGAGAACGTCATCCCCGACCGGTATATTCTGTTTCAGAGGGCTCAAGAGACTACGAATGCCCCTCTTCCCATTTCCGTGACGGATCGAGTGGGCTGCCGAAACCTCGTCCGCCGACGGCCAGGCAACACGCCACGCCGTGCGACCCCAGCAACCGGAAGGGGCGCGAATGCCGAGGTTTACATCCGTCCACGTTGCCGTGACGCAGCATGCGTGTTGCGTTTTGGACATCTCCCGGCTCCGGGCCACCTCGCTCCGTTGGCGGGGCACGAGGTCGCAAGCTGTTTCCAACATGGAGTTTACGAAACGGCATTCTGGTTCTTTCCTCCACCCGGCATGGTGGTTGCATTCATGAGTTGCCAGCGTTCAAATGAATGTTGGCCTCACGGACAGTGCCCTTTATCCCGGTCGCGGATGACGTTCTCCGCCGCGAGTCCGACCAACGGGAAGAGGGCTTGCGTCGGGCAGCTTTCCACCCGGAAAAATCCAACCGCCTGAAATATATACTCCGAGTCGTACCATGGCGCATGTCGTTGAAATCAATCGCCCGGGGCAACTGGAAGACTTGCGGCTGGTTTGGAATTCGTTGGCTTCCCAGACCCCTGGTTTGTCACTGTTTCATACGCTTGACTGGCTGCAGGTCTATTGGAAACATTTCGGGGCGGATCAGCAACTGCGCGTGTTGGTGGCCGTCAGTGCCAACAAGCCGATCGGCATTGTTCCGTTGACGGTGGTCCAGGAGCAGACACGAGCGGGTAGAGTTCGCGTGCTGACCTATCCGCTGCACGATCACGGGACCTTCTACGGGCCGATTGGCCCCAACCCGGCCGCCACGTTAACATTGGCCTTTGATTACCTTCATGCCACGTCTCGTGAATGGGACCTGCTCGACATCCGGTGGGTTAACCGGGACGAACACGATCGGTTTCGCACCAAATGGGCGATGGCGCATGCTGGCTACGCAGCGCGGGAATCCGTTTGGAAACACACGGCCTTGATTGACATGCAAGGGGGCTGGGATCGGTACTGGGAGTCACGTTCGAGCAAGATGCGGAATAATCTGCGGCGTGACGAAAGACGCCTGCGGGAACACGGAGACGTTGAATACATTCGCCATCGTCCGGGGGGAATGGGAGCCGGCGACGATGATCCGCGATGGGATTTGTATGAAACCTGCGTTGAGATCGCGGCAGCCAGTTGGCAAGGGGCGTCCGAAACGGGCACGACATTGTCACACGAGCGCGTTGCCGACTACTTTCGCGAGGCCCATGCGATCGCTGTCAAGCATGGAATGGTTGACATCAACATTCTAAAAGTAGCTGGTCGGCCCGCGGCCTTCAGTTACAACTACGTGTCGAACGGGGAATTAGTGGGCATACGGCGCGGGCATCTACCCGAGTTTTCACGTTGCGGGGTTGGTAACGTGCTGTTTTCGCGGATGCTGCGGGATAGTTTTCAACGGGGGGACCGCAATCTGGATCTGGGACCTGGTTCTGACGAAATCAAGTGTCGTTGGAGCACTCATTCGACGAGCAGTTATCGCTACACCCACTACCCGCTGTTCGCGCCGAGAGTACAGTTGCTACGGCTCAAGCACTGGGCGCGTGGCGAGCGTGCCGTGCCTCGCAAGCCCCCCTCTCATTTGGGCACGACACCGGTGTCGAGCAGCATGTAGCCGCTCCAGAAGAACGGATGCCGGGTTTTTAAAGTGGGGGCATCGGCGGGCAATTCCTTGACGCGTGGTTCATGCAGCCATGCCAGCTTGCGGTTGACAGCGAGTCGCACGGCCCTTTGCCACGCCGCCGATGCACTGCGATGCGGCAACTCTTGCACAAACTCGCGGATCAACTCATGGGTGGTCAGGCCGCCGTCGCGCCAACGGCTCAAAAGCACGGTTCGCGAACCGGTGGCCATGAGTCCGCACGCGGTCAGAAACATCTCCCGCCCCGTCCCGGCGCCCTTCAGTGCGCTTTCGGCAGGCGTGTGGAAGCCGGGAAGCACGACCTGATCGGGACCGCCCCACGGCAATTGCATCCATTGTTCCAAGCTGCCACTGCCGCGCCCGCCCGCCACCGGCATGGGCCTCCAGCCGTACGGGCTTCGAGAGAGATTGTTTAAATCGTCCAGCACGATCAGCCGGCCGATGGTTTTCGCCAAAACCGCGCTCTCTGGCGGCGGCTTGACCGACAAGCCGAACACATTGGGATCATCTTCCTTGAGGTCTTCAAGCACCTCTCGGGACCGTTCTTTTTCACTTCCCGGGAAGAGGCTGCCGGTCACCACGGCCGTACGCGTGACGCGAGGGCGTGGACGCTCATCCGGGACGGCCAGCGAAATGGTGGGAGCGTAACGGACCCGGACTTTGTCGATCACGGCCATGCTCTCGTCTTCTTCATTCTGAATCTGCAAGGCTTCAAAGGGTAGGTACCACAATATCCCGTCGGGCACGATGATCAGTTCCTCGAACTCATCCCAGGCGGCGGCAGGGGCTTTTGCGGTAAGTTCTTGCAGAAGATCAGCGGAGGTCGCTTTCCAAGCGTCACTCGACAACTCCTTTAGTCCCACGGGCTGATTGTGATTATAGTGCCCCATGTCCCGAAGCATCTTGGACACATTGGCCTTGATCCTTCCCGGAGACCGCAGTTTCCAGCTCGTGTACTTTTCCGGCCCCAACATGAACGCGAATGTTGACCCGCTGGTTGATACGTAAACAAGGATTCGCTGATCGGGCCCCAGTCTCTCCTGCACGGTCGCGGCGTCAATGTTGGGTGGGAACAACGGCTCGCTCGCCTCCCGGCTCAACGCCATGGCGTGCAGGATCCGCTCCATCGACGAACCGGCGTTTTCGATTCCACGTTGCAGCTCGGTGACTTGCTTCCGCGCATCCGGGTCGTCATCGTTCACGGACAGATCAGACAGTTCTTCCCGCATTTGACTGACCTGTCGTGAAAGCTTGGCGAAGCTAGGATATCGGTTGCGGAAGTCTTGACGCTGCAACGCGGCATCCTCGGGGAGTGCCCTGGAGGGCGCTTCCAAGGCCCAGCGCAGGTTGAGTATTCTTCCGCCGAGCGACAACGATGTGTAGAAACGGTGGCGCCGAAGCGCCTCGCTGATCCGTAAGGCCTTATCCGTTTCGTTGCGGTCCAGCGCGATCATCATCCAGCGTTCAAAAGCGGGATCGTGTGGAGTGGTCAGCACGGCGAGTGTTTCCAGTGGACTTTCGGCCCAATCGTGAGGTGTTGGGTCCCGCAACACTTCCCTGTACAAGATACCGGCTTGTCGCGTGCTCAGGGCGCCGGATGTGTCTAGGTTTCGCGCATATCCTATTTGGAACATGCGGCGCGACGCTGTCCTTTCAAATGCCAGCGCGTTTGACAAAGCCGCCGATCCCTGTTGGGAATCGCCCGCCTGGAAGCCAATCTGAGCTTTGATGAACTGCAGTCGAGCCCCCAGCTCACCATTAAGACATTCTCGTCGCCGCATCACTTGCCCGGCTCGTTCCAAATACGGACGGGCGCGGCCGGGGGCATTGAGCGCCGCGGCGTTTTCCGCCGCTGATAACAGCAGTGAAGCTTCGACAACCGTCTGCCGCTCATTGTCAGCCCACTCGAGCGCGGCAAGCAACGGTTCGGACATACTCTCCGGACGGGTGAGCAGATGGCTGATCATCCCCCACCGAAATGCTTCAGCCACAATCTCGTACTGGGCGATGTCCTCGTCAATCATCATCGCCGCCGAATGAGTCGCCTCAAAGAAGAATGTTCCCGCTGCCGCGTAATCCTCGGCCTGGAACGCCAACTTGCCCAGTTCCAGCAGGGCCGTGGAGGTCAGATTATGGTCCATGCCGGACACAACCAAGGAATTGTTCAGTTCAGCCACTGCCTCATCCGTCTTACCTTGACAGGCGTAAGCCAGGCCTAAGTGGACGCCGATCCAGGCCTGGGCCCAACTGCCCGGCGGCGCGGGACGACGCGACAACTGCGTGATCAACTGACTTGTCAGGTTGTCGTACTCGCCGGCAGGCCCCAGGATCTCCGCCCGGCGCCGTATCGCCACCGCCGTGCAGCGTACGATTTCCTTCGCATCGACCATGAGCATGTAACGCCGCTGCACGATCCCCCCTTCCTCAATGGCCCGCGCGTTGGCTTCATCGCTCTTGCCCATCATCATGGCCATGCGGTTGGGGATCTGGGCAACGCGTACCGTACGCGATGACCTGCCCCATATCGGTCCGTGGCGTCCAGCCCGCGCGGACGGCTTCAATGTACCGGGGATGTTAATGCTCGAAAGCCAATCCGGGTACTGCAAGTATACCCGGAGCGCCGTGTTGTACCGCTGCAACGCGCCGTCCAACTTCCCCATGTGATAAAGGCACTCGCCAATCATCGTGTGGTAGGCAATGGAATCGATCCACACCCCGCGGGAACTCTTGAAATAAGGGGTCGATTCGAACGCCCGGCTCGCTTCCACGAAATCACCGTCCAAATAGGGCCGGAGAGAATCATAGTGCTCCTGGTGAGGGATGCTTCGCGATTGAGCTTGGGCTGTTGAGCGGGCAAGCAGAAACATCGCGGTTAGCGCGCAAACCCCGAGGATCCCCAATCGGCCAAGATAGGCCAGTCGCGGATGACCGTGTCCGCCGCGAGTCCGACCAACGGGAGGACGGCTTGCGTCGGGCAGCTTTCCACCCGGGCAAATCCGACCGCCTGAAATATCGGCCAGTCGCGGATGACCGTGTGCGCCGCGAGTCCGACCAACGGGAGGACGGCTTGCGTCGGGCAGCTTTCCACCCGCGCAAATCCGACCGCCTGAAATACAAGCCAATGGGAAGCCCGTCCCCGACGGGACCATTATGGTGCCGGGGATGGTCGACGAGTCGCGACGGCAAGGCTGCGGGAAATCGGTTTCGCAATGGCTCATGTCGGTTCCTTGCGGAAACATCCGCATATCAGTGGCCTCCTCCAGGGTGGAAAAAGCGCGATGTGAACACCCAGCCGTCGTGTCTTTCAAATTGGAAAAGACGATTTTCAGTGTGACCCGGTTGGCGATAGCTCCCAAACCAACTTCGCGTTTTCTCACGGCCAAAAACTCGGGGCTCCGCCCGTGTGCCTTCGCCTCTCTGGCATGGTTGCCCCAGCAGAGCCCGTACGCCCCAATCCTAAGATTAAGCCGTGAAAAAGCACTGGCCGTGCTTATCGGTCCCGGTGATATGCGCCCCCGCTCACGCAGGGACCTCCACTTACGGGGGGGCATCAGGGCTTCCTGCTGCCAGGGCCCCCTCCCATTGGAGGTGAAGGCCGGTTCATTACATGCCCTGAGTGTTGAACTGACTTTTCAAAATGTCGTCTCGATTCAATCTCCAGGAAATCATAGCTTGCCGGGGCCATCACAGCGAATCGCTTCTCTGGCAAAAGACGCGGATTCGCCCTGGCTGCGTCTGGTGCTTTTCGTCAGTGATGGAATCACATGCAAAGCTCTCAATTTCAGTTATGGCGTTTCTTATCATTTCTGTCAAAGTAGCAGGCATTCGCGACCGATATTGATGGTGACGGTTATTCCGGTTGTAAGGGGCTTGTTCATTCGCTCCACGGGCTGTTCCCGGCGAGCACTGAGCAAACGCTTTTCAACCATTGTTGGAGTCGAACAGGTGGGCCGCCACCCCCTTTAATTCACGGCATACCACTCGGAGAAAGCGGCAATGAACTCGAATCATTCAAGAGGCTGGATGCACGCCACGATGTGTGGAGTGGTGCTAGCGGCCGCCGTGACCGCCACTGGCTGCCAAGTTGGCGTCTCGGGACAAACACTCCCCAGCCCTTACTACACGACTGACGATGTCCAGTACTTTCCGGCGGGGCCGGAGCACAAGCTGAGTAGAGAGGCAAATCTGATGGAGCAATACAACGCCGATCGCCAGATGGAGGGGGATGGCCAGCTGCAAGCACCCTGACGTGTGGAGACAAACGCACGGGACGTCGTCGGTCAGCCGGCGACGTCGCGGCATGCGCCGGTGGTTTGCCGCTACAGGCAGACGGGAGGAGTACAAAATCGGGGCGGCTGGAATTCACTCGAGCAAAGCGAGGCTGCGGTAGCCTACTAGTTTTCGATTTCTTGTTGGCTTGCGCGCATTCTTTTGACGCCGTAAGTCCTCATGACGCTTGTTCTTGACGCCCATTACAGGGCAATTAGGCTCTGCCGGCAGTGGGGCGCACACGGGCTCCGCTCGCGTTGGTTACCTGCTGGAAATGGTATCGTGTTCCGACGCTCGCTCAGCCCGTGCCACCCAAGCTCAAGACCCAATCCTGTTTGGTTGCGGCCGAGCAAAGCGAGGCTGCGGTCGTTAACCGCAAGGCCACCGTCCGCCCGGCCACGTGTTGTACAAGCCAATCGTGTCGCGCCGCAATTGTATCATTTTAGCCATCTCGGCTCCGTTGATCATTTCAATGACCGTTGTCCCAGCATCAGCGTCTTGCGTCTCCTCCAAAACACGCCAACAAGTCTCTGGTTGGTGCTCACCGGTAGGCTCGGTGAAACTTCTTGCCCCCTCTGTGTCGTTCCCGGCCGTGGAGAGTATATAATGACGGGCACGTTTCGAGTTGCCGTGCCGTGTTTTGTTGGGCGCCCGGCAGGTTGAGATGTCCGCGTGTCTAGATCCTTTGCAGCCCGTGACAAGACGAGGCTTCCGCTTCCAAAGCTCCTTGGATGGCGGAAGCTCCGAACGATGTCGTGGTGGCTTCTCGGGCGGCGCTTCACGGCGGCGCGTGCTAGTTCGCGGACAGACCGGTCCGTTGCCGCTCCCGTTTTTGTCACAGAGGGTATTATCTCATGAACAGTATATTTCAGGCGGCCGGATTTGTCCGGATGGAAAGCTACCCGACGCAAGCCGTCCTCCCGTTGGTCGGACTCGCGGCGGAGAAAGGCATCCGCGACCGGTATAACATACGTTCCCGGTTCGTTTTCTTTTTGTCACTTCTGCTCTGGTTCACCATCGTGGCGGCCGGCATCGCCGATGAGCTCGATGTTTGGATTGGAACCACGACGCCCCGTCGGGGGCTCAGCAAGGGAATCTATCACGGCGTGTTGGATGTGGACAACGGCACGTTGACGCGTCCGCGGCTGGCCGCGGAGATGAGCAGTCCGGGTTTTCTGGCATTGCATCCGAGTGGAAAGGCGCTTTACGCCACGGGCAGCCTGGACGGAGTACCCTCGGTGGCGGCGTTTCGCATCCAGGAGCGAAATGGACGTTCCCGTCTATCGATGATCAATTCACAACCCATCGGGGATGGCGGTGCCGCGCACTTGGCAACGGATCGTACGGGAAAGGTTCTATTGACGGCCCAGTACGGTGGAGGGTCAACGGCAATTTATCCCTTGGCCGACGACTTGTCGATCAGCGAGCAGTCTCAACTGATCAAGCACGAAGGAGCCTCGGGGGTCGTGTCCAACCGGCAAGGCAATCCACATGCCCATTGGGTCGGCACCTCCCCCGACAACCGGTTTGTCTTTGTCCCGGATCTGGGCATGGACAAAGTGGTCATCTATCGGTTGGATGTCGAGCAAGCCGGGTTGACGCCCCATGGATCCGGCCAGTGTCCACCCGGAGGCGGGCCACGGCACATGAAGTTCCACACCAGTGGCGAATTCATCTATGTGCTCAACGAACTGGAATTGTCCGTCACCGTATTTGAATATGATTCCCAAGCCGGTCGCATGACCGCGTTGCAAACCATCCCGACGGTTTCCGAAGCGGACAAGGCAAAAGAAGAATTCGTGAGCGCTTCGGAAATCCGGGTTCATCCGTCGGGACAGTTCGTTTACGCCGCGAACCGCGGGCACGACACCATCACGGCGTTCCGGACCCAGTCCGGCGGCGGCAAGCTGGCGCTGGTCGAGTGCGAGCCGATGCGTGGCAGCTGGCCGAGGAACTTCAACCTTGACCCAACGGGCAAGTGGTTGCTGGCCGCGGGCCGGGACAGCAACAATATCGCGGTGTTCAGCATCGACAGCGAGACCGGCGAGTTGACGTATACGCGGAACATGGCCATGGTGCCCACTCCAATCTGCGTGGCCATTGAAACGCCAACCAAGTGAAAAGACGGAATTCTTCATCTGGGGCGGAAAACAAACCGCTTCGTTCGACCGATCCGTGCCATCGGTGGTTCATCGACTGCTGAGCCATATTCCTTACCGTTCACGGGTGCTGCTATACGGCTTGGACACGCAACGCCCGCATGGATGCCACGGGCTTGTCCCGTGGTGGTTCACGCTCGCCGCTACACACCGGTCAGACATACCAGTCCTCGTCGTCGGTAGCGTGGAACGTAACGGACCACGGGACAAGCCCGTGGCATTCGCACCTTGAAGAGCCTTCCTTCAAGATGTGCAACGGAAGTGCGAACGTCCGCGCATATCAGTCTCTTCTCCGTGAACGGTTATCAAAACTCAAGGACGCCACCCACTCACGGGGATTCTTCTGCTTCTTTTCCCCGCTACTTTGTCCTCTCCGATAGAGTAGCGCCTGGTCGGCCGTTTGCCATCCGACCTGTCGCAAGGCTTTCTTGCGTGTGGGACGCAACCGACATAAGATGAAGCCCTGGTTCGATTCTTGAGAATACGGAAAGGTCTGAATGATGATACGGAACCATACCATTGGAATGGCCCTCGCGACGGCACTCATGCTCGTCCTGTTTGATCGCGGAGCGGTGGCTTATAACCCACCCGTTGACGAGGCTGGTCCACTGTCAGTGACCATTGAGGGCCCGGACGAGGTCACGGCGACGGGAGAAGGGCTACCGGTGAAGGTGGTGTTGGAAAACTCTGGAAATCAGCAGATCGCCGGCTCATTACGGCTGGCGGTTATTGACCATTGGCGTATTGATCCCGCCGGGCTCGTGCCATTTCAAGTTGCCGGAAATGACCGGGAAACGCTTCGTTTCACGGCGACGGCGGGGGAAGGAACGTATTCGGCCCACTATCCGATCCATGCCTATGCGAACTTCGAGGCGGATGGCCAGGAATTCACGGCTCATCCGATCTTGATTCTAGAAACGAAGCTCCCTTCCGACGCGCATAAAGGTCCTCGCGTGCCTTTCGAACCGATTGCGATGGCACCGAACAGTGAGCTTGCGTTGTGGCGCGTCAAAGCTCATCGATCGGTGGTCGCGCCCGAGGGCCGGGAGGCCAGGACGATGCCCGTTGGGTGGCAGGGATCGGAACCGCTTACTGGCGGCAGCACCACGTTGGTCTCGGAGACACTTGATGACGTGATCCGGCCATGCATTTCGATACATCCACCGTGGCAAGAGGGAAGAGTGGGAACGCAATGGATCGAATTTCCTCTCGCATTGCCCGACGTGACACCGCTGCGGCTGCGGTTTGCAACCGGCATGACGCCGACTGGC
>JBNJEM010000181.1:0-11987 GCA_051745935.1 Planctomycetota bacterium
CAGCCAATGCAATGAGCAGCGAATCAGGGATGCCGCATTTGAAGCTAGTCGGATCCTTTCGCCACCATGTCGTGGCTGGACGCCACGGGCCGCCGCGATTGCTAAGAGGCGGACGGAAAACTCCGGCAAGCGTTGCTAAATCGTTCACATTACAAGGGTTTGCGGTGACGTTTACAGGTTTTCTGTCCGCTTCCAAAGGGTCGCTTACTCCGGAAGGCGGATTTCATAGAGCCGTGGCCAGTTTTTCCCCGTGACCAGCAACCGTTGTTGTTGGGGATCGTACGCGATTCCGTTCAGGACCGCGTCACGGTGAGGTCGCCGCGATTTCGGATACAAGTTTGATAAATCGAGCCATCCGAGCACCTTTCCGGTCCGTGGCGAGATGCGGACAATCCGGTCATCATACCAGATATTCGCGTAGATCTCGCCTTCCACGTATTGTAGCTCATTCAACTTCTTAATACGGCGGCGGCCATCCCGGACGGTGATTTGGCGTTTTACTTCGAACGTTTCCGGATCGAGAAACCGCAGTGTTTCCGTTCCATTGCTCATGATGAAGTGCTGGCCATCGTGCGTGAGTCCCCACCCTTGACCTCGATAGCCGAACCGGCCTTGCAACTGGAACGTCTCCAAATCGTAAACGAACGCTTGACGGCTCTTCCAAGTCAGTTGAATAATATGGTCCTTCCAGATGGCGATCCCTTCGCCAAACCAACGATCATCCAGTTTTCGCTCCCGCACCACTTTGCCCGTTTCCAGCTTGACTTTTCGCAATGAGGAATCGCCATAGCCCCCCGTGCTTTCATATAGAAACCCACCGTGGTAAACCAAGCCCTGGCAATAGGCGTCCCTGGCGTGCGGGTAACTGTTGACCAGCACGTAGCCCTGGGTCGGCGCGGCATCCGATCCACTGCGCCCCGTTTGGTGCCAGACAAAGAGGGCGCCGCCGACCAACAGCAGCGCCACGGCGGCTTGCAGCCAGCGAACCAAACGCTTCCGACCAAGCGCTGGCTCGGCTCGCGACCGCTGCCCCGACTTTCCACGCCTTTTTCCCATTGCCACTTGTTGTTTGATCACGGCGACATTGAATATCACGGTCAACCACATGTGCAGTTCAAAGTTCACGGTTGGGATAAACGGAGGCCGATTCAACGTTGATCAGCAGTCAATCCGCGAAATCAACGATTGGTTCCGGGTCGTGAAGCGTCGTCCTCGTGACGAATTCACGGGCTAGTTCGTTGAGACGTTGGCGAGCAACCGATGCGTATACGAGAAAACATGAAAAGAAACGTGACAACCAAGTTGAGCATGCCTGCTGTTTTCGCGTGGATGTCCGATCCACGAAACGTCTTTTCGGGATAGTGTCCCGCTTCTTTGGCTTCTCCTCGCCTGCAGCGGCTTCCGGATCACCGGACCCGACCCGCCAACCGCCGTGTCCCATCACGGCCATGGCCGCTGATGGCGGCAAGGTCGCACTTCCAATTGCTCGAACACGGTTGTCTCGTTTCAGATCGTGTAAAGTATATCGTATGGTGGAGGTCATGTGAAACGGCAAGGCGGGAACGAGCCGGGCGCGAAGAATTGGGCGATCCGCGGCGGCCCTGTTTATCCCGCGTTTTACAGCCGGCAACAAAACCCTGTTTCCGTCGCCCACTATGCCTTGGATAATAGGAAATGCCCCATTTGCTCGCGTACTGTACGAACGTTCATGCCGGCGGCGATCTGGCCCGTGTTTGGGGCAACCTGGAGCGGTATTGTCTGGCGGTCAAGGCGCGGTTCGCCCCCGACCGGCCCATGGGGGTGGGCCTGTGGCTCCCCGCGCCGACCGCCAAGAAACTGCTGGAGCCCGGCCGCTTGGCTGGATTTGCCGACTGGCTTGCCTCGCGGGAGCTCATTCCCTTCACGCTCAACGGATTTCCCTACGGGGATTTTCACGAATCCGAGGTCAAGCATCGTGTTTACCATCCCACCTGGTTTGACTCGGACCGCCTGGAGTATACTCGCGATCTCGCGCGCATTCTTCACGCCATTTTGCCCGAAACGATTTCGGGAAGTATCTCGACGCTCCCGATCGCCTGGGGGACGCCCGCGCCCTCTTCCGAGCAGCTCGCCATGGCAGCCCGGCAGTTGATTCAAATGGCGAACCATTTGGCCGAGCTAGAGGAGGAGAGCGGGCGTCTCATTACACTCTGCCTTGAACCGGAGCCGGGGTGTGTTCTGCAGTGTGGCGGCGATATTGTCTGGTTTTTTGATGAGTACCTTGGCACGGGCGAGCATGCCGAAAGATGCCAGCGTTACATTCGCGTTTGCCACGACATCTGCCATGCGGCCGTCATGTTCGAGGACCAGCAGGCCGTTCTGGAGCAGTATTCCCAGCGTGGTATTTCCGTGGGAAAGGTCCAAGTCTCATCAGCGATCGAAGCGGACTTCGATCTCGCCGAGGCCAGCGAGCGAGCCGCGATTCTCGATGCCTTGACGCCATTTGCCGAAAGCCGCTATCTGCACCAGACCACCATCCGGAGCCATGCCGACGCGCCGCTCCGCTTTTTCGACGATCTACCCGCTGCGCTAACGGTTGCCCAACAAGATACATATCACGTCCACGGCCAATGGCGAGTGCATTTTCACGTGCCTGTCTATCTCAAACAGCTTGGTCGACTCGCCACCACGCAAACGGAGATCCGGCAATGCCTCCATGCCATCGAACGGCAAAGCGAACCGCCTCATTTTGAGGTGGAGACGTACGCTTGGGGGGTCCTGCCGCCGGCGTTGCAGTGCGCCGAAGTGGCCGACGGGATCGCCCGCGAAATGAGTTGGTTGCAAGACCTGTTAGGCGGCTGAGAGCCGCACCATGGCGTTCGGGAAGCGGAGGCCAAGTTTCGTCATGGGCTGTAAAACACGGTATTGGGACGGGAGGATGCTGTTTGTCGGACAGCGGCGACCGGCTATAATGGGAAACGATCAATGTAGAATGCCGACGATGTCGCGCGGCGCGCGAGTGTCCGCCTCAACGCAAAGGAGCATGGCATGTTCGACCGGATGGCCCGGGGGTGGGAACTGGTGAAAGGGAGCTGGACCGTATTGAAGCTCGACAAGGAGTTGCTTCTGTTTCCGTTCATCAGCGGGATTGCGTGTTTGGTGGTACTGGCGAGCTTTGCGGTGCCGTTATGGAACACCGGATATCTCGAAACGGTGATGGAAGAAGAGGCGGCGGGAGAACCCCTGGGCTGGGTCATCCTCTTTGCCTTTTATGTGATCAACTATTTCGTGATCATTTTCTTTAACGCCGCACTGATCGGCTGCGCGATCATCCGTTTCAAGGGAGGAGATCCCACCGTGGCCGACGGCTTTCGTGCCGCCTCGGCGCGCCTGCCCCAGATTCTCGCCTGGGCGGTGGTCAGCGCGACGGTGGGGATTGTCCTGCGAATCATTGAATCCCGTTCCGAGCGGGCCGGTCGATTCGTTGTCGGACTGCTGGGGATGGCGTGGTCGGTCATGACTTATTTCGTCATTCCGGTGATTGTGATTGAAAAGGCCGGGCCGGTGGAAGCGACTAAACGATCGGTGGCGACGCTGCGAAAAACCTGGGGCGAGGCGTTGACGGCGAACTTCGGTATCGGCTTGATCGTTTTCCTGGCCATGTTAATCGCGGCCGTGCCGTTGATCCTGGGCGTCGTCGCTGTCGCCACGGGGATGGCGGCGCTGGGCATCGCGGGCATCGTCCTCGGCGTCGGGTTGATGATCCTTGTGGGCGTGATCTCGTCCGCGCTTGATGGGATCTTGATCGGCGCTCTGTATCTGTACGCTGCCGAGGGAGAAGTGCCTCGGCATTTCGACGGCGGCTTGTTGCGAAGCGCTTTCGGTTCCCGCTAAACGTGAGTCTCGAAATGTAGCACAGCGGCTCGTGTGGGCCGTCGACGGGCGTTTTCGACGGCCCTGGCAAGTTGACGTGCCTCTGAAGGAGGCCCAGGTTTCAATTTCGGACCAGATCGGTCAGGACTCGATTTGCAAGAAGTCGGCCCGGGGTGGAAACGAACGTGGAGGGTATGGGGGGGAGAGCGGATGGCAAGGTGAAGCGCCGGAACAGGTCCGAGCACGTTCGGATTGGCACTGTTTTTGCTAGGGGGTTGGCGTAGCTGTCACACTTGGAACACGAGCTGGTTTCATCGTCGTCGCACGAGTGGTGATATGAGTGGTACACCGCGAGAAGGTCGGAGCTACTACGAGGTCCTCGGCGTGGTCCGCACGGCTTCGGCCGAAGAGATCGAAGGGGCCTTTCGTGCTCTTGCCAAAAAGTGGCATCCCGACGTCTGTCCGGACATCCATGAAGCGGCAGAGCACTTCAAACGCATCGCCGAAGCGTACGAGGTGCTCGGAAATCCAGAGAAACGGCGCCGGTACGACCAAAGCCAAGCGGCGTCGCGACCTCGTCCCCCCTCTCGCCAGCGACGGCCGGGAGAAACGGCACACCATGGCCCGCCGGTCAAGGGCTCCGCCGACCCGTTCCCGGACGAGTTAGCGAGCCTGTTTCGGCACGTGTTCGGCATGTCCGACAGGCCAAAGTCTTCGAAGGCACGGGCCCGCCATACCCGCGCCGAGCTTGATATTGAAACGGAACTGCCGATCGCGCCCGAGGAAGCACGCCAGGGTTCGAAGGTGGAGCTGTCGCTGTCGTATTCGCAGTCCTGTCCGACATGCCGCGGAGAGGGCGGCGTCATTGGAAAAACGTGTGCCGCGTGCCAGGGAAGTGGATCGGTTCGGGAGGGGCCGCGGCCGGTAACGATTAACGTCCCCCCGGGCGTGCGAACGGGCGACGTGCTCCGAGCGGCTGGCCAGGGCAAGGTCGATCCCGGGTCAGGCACCGCCGGCGATCTTCGCCTACGGCTTGTCGTCCGCCCCTCCTGGTAACCCTGGCGTGGGGGGGCGTCCCATCTTCAACGCGGTGGCGTCAATAACTTGACCGGTACGGCCGGGTGGGACCGGTGTACGCGTCCACGTCTGGCGGCTTACCAAACGTCGCGTCGCGGGCTGGCTGCTGTATTTCCTGGGCCAGCCTGAAGGTGTCGACATCCACTCTTGATTTGACCAGCTCAAGCACGTTGTACGTGTCGATGAACGTGTCGAAGAACTCCGGATCGCGTTGGGGCAGCACGAACGCTTTGTGGGCCTGGCCCTCCGTGTCGAAGTACGCCATATACGGCAACGCGCTCATCGCGTCACGCCGGTTGCTCAGAAACGTGAACCAGCGGCCGTTGGAGGACCACCGGGGATAACTTTCCGACAGCTCACTGCTCACCACATCCAGCTTCCGGTGCTCTTTGGTTTCCAGATCGAGCAGATACAGATCGGAACTCTCTTGATGGATGGGATATGTCGTCTTGTCGGCCAGAACATGCAGCACATACTTGCCGCAGGGCGAAGGGCGTGGAAAGGAACAACAAAGCCCGAGTTCCGAGTACGCTTTCACGGTTTCCGGCTCGCCCCAACTCTCGTCGGAGACATCATAGGACACCCGCATCAAGTCGAAGTCACTATTCTCCCAGTCCCGAGGCTCGACGATCGGAATATCCTCGCCTCGGCAGTAGTAAATGTACTTGCCATCGGGCGACCAGCAGGGATGCGTCTCGATGTATTCATGCCCGAACGCGGCTTTGGTGGCCCGAAGCGAGTTTTCCTCGAGATCATAGACCACAAGATCGCCCCGCTTCTCCAGCGCTTGAAAATAATAGCGCCGAGCTTTGGCCGGGGCATGGCCAATGAAGCGATTGCAAGTGGCCGCGATATGTTTGCCATCGGGGTGCCAGGACGCATAGGCAAGGGGCCGAAACATCGGATCCTGTTTGGTGTCGATCTTGCGTATCTCACCATCCGTCACCAGCACCATTCCCTCATGCTCGCCGCGCACGTGAAGCAAGAAACGATTGGGGTCATGTTGATGAAAGGTATGGCAATTGAAACAATGGATCGTTCCGTCGCGCGTCGTCAAAAGCGGTGACTTTCGGAACGAGCTCACATCTCTTTGGTAAATGCCTCGGATCATGGAGCAGGCTTTGTTGGGGGCCAACAACCGATAGACAATGTGGGAATCGATCGGCTCCTCGGCGACCGTATTGGTTACTGGCTTGAATCGAACCCAGGTCCCATCTTGCCGCAGAGCATGGATATCGTAACGCAGATGTTCTCCTCGCGCCGCGCGCAGGAGTCGACGCCACGGCTTGAGCGGAATTTCGCACTTGCCGTCCCGGCACCGAACCTGGAGTTTTCGGCCCGAGTTGGACGAGATGACCACCAGGAAGTCCCGACCGTCCTCCGTGATGCGAAAATTCAACGGGGCAACGTTGGGCGGGATGACCAGCGATGTATAGTCCGGATCAATGCGCGGCTCCCGATCCAATTTGACCGCCTGGGAAACGTCCGGAACACTGGTACAGGACACGGGCGAGACGAGAGCGGCCACTAACAGCGCCGATACGGGGGACGCCATGAACAGTAACGGCAAGTTAAAACGCCTCATGTCAAGGATCTCCATGACCTGGCCAAGTTCCTACAATCCAGAAAAGCCAAAACGCGAATCCGCGTGTCCAAACGTCGCGACCGCGTCGGCGGTTGGATCCCGTCAGGCTTTTCACGGCCCGTCACGAAACTGCGTTTCCACGCCCAAAAGTCCCCGGGCATCGCTCGAACTCCTTGGATCCAATAGCCATTTCTTCGACGACCCTTGGCGGGCTACTGATGACTCGGCGTCACCCTGAAACGCTCGACCGGCTCCGACTCGTCCGGCGTGGCCGTGGAAATGGTCGCGAAGTACCAGTAGAACATGTAACTATCTCCATACAAAGCCTCGGCGGTTTCCTTATCCAGCCACGTTCCTCGACCCGACATATCGTCCCAGAATTCGTCAACTCGTGCAACAATCGGTTCGTCATGGCGAAAGCCGCGAGGATCGACCGGGGCCCGCGTCATTTTAGCCTGGAGCAACATGGCTTCCTGACAATGTCGCGGTAACCTTGTATATCCCACGCGTCGCAAATGTTCAACGTCGACACAAACCGATTCCAGTGACTCCGAGGTTTTATCCAGCAGCAACCAGGCCATCAGGTACTCGAGCGCCATGCGGTTATCGGCCTTCGATTCCAGCAGCGTGATGAAATGCTTGGTGGGGTGGCCGAAGCCATCGACCGTCGGGAGTCGTGCTCGCAGCGCCGCAAACTCCTTGGTGGCTGTGTCACGGTCCGCCAGGATCCTCTGATAGCGACGCGCGAAGTCCCGATGGAACACGGTCTTCCCCAACAGATTCAGGTACTTCGCGGCCATCGCGTAGTTGCCGTTCACCATGCTACATTGCGCGACGCGCGCCATCGTTTCTCCGGTTCTTCCATGGAGACACATTTTGTTGTAGGCATGCCTGAACGCGTAGTTGGCATGTCCCATCTCGTACAGCAAGTCGCTGTTATACATGCCGTAAAACGTATCATCTTCCCGCGCACTGACGACCTGCCGGCCCGAAAAGTTGAGGAACAGTCCCCTGGTTCCCCACGGTTGCGGATAGCAAAACATCCGGTCGAGAAGGTTCCCTTGTTGGTAAAGGGCGAAGTTCGTCATGAACTGGACACGATAATCCTTGTAAGGATTGTCCCTTGCCTCTTCCAGCAGCGCGTCCCACTGCCGCTGCTCGTACAAACGGCGACAGGCAAGCACCTTGGCGAGCGGAGCATCATAGCGGACCAAATGAAGTAAGACACCAAGCACGGCGATGGCACCAGCCAACGCCAGGCGGCTTCGCCGCTCGTCCGGCAACTGCCAGAAATCGCCGAGCCGCGTGTTCTGGAACAGGCGGCTCCAAAACGGGATGAGCACCAGTAAAACGGCGAGAAGAGCCGCCAGCACACAGTCCGTGGTGAAGCCGACCATGGTCTGTTGCGGCGAACCGGTGCGAAAAGGCGAGCCAAACAGGAGAGGGCAGAACCATGCGCCTCGCAACGGAATCGGAAACAACCACCGCCAGGCAACCAGTGGTAGGGAACTACCGAACAGAATAAGAAATACTGGAAAACGCCACCTCGAACGGCCAGTCGTATCCAGCCAGCTGGACAACGCCCCCCATACGACAAAGAACCAGAAGTAGACCCCCGCGACAAGATAAAGCACCAGTGTCGCTGGTACGGCGTAAACGCGCCGCGGTATTGTCTTGGGCAACGATAAGTACCCGAGAAAGAATACGCAGGCCATGCCCAATCCGAGCGTGTCCTGAAGCAGCCAAAGCGTTGACGTATGCAAGGCAAGCAACAACACACAGGGAAGCAAGGTCCGCGAAACTGGCGTGGCTTCGCCGCGTTTCTTCAAGACGCGATAAAACAATAATCCAAAGCACGTAACGCACGCCGCAACGATTAGCGCGCCGGCCCAACCCTGGTGATGGAACTGCCCGAGAAATCGCCCTCCATAGCGGATCAATCCCGCCGGGTGGTCCCAGAATTCAAAAAAAAAGGGCGCGTGGAAAAGAAAAAAACAGTCATTCGTCTTGCTTTGGAAACCAAGCACATAACTGTATGTCTCGCTGAACAAAACGAACGCTAGGACAAACAGCACGGCCAGGCCGACACACGTTAAACGTGAATGACTCATCGTAAGCAATGGGCGTGGAAATTGGAAACGGGCATATCTTCTACGACACACTATACCACGCGCCAGGGGCTCGCGATACCTGTTTTCATTAGCATGATAACAGGAGCCGGACTGTCCGTGGGCCTTGAAATGAAAAAAGTGGCTGGTCTAGTCCGTCCCGCGTTCAGGAACACGCGGGGCGCGTTGGCCCGCCGCAAGGGATGGGTGTCGTGGCGGATGAGCACTACAGCATGACCCACTGGCCGACCGTTTTCACGGCCGGGCCGTCGCCGAAACGGTCCACGAACAGGCGAAAGTAGTACAGCTCTTCCTTGCTGCGTACGATCGGGTACTTGTCCTGAGCCTCCTGGAGCTCGGTGTCCGTGATCTCTTTTTCGCAGTGGGCCGGCAGCAGGTCCGCGACACCGCTGCCCTGGGAGAATTCCTGTTTGAGGCGGCTCGTGATGGCCTCCGGCAGGTCCCCTTCATAGGCCTTGCGGAAAATCCACTTTTCCACTTTCGTGTCGCCATTGGGGTGCAATTTGTATTCGGGCGGAACCTGCATGGCATACTTCAACAGCTCGCCAGAAATCAGCGGAGCCACCACTTTCACGGAATGGCACTGGTTCATCCGGTCCAGACGCAACGAAGCATTATTGTGCAGGAATCCCAAACACCGCATTTGCTGTTCGAACAGCTCTTCCGGTGGGTAATCCTTCAGATACAAGTACCCGCAAAACACTTCGTCTCCCCCTTCGCCGGAGAGGAGGAGCTCGATTCCCTGCCGAGCCGCGTACCGCGAGATGAGGAAATTCGACACGGAACTGCGAACCAGCGATGGATCAAAGGATTCCAACGCGTAAATCACCTGGGGCAGGGCGTCAACGAGCTGATCCAGATCCACGATAAGCTCGTGATGGTCGGTCCCCATGAAATCAGCCATCAGACGCGCGTTGTGGATGTCGCTGCCTTCTCCCATGCCGATGGCGAACGTTTTGAGCGTTTGATGGTCACCGAAACGTTCCCGGAGCCACAGATTGCTTTCGTAGGCGATCGCGCTGCTATCCATGCCCCCGCTGAGCAACGAGGCCGTGGGCACGTGAAAATCGACGGAGGCCCGCACGCTTCGACGCACCAGGTTCCGCACGTGGGCGACCATTTGGTCGACATTCTCGTCCCGGGCCTTGGGCGCCAATTTCGGCAACTGAGCGAACGGCTTCGGCACCAAGCTGCCGTCCATGTAGTGGCCGGCCGGAAACTCGTGAATGTCCTCGGTAACCGGCGCCAATGCCTTTAATTCCGAGGCGAAATACGTGGTGTCGCCTTTGCGCCCGTAAAACAACGTTTTGATGCCCAGAAGATCCCGAACCGCCAGAAAGTCCTGGCCGTCGGCGATGACCAAAGCAAAAATGGTATCGTCCATGAGCTCCAAGAACCCCGCGCCCTGCCGACGATAGAGTCTCAGCACCGTTTCCTCTTCGGGAAACGCCACCTCGCCAGTGCCTGCGTCTCGAGCCAACTGCTCTAGGTTTCCCATCTGACCGTCGTAGCAAATCATTCGCTCTGGCTCGATGGGATCCTGCACGGGCAAAACCACCCCCGACAGATCCCCTTTCGCATCCGCTCGACAAACATTTTGGGCCATCATGACCCTGCCAGCCCCACCAGTGCCGCACAGGTGCGGCCCTCGATGAGCCATCCGTTTCATCATGTTTTCCAGAATTGCGTGGTCCGGGTTCCCGTATCCGACCGCAAAGCCGCTCATCGGAGCCTCCTCGACGGTGTTGCATCGTCCTTTTGTCCGGTTCGATCTCCACACCTTAACGGTTCCAGATTGGAGATCAAGGGGACCAGCGAGCTCCGCACGCCGCAAAATACCCAGTAACCGAGCGTGAACCGAGACTTGTTAGGCATGAAAAAGCCGGCCGGCCAGCACACGGCACGCATCGCAAGGGAACAAGGGTCCAATCGATAACCCGGGCTCGGCGGACATGCTGGTGGAGAACCCAACCCTCCGGCTTCCCCTCCATTGGTTGACAGTGCGCGCTGAATGTTGACAGTGCGTGCTGAATATGGTCGGCTAATAACAGTTGAAACGGGTAGCCAATAGGGTAGCGCGTCAAAGAGGAGCACTTCGATGAATCAATGTACGCGGCGAATCGTGTTTTGGCGGATTGTCCTTAGTCTGGTGACGCCGCTGTTACCTTGCATGGGACAAGTAGACCCGACGGCGACGGCGGCTGAGCCAGGCGAGGCGTTCGAGTTTCCAACGTCCGAGAATGACGCGACCTTTTGTTTCACGAGCTATCCCGACCTGTTTAACTGGAATATTCAGTACCCCCAGCCGGGCTGGGAAGAGGCTTTGGACTGGTTCTTGACCGGTATGAAGCGGGAAGGGCCCGCCTTCTCGCTCAACGCCGGCGACATCATGGACGCCCGCTGGTGGTCGAATGAGCAGGAAGTGCGCGAACAAACCGACAAATACTGGGGCGGGTTTCGAAAGCGATTCGCGGATCAGAACATCGATCTGTACATTGCGCCGGGAGATCATGAATATGGTGACGATCAGGGATTGCGCAAAATGCACCTGGCGCCGGTTTTCGCGGACCAGTTTTCCAAAATCTTCGCCATGCCCAATAACGGCCCGCCGCACATGAAGGGGCGGGCGTTTTCATTTGCCAAAGACAACGTAGCGGTCATCAGCGTGAATACGTTCGAGGATGCCGGCAACCGCTTGAGCATGACCGTCTCCGGCGAACAGCTCGCGTGGCTCAAAAGAGAACTCGAGAAACACGCCGACAAGCAATTCATCATTGTCCAAGGCCACGTTCCCGTTGTCGGTCCGGTCAAGAGCAAGAATTCCAGTGCCAACATGCTGGAAGGGGGCAGGGACAGCGAGTTTTGGAAGACGATGGTTGACCATGATGTCGATGCCTACTTTTGCGGCGAACATCACCGCATCACGGCTCGGCAACACGATGGAATCTGGCAAATCGTGCACGGCGCGCTTTGGGGTACCCAGACCGATGTCAACTATCTGCGCGGCAGCGTCTGGCCCGATCGGCTGGAGCTGGAACTGTTCCGCTTCGATGTGGAGTATGCGGGCCGCAAACTAACCGAACAGCACCCGCATCGCGGCAACGGCGGACCCTGGAGCGAAGTGTCCATCTCCGCGGAGGCCAAACGCGATGGCCCCCGCTCGGTTGGCAAGCTGGTACTTGAAAAAGGAACCGACGGCAATCGCACCGTACTGGCAACCGGGGAATTCAAGGCTCAAGCAGAGCGTTGACCCTATTGTTGCATAAAGACGGCGTAGGACGGGTCTCCAGGCCCGTCTTTTACAGCGCATAAATGTCTTTTTGCGGTTGTTTGAAGATCTCACA
>JBNJEM010000182.1:0-11959 GCA_051745935.1 Planctomycetota bacterium
GAGCGACAGCCGGCGGCGCCGAACCGGCGCCGTTAATCCGCCGCCAGAAGTTGCTGGTAAGCCTGGCGAACCTTCATGTTATCCGGATCCAACGACAAGGCTTCTTTCAACGCGGCGCGTGCCCCGGATGGATCGCCGCATTCCGCGCGCACCGCGGCAAGAAGCGCGAAGCCATCCGGAGAAGGTTTCAGGCGAACCCCCGTCTCCGCGTGAGATCTCGCCGTCGACAAGTCGGCCCCCGTGCCCAAATGGACTTGTGCCAAGAGCAAGTGGGCCTCACCCGCCTCACTATCCAGCTGGATGGCCTTGGTTAACGGTTTTTTCGCCTTCGACCACGCCTCCATTCTGACCAGTAACCGCCCTTTCCGCACCCGATGGTCCGAATTCTCGGGTTCCAGTTCAATGAGCTCTTCCAGCACCTGAAGCGCGGCCGCCGGCCGGGCTTGTCGTTCGTAGAGCGACGCCAGTGCCTTTCGCGTCGCGCGATCCTCCGGATCGATCGCGCTGGCGCGCAACCAGTGCGCCTCGGCGATCGTTGGATCCCCCGCCTTTACCTGGAGCATGCCGGATAAGACGTGCCGTTTGACCAGGGCGGCCCTCTGGGTGATAAAATCGTCGTAGTCCCTGGCGCGGTTCCGGTCCCGCTCCAATTCCTGTTCCTTCAGCTCCGCGAAGCGCTCGCGATACTCAACCGCCTTTTCCCTTTTCCCCAGCCGGGCGCATATTGATACCAAGGCATGATGCGAGAGGGTGAATTGAGGGTCAATCCGCACGGCTTCCTTGTGACTTTCAAGGGCTTTCTCGTATTGGCCCAGCTCCTTGTACGTTTGACCCAACCAGAAGTGGTGCTCGCAGACCGTGGGGAAACGCTCCGCGCATTGGCGAGCTACCTCCAATGCCTCTTCCGCCTTTCCTTCACGCAACAGCACTTCCGTCAGTTCACGATAGGCGTGCTCCAAGTCCGGATTCCGCGCAATCCCCTTGCGAAAGGCGGCAATCGCCTCTTCAGTTTCTCCCAGGTCCTTGAGAATCGTTCCCATCCCCAGGTAGGCATCGGAAAAGTCCTCGTCCAACTCCACCACCTTCCGCCAGCTCGCCAGCGCCTCGCGATCCTGGCCAAGTTGCAGATGCGTGAAGGCCATCCGAGCATGCGCCTCGGGATGATCGGGCAGCGTCTTCACCGTCAGCTTGCCAACGGCCAACGCTTCCTCGTTGATTTCCTCCACGTTCTCCGGCAGCGCTCGCGGCAACCCCAGTACGGCCGCCGCGTCCACCGGAGGTTCACCGGGGGCCAACGCATGGCCGGACTGCCTCGCGCCGATTGTCGGAGAACTGGAGGGCATAAGAAAAGGCCCGGACACATACGCCACGGCAGCGGCGATCAGACAACCCACCCCCACCCATGTGAAACGCCGAAGCCAGCGGGAACGGGACGTTCGCGATTGCCTTTTCTTGGCACCCGAACGATCAGGAGATCGACGTTGGGAGGCGTGTTTCCGCGTCATGACTCATTTTGCCCCCATGGAATCATTTCAATCACCGTTCATGATATCCATGCGTCCTTATATCCATGCGTCCTTGGAAAAAACAACGGCAAAGCAATCGAAGGGGGTAGTTGCCTGATGTTCCACATGACAGGTGTCGCCCGCTTCCTTGTGACGTTAAGTAAGGACGCAAAAACACCTTCGGCAAACTCCTCCCCCTCACGAGAATAACTAGGCTTCAGGGCCGCGAAATGGGGACGTTGTTTTTGAGACGTTCTTAAGTCCCGGTTTCGCAATGTTCGCTTCCATCGCGTCGCCGCACCGCGGTCCGAGCTTTACCTTGGGCTGACATAGAACCGAGGTTTCGACCCGGCGTGGCTCGGCGCAGAGCGCTGTGCACCCGAACCGAACAAGAACGCCCCCCCGTGCATGGTACTGACGGCCGGCTTTCCTGGCCCCTCTGCCGTTGGGGAGACGGGATTCCGCTACCATCTGGCTTGCGTCTGGAAAACGCTTCCGTCCACCGGCTCGGGCGCGCTCACGGCGGCCGCCGTGAGCGCGTTTGATTTCCCGACAATCACTCAACGGCAATCAGTTGGACGAAAGTTCGATGGGAATCTCGTTTTGCCCCTCGCTGACGGTGACTTTGATTCCCGAATCCTGCGGAACATGATATTCTTCGGGAACCACGTGCGTCACCTCTGGCTCCGGTTCCCTGCCAGCCCCGGAATCCTTTTGATCGCCCTTCGTGGCCTGTTCGTGTTGTTCTTCGAGAGAGCCGCCCGCCGTTTCCGTCTTGATCACCCCGACGTAATACTCCCCGGGCGTGGTGCCGGCCTCCGGCTTGCCCTTGGCCCCGCCCGAAGGTCGAGCCGTCAGTTTGTACTCCCCATCAGCGTCAGTCATGCCGCTGGCCGACGTGCCTTCTCCTTCATTGACCGGACGAAACAGGACCGTGGCCTCGGGAACCGGTTCCCCATCCAAGGTCACGACGCCTTTCACTGGCTCGGTGTCCAGCACAGGCGTGCTGTCACCGCAACCGGATAAAACCAAAACGGCCATGGCCAATCCGAACAGCAAGAAACAATCGTTCGATCGATGCATAATCACTCCAGTTTACTATCTATAGTACGTATACGGTCTTCTATTCAGGACAACTCCGGCATCTCGAGACCGTTAATCACATCCTGACTTACGAAACAGACGGCTACGAAACGACTCCAAATATGCGCCCGCGAAACACGATTCAGTAAAAGACGCCAAGGAGAGCACGCCGGCTGGGTGTCCCGCGTTCGGGGACGACGTCTTCTTCGAAGAAAGCATCTCTACGCCATAGGGTTTTTGCGTTGCTCCGAGCCGGCCATTTCGCCCATCCAGGTTATGGGGCCAGAGCGGCATACGCAGGCTACCCCCCCCAACGGTCGAAAAAAACCCAGTGCGTGGCCCCGTCTGGTTCAACACATGCTTTGTCTTCAGGGTCAACGGCTTGTTTAAGTGCTGCTTCCTCTAGCGTTCACAAACGTTTGCTAAAACGAAAAAACCCCGCTCTCCGGCTTGAACGGCGATCGTCATGCCCCCACCGGGATAAACCAGTGGCAGAGATACCCGGTGCAACTTGTAGCCGGCGAGTCCTCATCCTGCCACAGCGAAGCGCACCGGTGACCGATCGGCCCTTCACGCTGCTTTTTGCCATATCCGGGTTTAAGGCTGGAACCACCGGCTACGCCCCGCTTACAAGCGCGGGGGCTAGGCAAGCCGGTGGTGGCGTAGCTACCGTCTCCTCAACTTTGAGCTCTGGCAAACCAGCAGGTACACTTTCGCCGCCACCGTGCTCCTCCAAAGGACTTGCCCGGACAGGCAAGGTGACCAACGGTTCGAGGTGGCCGTTCCGGCGGACGGCTTACACCGTCGCACCGGAACCGTAGCCTCGATAACACCATCACAGTGGGCCACGAAAGTTCGCGAAATCCCGTTACGGTATCTGCACGGCTTCGCCACCGAAGGCACTCCCCATGGCACCCCACACGCCCCGGAGCGACGGGCCACTGTACGCTTGCGGAGTATCGGGTTTTATCTCTTTCTCGCCCACAGTCGGATCACCCGCATCCACCGACTCCGTGATGAAGTGGACGGATCCGTCGCAGAAGGCCACGTTCACGCCACCGGTATGGTAGCTGCTGGCGGTAATCAGCGCATAGGTCTCACCGTTCTCGCCGCAGCTCGGTTCATTCGGCGGAAGAACCGGATGCCATTGGGTGTAGATCGAATGAGAATCGGCCCACCGGAATCCCTTTTGCCAATCCCTTCCCTGGATATCGTCGGTGAGCATGCCATCAGCACCCACGCGGGCCAGGCAAGGCGCCGGCGGACCACCGTTGTCCCACCCCCAGCCGTTCGCGAAGCCTCTGCGGACCTGCCGGCTGCCTCCCTGCATTCCACAGGCAACCTCGGAAATCATCATGGTGTTGCTGGTACCGTCCGTTACCGATGCAATGCTGTGATGTTGCTTATCACCCCGTCCAAAAACACCTCGGCACTCAAACCAATCATAGTTGAGGCGATAATCGCCACGATTGCAGTGGTAACTGGTGTTTTGGCGTTCATTTTCCGGCGCATTGGCCGCTCCGTCCGAGGGGCAGGTAAACCCAGCAACCTGCGTTCTGGTCAGATCATTGTGATTCCAGGGGACCGTCTGGCCGAGATGGTTGTTCATGAACTCATCGTACACCGGCTGTTGTTCGATGAACGGCAAAAGCACCGTGAGATAACTCCACCGATGCCGGTCCCCGCTAAAGTCAGTCGGGCCACCAGGACCCGTGAGCAGAGGTTGATGCGAGGCGGTCGGGAATTCTTTGTGCACGTCATGGAAGTTGTGACAGGCCAATCCCAGTTGCTTCAGGTTATTTACACACTCAGACCGTCGCGCTGCTTCTCTCGCGGCCTGCACGGCGGGCAGCAGCAACGCGACCAAGATACCGATGATGGCAATCACCACCAGCAGCTCAACCAAAGTAAACGCTTTTCGCTTCGTCATTAGAAGTCTCTCCTACACATGAAAAGAAAACACACGAGAACCAAGAACTCGAAGAAACACAGCCCACGAGCACCTACCCTGACACAGCATAGTCACCTGAAAAAGCAGTTACCAGACGATAACAAAAGGCCACCTAAGACTCTAAAAGACAGACACCTTGCCATCCCAGTTTCGCCCATTCTTGCCCCCCGGCAATACCGAACGCACCCGGGCGTGGGAAAGAAGTCACTAGAAGTGTGGGACTGGTTTCAGGCCGAAGCCGTATGATTCCCCCCTTCTGCTCGGCCCCGGAATTCGGGCGAGTCACCCCGCCAACAAACTGTTAAACAAAACTGTAACACCCAGCACAATTGTAACTTACCGGTGGTCTCGAATGCAACAACTGTTCGAGTGGCGAGTCCGATTTTCCCATAACCGGCGTTGGTCGCTGAAAGCATCCGTCCCCTTTGTCTCCGGGCTGTTCCGCCCGCGCGATCAACCTCCGAGTCCGCCGGATCAGGCTCTGTCAAGGGGGTCGAAATCCCCTCGAACCGGGCACTCGCCGCGCGGCGGAGTTTTTCCGATGCCCAACGCCGGCTAACTGATCTTCGCCTCGAATTGCCTCCAATGCAAGTGATTTGTCCGAAGGGTGCCATTCTGGCACGGCATGTCAGCTTTTGCCGCCGGCCACGTGCTCGCTCAGCCAGTCCAGATACCCCTGACTGCAAGCCGTTATCGGCGTGGCAATGATCTCCGGCTCATCGTACGAATGCAGTTGGCGGATCGCCTCTTCAACGTCCTGGTAGGCCTCGGCCGTCGTTTTAATGGTGCAGAGCCACTCCTCGTCCCGTTCGATGCTCCCCTGCCACCAGTAACAGCTCGTGACAGGACCACTCACTTGGACACATGCCGCCAGCCTCTGTTCGACGAGCGACGACGCGATGTTGGCGGCGTCCTCCTGCTTGTCCGTGGTCGTGACCACCTGAATGGCATCCGTCATGTTCATTGGCTCCATTGCATGTTGTGTAACGGTTTCGTGGATGGTCCGCGGATCAGGAACCGCTGATGTACGCTGATAAACGCTGATAAACGCTGATGCGAAGCGGAGCGTTGGTGCGACTCGTGCCGGCGAATTCTAGTTGAGATTCAAGTATTACTTTATCGTCCATCGGCATGAGGCGAGGAATAAGTGTCCGAAAGTCCGATCTCGCGATTTCCCGCTCGCGGCGTTACTGGACCTCCAGCTGCTGGAGCAAACGGAGGGCTTCGGCGCGGATTTTCGGTTCGGCGTCGACCTCCAAGTGGCTGCTGCGAGCGGGCCAGGTTTCATAGCCGCCCCAGCGATGCTGTTCGGGGGTCGGCAAATAACCACTGTAACCGTTCGCCAACTCCATGACAAAGGTACGCGGCGCGGGACTCCGCTGCTTGATTGCCAATCCCGTTTCGCCAAACACTTCGCATGGGATCGCCGCGATCCGAATGTCTCCGATGCGAATCGCTTGTAAGACGATTTCGTACCGGGGCGGGTACTCGCTCAGCTCCAGGGCCTCGCGAGCGAAAATCGGGGTCCAGCGGTGCGGCTTTTTCGCTTCAGGGTTCGCCAAAACGGACTTGGCCCAGGCCATGCGCGCCTCATCCGGCAGACGCACACCTAACTCAATTTCACTTTGGGATGTCGCCAGATGCTCGGGAACGTCGTGTTCCATCTGGTCGATCGCGTTGAGCACGTCGTCGGCCAACCGTTGTCCCACTTTCTCCAGTCGTTCGAAGGGCGCGAACTGGCCCTTCAGTTTGGTGGCCCCCGCGTCGCCGCTGGTACCGTTCGACATCATGGCCACCGGTGGCGGGTGAGGGGTGTCCATGGCCAGTTTTTTTTCCACTCGCCGGGCGAACGTGCCGAAATAATCCGCGCTGACCCAGCCCCGACGGTAGCCACCACAGTAATGGGGGCTGTAGTTCGCCAGCACGGCTAGAGGCGTGTCATCGGCATGACGAACCGAGACGATACTCAGTTGCGGATCGATGGGACCCGCCGGGCGGATCACTCCCGTGCTGCCGCCAGCCACCGACTTGACTCGCTCGTCCGTTTCCCCGAACGGGTTGGCGCTCACCGTTCCCGGTTCGCACAAAAACCGGCGGCACGCGAACAAGTCCGGCTTCTCGAGTGAAGCGAACCCGATCTTGGCCGGCGCCAGTCGCTGGTGGGCCCGGGTGACAGCCGCGGCCATCTGTTGAGCGAGCGTCTCATGATACGTGTCATCCACCGGTTCGGTGCCGATGTGTATCGCGCGCACGGCGGCGTGCGAATGCGTGGCGGACATCAGCATGCATTCGGCGGGAATGCCGGTGTTCCGGCGCGCGAGGGACTTCGCTTTGTCGTAGACCGGCTGCCCAATCATACAGGCGTCGTTAACGACGATGGCCATTTGCCTCTGGCCGTCGTCCAGCACGAGAGCGCGGCTGGCCAGCGGATCATGGATGCCCCGAACCGGCCCATTCTTGCTGATGGTCCCATCCAGCGACACGCCTTTGGGCGGCGTGATATCCGTCTTGGCGGCCCCGGCGCGAAAAACCGGTTGGTCGGCGGCGGCGAACACACTCAACACGTTCGCGACCATGAACACGATAAGACTAACTCGCATGATACACTCCTTGACGCTTCTTGACGAGCAAACGGATCTGGATGAGCCGGCACATGCCCTGACCCCGATACTTCGGTTCGCGCCCACGACCACCCGGAAAAGCTATCATACCATATTCGTACGCTATTTGGGGCGCGGTTCCCAAAGGTCCGTTCCCCCCTGAGGCACAGGATCGGCGAAGCCCCACGCACTGCACTTTTCCGAGATCGCCGGGTATATCCTATTGTTGCATAAAGACGGCGTAGGACGGGTCTCCAGGCCCGTCTTTTACGGCGCATAAATGTCTTTTTGCGGTTGTTTTAAGATCTCACATTTCGTGAGATCTGCGGACACCAGATCAAGTACGATTTCGTACTTGAAAAGACGGGCCTGGAGACCCGTCCTACATATACTTTTTGCAACGTTAGGGTATACTTGCTTGCTTAACCTGGACGAGCCGGAACCATACAAGGTTAGGCCGCGTGGGTGTCAGGGGTCGGAGTCGCCGATGCCACCGATCGGGCCGTTTGATGTTTGATCCGGGATGGGACGGGTGGCGTGCAGGGGCCGTGAGTGCATTTGTGTTTATTCGCAAGGACAGGGAAACCGACCCATGCCATCGGGGTGGTTTGTTTCCAATGGCAACAGTAGCGTGGCGATCGCATGAAAAAGACTGACATCCTTGAGTTTCAGAGGCGTCTGATCCGTTGGTACCGGCAGCAAGGCCGAGATTTACCCTGGCGACGCACCACGGATCCGTACGCGATCTGGGTGTCGGAGATCATGCTACAACAGACTCAAGTCAAAAACGTCGTGCCGTACTATGAACGCTTCATGACGTCGTTTCCCACGGTGGAGGCGTTGGCGAGCGCCGATTTGCACCAAGTACTCAAGCTATGGGAGGGGCTGGGATATTACGCACGCGCCCGCAACCTGCACAAGGCGGCAAACGTGATCGTGAATGCGCATGGAGCATGTTTTCCGACCCACATCGACGACGTGAGAAGCCTACCCGGGATTGGTGAGTACACGGCGGCGGCGATCAGTAGCATCGCGTATGAGGCGGACATGCCGGCCGTTGACGGTAATGTCAACCGCGTGTTGAGCCGGATCTTCATGGTTGACGTGGATCCAAAATCAAGCCGAGGCAAGAGAATCCTGCGGGACAGAGCCGCGTCGTTATTGGCGGCTGGTCAAGCCGGCACGTTCAACCAGGCCATGATGGAAATTGGCGCGATCATCTGCACCCCTCGCGCGCCGCGGTGCTCGGCGTGTCCGGTCGGCGCATTGTGCCAAGCGCGGCGGACAAACCAACAAGCCGAGTATCCCGTCAAATCCTTCAAAAGGCAAAGGCCGCACAAAACCGTTGCCGTGGGCATTGTTTTCAAAGCGGAAAAGATACTGATTGACCGGCGAAAACCAGATGGCATGCTCGGGGGGCTATGGGAATTTCCCGGGGGACGCGTCGAGGATGACGAACGGGGTGAGGAGGCCGTGGTTCGCGAGGTGAAAGAAGAGTTGGGCGTCGAGGTTGAGGTGTTGAGTCACCTGGCCACGGTGGAGCACCAATACACGCACTTCACGGTTTCCCTGCATGCCTTCGTGTGCCGGTTCGTGTCCGGAAGCCCCAAGGCCATTGGATGCGATGACTGGAAGTGGGTCACGCCGGGTGAGTTGTCGGATTACGCGTTTCCGCGAGCGAATGGAAAGCTGATCGAGATTTTGCTGAAATCGCCCTTGCCGAAGAAGATCCGCAAAGTGGATGCAAGTGGCAAGTAAGCATCTGCAAGTAGGGGTCGAAGGGAAATCCTTGCCGGTTCCCGTCGGCCGCGCAATCGGGGATCCAAAAGTGAAAGGCCAGGAGTTCCGGGTTCCACGGTACCGTTGATCAACCAGGTCAGACCACCCCCGATGTCAAACGCCTCTCGCAGCGGGAGAACCGCGTGCCGATGGACTTGTCCCAAGTGAAAGAGAAAACGTCGTCTTAACGCATCGAGGCTGCTGGGGGGAATTCGGAGCGACGGCGAGTGCCGCCGCGGATCCTCGTGAATCTCGTCCGTTCGACGTCCGCGGAGAAAACTCTCAAGACCCACATGCGCCACCGCGTCATATCCATATCGAAACCCGGGAGCGACCAATGGAGCCAAGCGGGAACTGTGCAGCGGCGGGTTTCGAATCGACGGATGGAAGAAACAATCAGACGGCCCGCTGTGGACGGCTAAGCTTTCCGCGATTGGCGTTTCCGGCAACGCTGCGAAAACCTTTCGGCGCAAGCACCACACATTTCGAGCCTCTTCGTCAACGGCCAACCGGCGACAGTCGTGTGCTTTCCCGCGCTCCGGAACCGTGTTACCATCAAGGGTATTACCAGGTTGTGGGCCTACCCGATTTCTGCCTTGTATCGAGTGCCGAAGGCCAAGGATTCCGCATGAAGATCCATCAGATTCTTTTGCTGCTATTTTCCATTTTTGGTGTTTCCGGTGTTTCTCAGGCCGCGCCGCCCACGTTCGATGTTCGTCATCATGGGGCCACTGGTGAAGGCAAGAGGTTGGATACGGCGCATATCCAAAAGGCGATCGACGCGTGCGCTGACGCCGGTGGTGGAAGGGTACTCTTTCCTGAGGGTACCTACCTTACGGGTTCGCTCGAACTGAAATCCGGAGTGCGTCTCGTCCTCACTCCGAAAGCCGTACTGATGGGCAGTTCCAACCTGAAACACTATCCGAAGCGAAAACTGATCTACGCCGCTGATGCAACGGACATTACCATTGAAGGCGGTGGTACGATCGACGGGCAGGGCCATCTGTTTTGGAAAAAACGAGACAAATCTTACAGCGGTCCGATGTATCGTGGCACGGCACAGTTCAACTACGAGCCACTGCCTCGCCCATCGTTCCTGTATTTCCAGCGATGCCGAGACGTCACACTGCGGAACATCACGCTAAAGAATTCGCCCGCATGGACCGTCCATCTTCTTCGCTGCCGAGATGCCATGATGGAGCGTCTGACCATCCGAAATCCACTCCACGGGCCAAACACGGACGGGATCGACATCAATTCTTCGATCGACGTCGTTGTGCGCGATTGCGATATCGTCACGGGGGACGACGGGGTAGTCCTCAAAAGCACTGAACCGGGGCACGATCATCCCTCGCGAAATATTACTGTCGAAGGCTGCCGAATATGGTCCGCCTGCAACTGTCTGAAGATAGGCACTGAAACACATGACCGTTTCGAGAACATTCGCTTTCGGAACTGTCATCTCTACGCGAAATCCGACAACACGCTCGAACGGCCTCTGTCCGGGGTGGCCATTGAATCGGTTGACGGCGCTCATTTGTCGAATATCAGGGTGACGGACATCACGATGGATCACGTTCGAGCGCCCATTTTTGTCCGGCTGGGACATCGGGCCGGAAAACGCGGACATCGACAAGTCGAGCCTCGCGTCCCCGGGCAAATCAAGGACGTGGTCATTCGTGGCGTCGTGTCAAAAGACTCGCTGTTCGAGTCATCGATCACCGGCATTCCCAGCCGCTGCGTCAAGGAGATTACACTGGAGAACCTCCAACTTGAGTATGAAGGGGGTGGCAACGAAGAATGGGTACTGGCCGAGGTCCCCGACGAAGCCAAGGTCCGCGGTTATCCGGAAGCGCAGATGTTCGGCCGCCTGCCCGCCTACGGGCTTTATTGCCGACACGTTAACGGAATCCGCCTCAAGAACGTCGCGATCAGTTGTCTGAATCCCGACCCGCGACCAATGCTCGTTTGCGACAATGTTGTGAATTTGACAGCCGACACTGTGAATGCCGCATCAGTGCACTCCGCATTGCCTGTCTTCTGGTTGCTCAACACGCGGCAAGCGGTGATTCGAGACTGCACGGCTCCGCCGGAGACCAAAACGTTCGTAGCCGTCGAGAGCAGCGACCAGATCGAGCTCGAATCAAATGATACGAGCAACGCGGAAATTCCTCTGGCCGAGCTGGAAACCGGTGAGTTGGTGGAACAGAACGTACCGCTCTTCAGTGAAACGTCGCCCGGGTTAGTCAAAATCGAGGCCGAGGCGATGCGGCTGCTAGATCCGATGACGGCCCGGGTCGACAGCGAACAGCCGTCAGGCAAGTATATCACGGTGGATTTGTCCCACTCGCGCGACCGTGGCTCGGCGCTCTGCCGGTTCCAAATCAGCCGGCCCGCTGAATACGAAATCTGGGTCCGTGCGTTCGGCGGTTCCGGGGAATCCAACAGCTTCTACACCGCGATAGACCGCGGGCCGCTGGCCCTGACCGACGTCACGGAATTGAAGAGATGGCATTGGCTCAAAGTTCACCACCGCGAGGAGACCAACGGCACAACCCGAACCCAGAAGACCTACGACCTCAAGGCCGGTATCCACACCTTCCAGCTTCGCAACCGCGAAAGCGGAACGAGAATTGACACGGTTATTCTGGTTCGCACGAGCGAGGAGTTCACTCCGCGGAACCCGGAGGGACCGTGATATCAAATGGACAATCCGACGGGAGCAACGGGAGCAGACACTCTGATGTTCGCTGATTTTCGCTGTGAATCCGCGGGCTTTGTCAAGGATTCTGGCACGGGGAAGGCAAGCGAAAAGGCCAGTGCACGGGAGAACCGTGGCAACCGCGAGGGAGCAAACGGGAGAAACGGGAGCAGACACTCTGATTTTCGCTCAAACGGGAGCAGACACTCTGATTTTCGCTGATTTTCGGTGTGAATCCGCAGGCTTTGTCAAGGATTCTGGCACGGGGAAGGCAAGCGAAAAGGCCAGTGCACGGAAGAACCGTGGCAACCGCGAGGGCATCGCGTCACCAGAGCGAGGG
>JBNJEM010000183.1:0-11881 GCA_051745935.1 Planctomycetota bacterium
CCACTCACGCCGTGACGATCATTAGCGGTGCTCCAGGTGCCATGATAGGCCCACGGATGGCAAAACGGACCCACGGATGAAGAAACGGAAGGCGCCGCGTTTTTTTCACGCGTGAGCCCCGTCCGCCGTGTTCCCTTTGGTCCTTTCAGTCCCTGAGGTCCTTGATTCGACGGGGGCAAGGACGCAAGGCGCAACAAAACGGGCTACAAGGACCTAAAGTTTTTCGCCATCCCGCGTTTATCCTGCAACAATGCCCTGGGATCGACGGCTTCCATGGCTTGTTATTTCACTGGGTACGCCAAGAGCTTCAACACGATAGACACCTTCCGCCGTAACGTCACCTACGCGGAACACAGAGGCATCTTCAAATGCGCAACAGTCGAAACGTGAACCACCTAAGGAATTGACCACCCCAGGACAAGGCTGCGGCATTTTTCCGCTTTCTCGGCGGACTCTCATGGGCGGCGCGGTTATATTTCAGGCGGTTGGATTTTTCCGGGTGGAAAGCGGCCCGACGCAAGCCGTCCTCCCGTTGGTCGGACTCGCGGCGGAAAAAATCATCCGCGACCGGTATAATCAAGGTTTGGAGACCGGCTTCTTGAGCCGTCGCTTGCGCCCCCGCGACTCGATGGGCTCGCCGTCGGCGCGACCGTGCGACCAGGCTTGCAGTGACTGCAGACGCTGTTGTCCCCGGAAGAAATAGAATGTGGAGAGGCTATCCAGGTGCTGTTGGAACGTTTGCTGGGCGTCCGCTCGCCAGTCAGACGCTGGCTCGATGATCCCCATGGTTTCCAGGGTCTCCACCAAGGCCAAACCGATCCGTTTGTGCCCCTTGACGGACGGGTGGATGTGATCGACGAGGATTGAATTATCCAGGATACCGTGCTGGGTACGGGACTCAAGCAGTTGGTGGGCGTCCAGAAGGGGCACGGACCATGCGCGAGCGACCTCGCGCAACGATTCCTCCATGGGCTGAAGGATTCTCAACGGGCAGACATCTTCGTCGCGCGCGGCGTGGAATTCACGACGCGCTTGATCGAATTGCCCCTGCAATTCGTGCAACTTCCCCAAATGAAAGTGCAGGCCGGCGTGTCGCGGATCGAGTTCACTGGCCGCCTTGCAGAGGGCGATGGCTTTTTGCCGGGCGGCTGGAGGTTGGGCCCTGGCTTCCTCCAGCAGCTCTTCAATCCTCGCTCGCTCCTGCTTTGTCAAATCCGCCCGATGCTCCGACTTGAAGGGGGGCGTGTCCGCCAGGTTGGACGGCGGCAGGACAAACACCAGCGGGACACCTGCGTGCCGGGCGATGCAAGCCATGCGAGCTAAGTTGAATTCGTAATGCCGAATTACCCCGGCTCGCCACGCCGGGTCTCGGTGGTAGGCTTCGATTCCGTTGCGGTAATCGAGCAGGGCATCCACTTCGGAGCCAAGCGTCGCGGGAGCCGGTAAGGGTTCGGACCGCTCCGTCAGTTTCCGCAGCAGCTGCCGATAGACATGATAAATCCGAAGCCGAGCGAGATAGTGATGGGGTTTGGCCAGTACACCCGGCCGATCTCGAACAGCGCCGTACGTTCGATCCTCCAGAAACTCATTATGCCCGGTACAGACAATCACAAGGTCCGGTTCGTAGTCGAGGCATTCCTGCAGGATCGGTACCAGCCGGTAGCTGGCATACGAGATCCCGCCACAATTCACCACTTCCCACCGCCGGCTGGGATCCGCCTCCCGCAAAGCCAACTCCAGCCACGTGGTAAATGACGTTTCCTTGGCGAAGGGGCGTCCTTGCACGGTGGACCCCCCGAGACAGAAAATCCGATAAGTACCCGGCGGCTTGGGGCTCGGAAAAGAGTCTTCCACGAAGAATTCCAGCCGCGCTGGCGCGATGCGATACTCGCCTGCCTCCGCATCATGCACGAACAGGGGTTGTTGGTCGCTGAACCCCACGAAAGGATCCGTGTGCATGTCCGGTTCCCCAAGACCGAACAGCCAGCAAACACCTTCGGCCATGACGAACCATGAGAGCCCGAAGAGCACGGCCGCCACTCGCATCCCCCACGGCCGAAGGCGAGACCTTGGATAGCCCGAATCAGCCGAATCACGGCGAGGGAACATGGTGATGGCCTATGCGAATTTCAAATGTCGTAACACTTCAGCCACCCGAATCAACGTTCTCGGAAGTGCCCCCTTTCTTTTCCGAGACGGGAGCCGGAGGTTGTTGGAGATGGCAGTGGCTGACACGTCTTGTTCACCCATGAGACAAGACTCATAAGGATCCAGGAGATTTCCTTCCCTCCAAGGAGTTCAGGAAGCGGAATCCAGGTTTGGTATCCGGGCTGTCAAAATGGTCCCGTCCAAGTTGCGCCGAGATCAGCTTATCCGAGATTGCCGATACGCCGGTAACGATCAGGCGCCCCGCCGTGGCTCGGCGCTTCTGCTTCAACCGGCCAAACAGCCCGCGACATTTGTTGTTCAACCGTTATACTGGTCGCGGATGACTTTCTCCGCCGCGAGTCCGACCAACGGGAGGACGGCTTGCGTCGGGCAGCTTTCCACCCGGAAAAATCCAACCGCCTGAAATATACTGGAACCCATCAAGTGGCCCGGTGTTTTTTGGCCCGGTCACTTAATCGCTTTGAGCCGAATGTTCTTGAATTCCGCCCACATTGGCTTGCCGGCATGGAGTTGAAAAGCGAGGATGCCTTCTCGCAAGGACAATTCGGGATGTTTGTCAGTGAAATCCAGAATTAGCCTGTTGTTGAGATAGTGTCGAATGTGGTTCCCCTTGGCAATGATGACGACGTCGTTCCAGTCGTCGAGCTTGAATAATTCGCGATAGCCTTCCGCGTCAATCAGTTCACCGAGAACTTCCTTGCCATCTTCATCCCATACGGCTTTCTCGCCGACAAGGCACATGCGGCCCCGCTTGCCCCCTTCGCCGTAGATGAACCCGGCGACACTCGGGAGTTGGTTCTGATTGCGGATCTCGTATTGGTATCCCCGCACGACCCAATCGTTCCGGGGCTGACCTTCCGTGATATGTTTCGAGCGGTACTGAATTCCGGAGTTGTTGGTGGCCGTGCACCGGAACGACAGGCGCAATTCGAAATCCTTGACCGTGCCGCCCTTCCAGATAAGGAACGTGTTGCCTTTGGCTCGTTGCTCGGGAGTCGTTTCTCCATGGATCGCTCCGTCTTTCACTGACCATAACCGCGGGTCGCCGTCCCAGTTCGTTAGATCCCGGCCGTTGAATATGGGACGCATGCCTTCCGGTTCGGGCGGGGCGGACCGCGAATCTTCAGCGGCCAACGGATTCAAGGCAACAAACATACAGCCGACAAACGTTAAGCAACGGATCATAAGTACGCTCCGAATTGAAAGAAGGTAACACTTCAGTTCGCTAAAACGTTGCGAAAGAAGTTGCATTGTCGGCCTCTATTTTAATCAGTCCAACGCCCGGATGCTAACGGGCCCCGGAAAAGATAGCTTACCGGTTCCGACGAGCCCGACGTGGGCCAACCGGCCAACGGGGCCCCTTCGTGGACGGCAAAGTGGCAGGTTGTCCCGTCGAGCAGCACTGTAAGGCCAACGGACAATGGAAACGTACCCGAACGCTATGGCAGCGGTCGCGACAGGTCTGGTGTCCGAACGTTCGCCGGTTCGGCTACGGGTGTGCCCTTTCCATCACTTTTTGCCTGAAGTAGACTACGGGCGGGAGGCGCGGCCATGTTGCAAAGCGGCCATGTTGCAAAGCGGCCATGTTGCAAAGCGTGGGAGCGGGAGTTATATTTCAGGCGGTCGGACTTGTCCGGGATGGAAAGCTGCCCGACGCAAGCCGTCCTCCCGTTGGTTGGACTCGCGGCGGACAAAGTCATCCGCGACTGGTCTATGTCCGCGACCGGTCTCTGTTAGAGGGATCCGCGGGAGTTCTTCGAAACCCCGCCAGCGAAACGGTTTCGCCACCGTAAATGTCCGAGCACGAGTCCGCAACAGTGGCTCGCGTTGTGATCTAGTTGTGACCTACATGGCAAGAGCCTGAAAAGCCATGACAAAAGCAGTGAGGTTTCCTTTCACCTAGGAACGGGAACCATTTTTTGTTACGGGCTGAAAAATGTTGTGACCGGCTGTAAAATACCCGAAATACTCAACCACGAAGTAAAGGCCACGGCTAGAGGCGCGAAGCACCCACAAACACGCGTCGAACTTCGCCACGATCGCTCCGACAACAGTACCGCGCGCCAACCAAGCACCAAGCACCAAGCACCAAGGACCAAGCACCAAGGACCAAGCACCAAGCACCCGTGGACGTGTTGTACAATCTCGTTTTCTGGTTTAATTGTCTGATTCTTTCCACGCCGAAATGAAGGGTTTCGCCATGACCAAGTCTCAATCCACGCGACGTGATTTCCTCAAAACGTCGGCTGCCGCCGCGGCCTTCACCACCGTGCCGTACTTCACCGCGACGCGGAAGGCTTTTGCCAACGAGGCGGCCAACGATCGACCGCGGATCGGGTGCGTCGGCGTGGGGAGCATGGGGACGGGCGATGCCAAGGCTCATGCCCGTTTCGGGGACGTGGTGGCGGTCTGCGACGTGGATTCCCGACACGCCGAGCGGGCGAAGAACGACAAGGATATCGGCAAAGGAAAGGCGGATTCCTACGGCGATTACCACAAGGTTCTGGATCGCGATGACATCGACGTGGTCAGCGTCGTGACTCCAGATCATTGGCACGTGAAGATTGCGATCGAGGCGCTTGAAGCCGGCAAGCATGTCTTCTGCCAAAAACCGCTGACACTGACTTTGGAAGAGAACCAGTTGATGCGCGACGCGTGCAAGAAGCATGACGACAAGGTCTTCTTCATCGGCACGCAGCAACGCAGCAGTCGTGACAAGTTTCTGCGCGCGATCAACATGGTGCAAAAGGGAATCTTGGGCGATATCGAAAAGATTACGGTTGGCATCAACGGTGGCCCCAAAGGTGGTCCCTTCCCCAAGACCGATCCGCCCGAGCAGCTCGATTGGGAGATGTGGCTCGGCCAGGCCCCCAAGGTCGAATACATTGATAAGCGGTGCCATTACCAGTTCCGCTGGTGGTATGAATACTCCGGCGGCAAGTTTACCGACTGGGGAGCGCACCACGTTGACATCGCGACGTGGGCGATCGAGCACGACGAGCACGGGATGGGGCCGATCGAGATCGATGGAACCGACGCCAAACATCCGGTTCCGTTCAAGGACGGCTACCCGACGGTGGATGACTGCTACAACACGGCCCATGATTACGCCGTGAAGTGCAAGTTCGCCAACGGCATCGAGATGACCATCGACAGCCGGAGTCGAAATGGGATACTATTCGAGGGCACCAAGGGTCGGATCTTCGTCAGCCGCGGTACCATTGACGGCAAGCCGATCGAGGAGAATTGGGACGACGGCCAGTACACCAACGAGGACCAGGTTCGTCTTTATAAGGGCAAACCGCCGGAGGGGCACAAGCATAATTTCTATCGCTGCATCCGCGAGGGCGGCTTGCCGGTGTCGGACGTCTACAGCCACGTGATGGCGATGAACACCTGCCATTTGGCGGCCATCGCCGCCCGGCTTAACCGGGTCATCAAGTGGGATCCGAAGACCGAAAAAATCGTGGGGGACGATCAAGCCGCCGCGTTCTTTGCTCGCACACCGCGCGCGGGATACGAGATCCTTCGGGTTTGAGATTCAAAGTGCAAACGCGTGAGGCTCTTTGAGCGGTCTAGACGCTGGAAAAGCCCTGGTTTCCGGTGAGTTCAACATGGAAATGGTGGTAGCCGTTCACGGGTGCCGCGACACGGCGTGGACACGCAAGACCCGCATGGATGCCACGGGCTTGTCCCGTGGTGGTTCACGCTCGCCGCTACAAACCGGCCAGACACACCACTGCTGCCTGTCGGTAGCGTGGAACGTAACGGACCACGGGACAAGCCCGTGGCATTTGCACCTCGAAAAGCCTTTCGTCAAATGTGCAACAAACGTGCGAACGCCCGCGGACATCAGTGTTTTGCCCGTGAACGGTTACAAATGGTGATATACATCCGAGGAGAACACAATGGTCCTTGTTGATTGGCTGGTGGTGGCGGCGTATTTCGCGTTGCTGGGCGGCGTGGCCGTTTGGGTCGTGCGTCAGAAACAGGATTCATCGGCCGATTACTTCCTCGCCGGCCGCAACCAGGGCTGGTTCGTCGTCGGCGCCTCGCTGTTCGCCTCGAACATCGGCTCGGAGCACCTGGTCGGGCTGGCCGGGGCGGGCGCCTCCAGCGGCGTGGCCATGGCCCACTACGAGTTGCATGCCTGGTGCCTGCTGGTCCTTGGCTGGGTGCTTGTGCCCTTCTACGCTCGCAGCGCCGTCTACACCATGCCGGAGTTCCTTGAACGCCGGTACTCGCCCGCCGCGCGCTGGTTCCTCTCGCTGGTAAGCCTCGTGGGCTACGTGTTCACGAAGGTTGCGGTGGGGCTGTTCGCCGGCGGCATCGTCGTCCAGGTGCTCTTCCCCGAACAGTTCCTCCCGGGAATCAACAATTTTTGGCTCGGCGCGGTGGGGATCGTGGTGGTAACCGGGCTGTACACCGTGTTCGGCGGTTTGCGCGCGGTGATCTACACCGATGCCGTGCAGGCCGTGGTGCTCATTATCGGTTCGGCGGTGATGGCATTTCGCGGGCTGTACATTCTGGGCGGATGGGGTGAGTTGCAGGAAGTATGCGGCTCGCAGTTCTTCAACCTCTGGCGCCCGTGGGACGATCCCGCCTTTCCGTGGCTGGGTATGCTGGTGGCCGCGCCCATCGTGGGCATGTGGTATTGGTGCACCGACCAGTACATCGTGCAACGGACCCTGGCCGCCCGGGACCAGGGCCAGGGCCGGCGGGGCACCATCTTTGGCGCGTATTTGAAGCTGAGCCCCGTGTTTCTGTTCATCATCCCGGGCATGATCGCGTATGCCCTCATTCAGACCGGGAAGATTCCGGCCTTGGAAGACCCCAACCAGGCATACCCGGCGCTGGTGCATGCCTTGCTGCCCTTGGGACTTCGGGGGCTGGTGGCGGCCAGTTTGCTGGCCGCGCTGATGAGTTCGCTTTCGTCGGTGTTCAACTCATCATCGACCCTGTTCACGATGGACCTTTACAAGCCGCTGCACCCGGAGGCGTCGGAACGTACGCTGGTTTGGGTGGGGCGGCTCGCCACGACGGTCATGGTGGTGCTGGGGCTGGCCTGGATTCCGTTCATCAGCATGATTTCCGACGCGTTGTATCACTACCTGCAGAGCGTGCAGGCGTACATCGCACCGCCCATCTTCGCCGTATTCTTCCTCGGCGTGTTCTCGCGGCGCATCAACGCGGCCGGGTGCATGGCCGGCCTGGTAAGCGGTTTCGTGCTGGGCATGGCTCGCCTGGCGGCCGAGGTGAGCAAGCGGTTCATCACGGAGGGGACCTTCCTGTACGCCTTCGCCAACCTGAACTTCCTGTACTTCTGCCTGGCGTTGTTGGGCGTGGTGTTGGTGGTCATCGTGGGGGTCAGCTACGCCACGGCGCCGCCACCGGCGGAGAAGCTTCGCGGACTGACCTATTGGACCCTTTCCGAGGAGAACCGTCGCACGACCCGCGCGAGCTGGAACCGATGGGACGTGATCCACACGTGCGCGATCCTGGTCATCATCCTGCTGGTGTACCTGTACTTCAGCCCGATCTTCCATTAGCCGCTTATGATGACGTGGCCCGGTCGCTCGTGCTCGCTGCGCTGGGCGATCGCGTCAACAGCCGGCGTTCCGCGTCGGGTGAGGATTCTCCGTTTCATTGGCAGCTTGACTCTCGGCAGAGTCTTGTGGCGGCTCTGGCTTCTCCGCGGCATTCCCATTCTCATTCATGTTCTTGGTGGGGCCGTCCTTTTTGTCCGCGTCTTTTTGAGGCTTTGTGGATGCTGCCCCTTCATTCTGGTCTTCCTCCATCATCGTCTTTGCTTCGGTCAGTTGCTTCTGGGCGGCAAGCTGAGCGGACACGGCCGCGGCCCGGTCTTGAGCCGCCTGTTTGCCCGCGTCGGTCGCCGCCGCTTCGGCGTTTTCCGCCTCGGCCTTGGCTTCGCGGAGCTGCGACATGATGGAGAGAACGTATTCGCGGCCCTTCTCGGCTTCCTGTATTGCCTCTTTGGCGGCCGCTTCAGCCGCCTGGGCGGCGGTCTTTTCGGCTGCTGCACGGGCACGAGCCTGTTCGGCGGCTTCGCGACTCATTTTCGCCGCGTGCCGTGCGGCATCCAGCACCGCCTGTTGCTCGGCCAGGGCATGGTGCCGTTGAGCGGCTTCGGTTTGAGCTCGTTTCGCCTCCGCCTCCGCCATCGAGGCCGCCGCGGTGGCTTTCTTTGCCGCGGCCCGCAGCTGGCGGGATTTCTCCGTTTTGATGTCGAGCCGCTCCTCCATGTCCTCAAGTTCAGCCTTCTCTTTCGCAATCGTCTGTTTTGCCAGTTTCGCCGCGTCGATCGCCGTCTCAGCGGCTTTTTTCTCCTGATCCGCCGCCGCCAACGCCGCTCTCGAAGCTTTTTGCTCTTCCAGCGCCGCCTCCTTCTCCGCCACCACCGCGTCCAACGTTTCTCGCGCCTCTTCGCGAGCTTTTTCCGCCGCTTCCCGATCCGCCTTGGCTTTCGCCGCCGTACGTTCGACTTCGTCCACGATATTCTCGGCCCGCGTCCGAGCCGTGTCAGCCTCGGCCTTCAGAGCAATCGACTTCTCAATGGTCTCCTGGGCTTCCTCGGTCTTGCGAGCCAGGTCGGCCTGCTGTTTCTCGGCTTCCTCGCGAATCGTCTTCGCTTCGGCCACCTTTTTGTCCGCCTCGGTCAGCATGGAGGCCGCATCGGATTCAGCTGTTTGTGCGACCTCAAGCTTCTGGGCGGCCTCTTTCCTGTATTCTTCCGCGGCCTGCCGCTCTTTCTTCCACTTGGTTACCAACGTCGCGGCCTCTTCCTTGGCTGCCGTCGCCGACGCTTCGGCGCGCTCCGCGTCCTCGCGCAACGCTCTGGCCTCCTTCAGCGACTCTTCCGCCGCTTCTTGGGCTTTCACGGCCTCTTGCTTCTCGTTCCCCGCCTCTTCCCTGAGGGATTGGGCCTCGGCAAGCCGCGTCTCGGACTTCTTCCGTGCTGCCTGAGCCTCGCGCCGAGCCGCGTTGGCAATCTGCTGCTGTTTTGCCGCGAAGGACTTGAGTTTTTCGAGCTCCGCCGAGCTGCCACAACCTGATAGGAAACAGACTGTCAAACCGAAGAGGAGAATGTCGCTTCGTTTCATGGTTATCGCCTCAAAGGGGGGGTTCATGGAAGAGGCTGCCCACTTTCTTATTGGAACGTAGGGAACATAGGGGCAACACATGTTCTGCGCAATATGAATCGACAAGGAAGGGCAGCGAGTCCACAAAAAAAGGCCGAATGGGTCCAGAGTCTGGTGATGTGGGGACGTACCGGTACCGCGGCGGGAGGGGGCACACCGCCAACCCCCAAATGGTCGCAACGCAATTTCCGCCGGCATCAGGTTATCCGAGGCCGCGGCGGCAACGGGGCCGGATCACATCGCCGAGGACTCGGTTGTTGGGCCCGCGACGATTTCGCGTTCGCGAAGCATTGCCCGAACTCGGCAACGGGGCCGCAAGCGTGTACAATCACCAGTCGAAGGGAAGACGTAACGGGTGCAGCCGTGTGCGGCTTTGTGGTCCCATGGCAGGGAGTCGAACCATGAACTGGCCTGAGCGTATCCGCGTGGATCCGAACATCTGCCGCGGCAAGGCGTGCATCAAGGGGCCCGCATCATGGTCTCGGTGATCCTGGACAACTTCGGCCCGCGAAGCGTAATCGAGGTCTTGGTGGAATTCGAGCCGGGCGCGGGAATCGGCTTGAATTCTTCTAGCAGGCAATGCGGGAGGTGAGACCGTGCAACGTCAGTTCGCGCAGGAGGGTAACCATGGCAGACATATCGATTCAAACAACGCTCCGAATTCCTGGGAATTGGTCGCATGCGGGTGAACTGCTCGAACGCATCCCAGACGGTTTTCGGTTGACCCCCGAAGCCCTGATCTTGCCCGACGGCACGGAGGTCGAACTTCGGCCAAAGCCGCCGGATGATCAATTCGCGAAGATCTTCGAATCATCGTGTCGACAGCCGGCAACGGACGAGGAAATGGAAATCGTCAGGAATTACGCGGTGAATGTTTGCCTTCTCGGTCCCGGCGGAACGATGGAGGCCGCCCGTCGCATGATGCAGGCCGGGTCGGCTCTGGTGCGAGCGGGCGGGGCGGGCGTTTTCATCGATAACAGCGGACTAGCTCACGGCGGCGACAACTGGATCATGATGACCGAAGATGGTGGGCCGGACGCCTTGAGTTTTGCTTTCGTCAGCATCGTGCGCGGAACGCGGGAAGTCTGGACGATAGGCATGCACGTACTGGGTCTGCGTGACGTTGTCATGGGGCGGGTCGACGTGGGAACCCATGAAGACGCGATCGTCGATGTCATTCGGTACCTTTGCGGCAGCGACAAGCCGATCGAGCACGGTCATGTGTTGGCTGATGAAGCCGCCCCTCGCTTTCAAGCCGTCGCCACAAAAGCTGACAATTTCACCGCCGGAAGTCCGATGCACAATCCCTACGGACGCTTGAAGCTGGTGAGCATGAAGGACATCGCTGAAAATAATTGAAGTATATTTCAGGCGGTTGGATTTTTCCGGATGGAAAGCCGCCCGGCGCAAGCCGTCCTCCCGTTGGTCGGACTCGCGGCGGAGAACGTCATTCGCGACCGGTATATCTTGAGAATTTGCATACGGTTCACGTCCTCGCCGACGGCGATTTTTTGATCGACGTACGGTTTGGACGACCCGCGGAAGCCTTCTGCCGTTGAGATGACCGTTCAGAGCACCAAGCTGGTAAGTCGGAGGATGGACCTCAAACTGCTGATCAGATGTTGGCATTCCGAGAGGAACACTGTTGATGAGATTGCGGAACAAGGTTGCTGTCGTAACTGGTGGTGGCACGGGAATCGGATTGGGGATCGCGAGCGCGTTGAGTGGCGAGGGGTGCCGCGTTGCCATTGCCGGGCGCCGGGTAGAGACGTTGCGCGAGGCCGTGGACGGTTGGCCAGGCGGCGAGCCGCCGGTTTACCACCCCGTCGACGTGGCCGATCGCTCCAGCGTGCGGGAACTCTTTGCTTGGGTGGGGCAGCAACTTGGCGATGTGGATATCCTGGTCAATTCCGCGGGTATCAACGTGGCCAACCGGTCCATGGCCGCGATGGACCCCGCGGATTGGGACCGGGTTTTGGCGGTAAACGCCACGGGAGCCTATAACTGCATGCACTGCGTGCTGCCCGCCATGCGGGCGAGACAGGACGGACTCATCATCAATATTTCCTCCGTCGCCGGGAAACGGGCGCTCACGTTGGGAGGGGTCGCTTACTGTGCGTCCAAGTTCGCCATGACCGCGCTGGGGACCACGGTGGGCAATGAAGTGGCGGCGGACGGAGTTCGCGTGACCAACGTCTATCCGGGTGAAGTCAACACGCCGATCCTGGACAATCGCCCGACGCCGGTGAGCGATGAGCGGAAAGCCGCCATGGTGCAACCGGAGGATTTCGCGGAACTGGTTGTCGCGATTGCATGTCTGCATCCCCGCGCCCACGTGTCCGAAATCACGTTGAAGCCACGCGTTCAGGAACTCTCCTAAGGGCGTTCACCTCGCAGTTATGCTGGTCGCGGATGACGTTGTCCGCCGCGAGTCCGACCAACGGGCGGTCGAGTAAGCATCGCAAAATCAATAATTGTCGCATGATCGGGGCTGCTGGGCGTCGGCCCAATGCCCTCGGCTTGTCCGAGGGATTATTACGTTCCTTGCTACA
>JBNJEM010000184.1:0-11877 GCA_051745935.1 Planctomycetota bacterium
TTTTTTAGGTCTCTTAGAGGTCCTTTCGTCTCAATACCGGCGAAACGAACGGCGCAACAATATGGATGGCAACGACTTGGAGTTTTTCCTCACCCCACCTCAAGGCCCCCCCCCGGCGGACTCCAGGAAAAACAAGATCGCGAGAAGACCATGACGCACGGACTCTTGGAGCGATGAACAAACAACGATTCAAGGCGATCAACCGATGCACGGCGGCCCGTCCCACTGGAAAGACTCGGATCCACCCGGGCGCATCACCGTTGCGTGGCTTGGCCATTGTCGGGGATTTCCACCCGGGGCGAGTCCCCCCAAAGCTCGTCAAGACAGTAGTATTCGCGTGCCGAGGCATCAAAGAGGTGAATCACGACGTTCCCGTAATCGAGGATGATCCACTGGGAATCATCATACCCTTCAATGCCCAATCGCCGGTCGTGCAGTTCGTCTTCGAGTTTGTGATCAATTTCCTCGCTCATCGCGTGCAGCTGACGACGGCTGGTGCCGGTGGCAATCACGAAGTAGTCAAACAAAGACGTCTGTTGGCGGGTGTCAAGCACCAGAACTTCCTGGCCACGGTTGTCGATCGCGGTTTTCGCGGCGGCCAAAGCTAATTCCAGGCTCGATTCGGGGTTGGTGTTCCCGGCTGTCTGTTGGCAGGCACTCGAAATGACCACGGGTCCTCCCTTAATCGAACAAAGATAAGATTTCCACCTTCCTGCTGCATTGTATCCTCTCCTCCGCGTGGGGAAAACCATGTTTCGTTCCCTTCGGCCGTAATCCCCCCCTCGTCCTTCTCGCGGCCTCCTGTCCCCCGGCGTGGCGGAAATGGAGTTGGAACCGCCGAGGATGGAGGGCGCCGTTTCGCGGCGCGGCGCGGCGTCTCGGGCCGGAAACGGTCTCTTGCCCATGGGGCTTTCGGCCAGCTGGAAAACTGGATTTCTCAGTCTCCGTTATCCGTTATCCGCTTTGGGGTCACGACCGACCCACCATCCACACGTTCCCCTTGCTCCTCGGTGCTTGAATTCGACACGGTCGGCATGCGAGGCGAAAGGACGGGGGGTTACCCGGACTCAACGTTTCTCACGAGTATTCGTTTCTCCTGAGTATTCGTCGCTCATGCGAAAAAACGCCCCGGAACGGAACGACCGCGTCCGGGGCGTTGGTTTTTCGACGTATCGCTACGTGTCGCGGTGCAACCGACCAGGGCTCAGATGATACCAAATGCCTGGAGGCTGTATCGAACGACTAATCCGGCCGCCACCACGCTGACCATGCTCATCAGTTTGATGAGGATGTTCAAGCTGGGGCCGCTGGTGTCCTTGAACGGATCGCCCACGGTGTCGCCCACCACGGCTGCCTTATGGGCCTCCGAGCCCTTGCCGCCCATCTCGCCGCCTTCGATGTACTTTTTGGCGTTGTCCCAGGCTCCGCCCGCGTTCGCCATGAATATGGCCATGCAGAACCCGCAGGTGAGGGTCCCGACCAAGAGGCCGATGACTCCACCGACACCCAGGATCAGGCCGGTGGCGATGGGCAAGGCCAGGCCCAACAGGGACGGCAGAATCATTTCCCACTGCGCGGCTTTCGTACTAATGGCCACCGGCCGGGTATAGTCCGGTTTTTCCGTTCCCGCAAGGATGCCCGGCTTCTCCTTGAACTGGCGTCGAACTTCTTCCACCATGCCCTTGGCGGCGCGTCCCACGGCCTTCATCGTCATCGAACAGAAGACAAAGGTGGCCATGGCGCCGAGAAAGATCCCGACCAACACCTTGGGATTCATCAACGAGGCGTCATAGTACGTGGTAAAGTCGGGCATCGTGGCGTCCTCAACCGGGATCAGCGGAGCGCCACTTGCCGCCAGCACCGGCGCGCCATCTTTGAGCGTGATGACCCCCTCGCTCAGTTGTCCGGGGCTCTTCGGGGTAAACTCAACCTCCTTCCACGTCTTTCTTATGCCCGCGTCACGGAGATCGTTCGGCATGACGAGGTATGTTCCGGCCTTGGGGTCCCCGTGCTCGTCCGTTTCCCCCGTATTGTGGATGACGAACCCTGGCGAGGCCTTGTAGAAACCTTCTTCCGCCAGGGCGACCACCGCCGAGTCTCCCCATCGTTCAAACCCGACCCGGACCTCTTCCACGTAAGCGGCCAGCAGCGCCAAGGCCGTGAGAGCGGCCGAACCGATGGCAAAGCCTTTTCCCGTGGCCGCGGTGGTGTTGCCCAAACTGTCTAACGCGTCGGTGCGCTCGCGCACCTGGGGATCGAGCCCGGCCATTTCGGCGTTGCCCCCCGCATTGTCCGCGATGGGGCCGTAGGCGTCGGTGGCCAAGGTAATGCCAAGGGTACTGAGCATTCCGACCGCCGCGATGCCGACGCCGTAGAGTCCGAGAGCGAAATAGTTCACGTCACCGAACTGCCAGCCACAGGAAAACCCGAAGGCCATCATGGTGCCGAAGCAGACAACCAGCACCGGAACCCAGACGCTTGCCATGCCCTCGGAAATCCCACCAATAATGAGGGTGGCGGGCCCCGTCGCCGCTTGATTCGCCAACCGTTTGGTCGGCTTGAACTCTTCGCTCGTCGAGTATTCGGTCCACTTACCAATCAGCCAACCGGCCAACAATCCGACGATGATGCTGATCGAGACGCCGGGAATCACCCCCCACAGCACGGTGTGTTCCGCGCGAGGCATCAGCCAGAAAGAAAGTAGGATGGCGGCGATGACAATCAATCCACACGCCGAATTGATGCCGCGAGCCAGCGCGCTGAGCAAGTTCTTCTGCGTGGCGCCCTCTTCGGTGCGCACGAAATAGACCCCGGCGATCGACAAAAAGATTCCCACGCCCGCGATGGCCATGGGAAGGAACAACGCCTGCAACTGGGCACTGGTCTTGTCCAAACCGGTGCTCTCGAACAGGACCGGGGACGCGAAAGCGGCCACCCCCAACGCGGCGGTAGCCAGGATCGAACCACAATAGGACTCATACAGGTCGGCCCCCATGCCGGCCACGTCCCCGACGTTGTCGCCGACATTGTCCGCGATCGTGGCCGGGTTGCGAGGATCGTCTTCCGGAATACCCTGCTCAACCTTGCCGACCAGGTCGGCCCCCACATCGGCCGCTTTGGTAAAGATGCCGCCGCCCACGCGAGCAAACAGCGCCTGACTGCTGGCCCCCATGCCAAAGCAAAGCATGGTCACGGTGATTTCCACAAGCGATAAGTCGCCCTGGCCAAACAACGGCCAGACCCAGTACAGAAAAGCAAACCAAACCGTAATATCAAACAGGCCCAAACCGACCACGGTCAAACCCATGACCGCCCCCGAGCGAAACGCGACTTGAAGCCCCTGGTTCAGGGACTTTCTGGCCCCTTCGGTCGTGCGGTTGCTCGCCGCCGTCGCGGTCCGCATCCCAATCCAACCCGCCAGACCGGAAAAGAAACCACCGGTCAGAAAGGCAAAGGGAACGAATCCACTCTGCACCTCAAAGAAAGCGCTCGCCCCCAGCAGGATGAAAATCACCCCGAAAAAACAGGCTACCACGATGTACTGCTGCCGCAGGTAGGCGTTGGCCCCCTCGCGCACATGGCCGGCAATCTCGACCATCTGCTCATTGCCGACGTCAGCTTCCATCATCCACTTGTAGAAGAAATAGGCCTGCACCAAGGCGGCGATCGAGCCCGCGAAGGCCACCAACCAAATCAGAAAAAACTTCGGACCACCGCCCTCGGTGGCGGCCGCCGCCGAGTCGGGCTCCGCCGCAAACGCCTGGCCGATGATCCCCAGTATCAGAGCAAGTATGGCCACACATCCCAAGACGTGGGTCCACCGGAATCCGTGAAATCGTGACAACATTTTTGCTGGTTCCTTTAGTGCTAAGCAAACGAAGTTCAATATCCGAAGTTTACAACCGGTAACAAAACGTTTCCCGCTTCCCAAAACACCGCGCCCCGTGCGGGAAATCCGAACGGCTTTGTTGGCGCCTTTGTACAGCCCGTAACAAAATCTGGCCCTCGCTTCCAAAACGCCTTGGATGAAATAGGCCTGGTTTTGTTATGGGGTCTGAGAGCCGAGCCGCCGGCGATGATCCTGCCCCGCCCCCCCTTTGCTCCAGGAAATCGGGCCAGGACACACACGGCCTCCCGAAGGCGTTGATGCCAATTCGCCCAGCCCCAATTCGCCCAGCCCCAATTCGCCCAGCCTACGACTGTTACCATGCAAAGCGGCGGGCGTCAACGGACGGAAACCGCCAATGAGCCGAGAAAAAACTCCCACCGGCTCTTGGGTTCCTTGACTGCCAAAAAAAATCGTCGCCCACCTTCCCCCTGAATCTGGGGCCATCCAATTCCTGGAATTTCAATCAGCGCCAGCCTAAAATCTGATCTGGCAAGGACTTACGACTATCCCACTCGTCTTTCCGCAACCACCGGCGTTGCAGCGCGACTGGGCCACTCGTAGCGGAAGTTTACCGCCTGGTTGAATCGGGGCAAGCACGGTGAATCCGGGAGTTTACCGAATCGAAATCCAAACTGTCAACCAGCGGTCACTAGCGGTAAAACCGGAAAAAGCACGTACACCCCCGTGCCATTACTTAAAGGGGGCTTTTGAATGGCATGCCGGGGCACGCTATCAGTACCGAAGAGGGGGGAGTGGGCTGCAGGATCGTGATTGCGGGGCCGAAATCGGCGCTATCAGGGCCGTTGAATTCGTGCGTAACCCCTGCAGTTTCCACAGATTTCGTCCCCCTAGCATTTGAGCAACAGCCTCTTCGGGGTCTTCATCAGACCGATGTGGGCCCCGGGGGCCGAATCCCGCTTCAAGCGTTCATTTTCTATCGAATTATCCCGGTCGCGAATGACTTTCTCCGCCGCGAGTCCGACCAACGGGAGGACGGCTTGCGTCGGGCAGCTTTCCACCCGGGAAAGTCCAACCGCCTGAAATATACTCTTGTTCTGTCGAATTATTCTTGGTTTTTGGTTCGCTGGCGATTATGCTAAGGATAGTTTTCAAGTGAATGTAATGTCTCTGGCGGCCGTGACAAGCGGCAAGGCGGTGGAGATTGGGCCCGATCCCGGCCGTCCCATCCTGGGTTGCGGGAAGCAATTCATGGTTCACGCGGTCAACAGCGGCACCCAGGGGGTGAAGCGTGTTCGCCATGAAGCGTTGCGACGGGGGTTAGTGATCGGTTCGAGGGGATCGCGTCACCCTGGCCCGATCACCGTGGGGTGCCCTGCTTCGGCCACTGAAACGGGGGTCTGACGGACGAGCGGAGGGCGTGTGCCGCCGGTGTGTCTTCCTGGAACGTGAGAAGCCAGTAGGAGTTGAATCGATGGTGTTAAAACCTGTTTTTCGCCGCATGTTGGTGGTGGCTCTCGGCGCGCTGGTGGGCGTGGGGGCAAGCTACAGTGGGGCAGCGGAGCGTTCGAAGACCAAGGAAGGCGCCCACGCGACGGTCGAGTTGTTTGCCGCGATGGAAGCGGGAGAGATCGACGTGAAGTTCATCCCGAAGGACTCCAAGGAGGCCACGGTCCTGGTGGAGAACAAGGGCGAGAAGCCGTTGCGAGTCAAGTTGCCCGAAGCGTTCGCCGGCGTGCCCGCGCTGGCTCAACCGGGAGACTTTGGCGGCGGGGGAGACTTTGGCGGCGGAGGAGACTTTGGCGGCGGGGGAGACTTTGGGCGTGGGGGTGGCCGTGGCGGCTTTGGCGGCGGCGGCATGGGCATGCAAGGTATTGGAGGCGGCATGGGCGGCATGGGCATGGGCGGCATGGGCGGCATGGGCGGCATGGGCGGCTTTGGCGGCGGGGGCATGGGCGGCTTTGGCGGCGGTGGCCTGGGCGGCATGGGCGGCTTCTTTAACGTCCGTCCGGGCAAGGTCCGCAAGGCCGAGGTCAAAACCGTTTGCCTCGAACACGGCAAGAAAGAGCCGAATCCTCGCGTCGAGTACAAAATGGTGCCCATCGAGCAGTTCACTCAAAAGCCCGAAGTTATCGAGATCTGCAAAATGCTCGGGACCGCCAGAGGGTCCAAGCAGAATTTGGAGCAACTGCAACAAGCCGCGCAGGCGGCAGCCTGGCACTACACCGATGGTCTGAGCTGGAAGCAACTGGCCAATAAGGTGGGCGTGGAGCATATCCATGGTCCCAGTGAACCGTACTTCAGCTGGGGGCAGCTGCAGCTGGGGCGCCGCGTCGCAAACCAAGCCGTTCAACGCGTGGAGAACAATCCGGAATATCAGGACCGTGCCCACCGCGACAAGGCCAATTCATTGAGTGCTCAGTAACGCAGCCGTGGGGCCTTCGGGAAGCTGCTGAAAAAGCCCAAAAATGCCCGGCGTTTGCCCCGGTGATGGTTACGTTCGCTGCTAGAGCCAATCGGTCCGAGCCGCTTGGAGGCCGTCGGCTTTGCCGGTGGAGTTTCCCGTTCGTTGATCGCGAGACGAGCTGGCACAACCAGTAACGCGACACCCCACCGGCTGGTAGCATGATCACGCGTTTCGCGAGTATTTCAGCGGGTTGCTCGGGGGCATGATGGTTTTAGAACCTTAGGGCGTAACATGCGCGCACGGTGCGCGCGTCCTTGACGTGAGCGACCAAGGGGATCGCCCCATCGCTGGGCGGGTTCCCCATTTGGTTGGCGGCCCTGCCGCCTTGGCGTTATGTCGTCAAGAGCGTCGCGTGACAGAGGTTCCGGGACGCTCTTTGTTTCGCGCTCTCCGCGACGCGGATGCTAACTCGCCGCGCGACACGGACGTTCGCCGCGCTCCCGGTGTTGGCGATCAAGTTCATCGGCTTTGGCATCCAGTTCTCGTTGGCGGCGAGCCATGGCCGAGTGGAGTCGAGCGTGGCGGGTTTTCAAGGTTTCTTGCTGTTGCCGTAGTGAGCTGGCCAATTGGAGTAGTTCCTGTTTGCGAGCCGCCATCGTTTTCTCGGCGGTGGCCAATTGACGCTGCACATAGTGCCGCACGGCCTGTTCAAGCTGTGAGAAGTCCTTGGGTGGAATCTGGCGGTGGATGACATCATAGGCGTGCCGCGCCGCCAACTCGCGTTGACCGATTTCCCGGCGGTGGGCTTCGAGGTTTTCTTGCTGCCGACGCAGTTTCTCCTCTCGGTCTCCGAGCGTTTTTCGGCGTTCCTTGATCTCTTGGCGTTCTCGCTGCAGATCTCGGTGGCGTCGGCGCCAACGGGCGGCAATCGTCTGCCGTTGCTGAGCGGTGCGCGCCGCCTGCAGTTCGTGATCCCGAGCCCATTTTTGGCGTTGTTGTTCCAGAGCCGCTTGTTGCTCCCGAATTCGAACGGCCTCGATTTCGAGTTGCTGTTCTCGCTCATTCAAACGCTCAACCCGTTGTGAATCGCGTTCATGTCGCGCGAGCTGATCACGCAAGCGAGCGTTCAAGTCCTCGGCGGCTTGGCGTTGATCCAGGAGTTGGTTGCGGAGCTGGTCTAACGTCCTTTTCTCCTCCTGGCATTGGTGCCGCCAGCTCGTGCAGGCTGCGTCCAGCCACGCTTGCTGTTCCCGCACGTTTTCCAGCTCGACCTTCAATTGTTGTCGTTGGGCCTCAACGGCCTGTTCGGATTGCCGAACGTGTTCCTCCCGTCGGGCCAGCGACTCCATCGTTTGGTCCCGGGCTTGGGATTGAGCCCTCTGGTCTTCCAGTTGCCGACGTTGCTGTTGGAGCTCAGCGTCTCGCGTGTCCAGTTCGTCCTGTCGTTCCCGCAGCCATAGCCGTGTTGCGCGTTGCTGGGCGTCGTATTCCGCCAAGCGGGCATTCAGGCCGGCTTGGCGGCGAGTGAGTTGACCGTGTCGTTGCCGCAGGTGTTCGGCGAGTTCCGCCGCTTGTTGTTGCAATTGGTCGCTCACGTCCCCCCCCTTGCCCGCCGCGCTGGCGAGCAGGTTTGGGTCCGCGGCGGCGCTGTCGCCCGCCGACCGACCCACGGAAGAATGAGCGGGATCAAAGCGGGGGCGAATACCCCCTGAATGGGCCAGTTCACCTGGGCGGTGTTTGTCCGTCACGACTTACCTTTCCGTCCTCGCTGGCCCTTGACGAACCGCCAGCGAGCGGGGAGTCTGAATTGTGGAATTGTGATGAGATGGTCACGCGCTTGCCGATAGGCGGCGAGGATTCGTCAGCGTTTCCAGGCTAACGTTAATCCTGAAGGAACGTTACCGCGTTTCGCCCGATTCACCGGTAGCGGACTTGAAACCCTGACACGATCACTCTGGTTTTCTGTCGTCCACGGACGCTTGGGCGCGGAAATCGAGCCGTCCGGGGCAACCGATTTTCGGGCCAAATCCCCCGGTCGCGGATGACTTTCTCCGCCGCGAGACCGACCAACGGGGGGGATCGGCTTGCGTCGGGCAGCGTTCCATCCGGACAAATCCGACCGCCTGAAATATCGCCCCCATGGGCGCCAAAATCCGCAAATCCGGACCAAGCAGCCCACGCTTTTCATCGGCATCACAATCCGCGGAAATCAACGATAAAATCGCCTCCTCCAGGGATTGCGCCGCTTGTGACACTTGAACGCAATGCCATTGCATGCAACAATCACGGCCTGCTGCTCCCGCTAGCCCCTGCCAGTTGAGAACCGCCCCAGAGAGAAAGGCCTCGGGGTAGGCAATCGGATTCGATAGGGTAGAGAACACCGAATAGCAATTTGGAGAACGCGGCAACAGTAGAATAGCAGGTTGCCGCGTTGGCCAGAACGCGGTTGACGCGAAGCCGGACGTGAGCGAGTGCCGTTCGGGGACATCGCCACCTACCGCGTACCGTAACGCACGTTTGAAGAGGTAATGCCTGCATCTACCTTTAATGGTGGGGACAAGGGTAATTAAAGGTTGCATACCATGAAAATTGAACCATTAGGTGACAAGGTTGTCGTCAAACGGTTGGACCCGCGAGAAACAACGCCCGGCGGAATTGTTTTACCAGATTCTTCTCGCGATAAGCCTCTTCAGGGCCGGGTCTTGTCGGTGGGGGATGGCCGCAGGCTACCTGATGGGACTCGGGTCCCGCACCAGATCAGCGAGGGGGATCGCGTGGTCTTTAGCCAATTTGCCGGAACCGAGGTTGTTGTGGACGATCAAGAAGTGTTGATCATGGGGGAGGATGACATCCTGGCCGTACTTGACTCTTGAACGACGCCCTCGGTGACTGGTTTTTGGACACTTGCTTTCCCGAAGCCTATAATATGGGCCTATGAGCCGTGCTATTGCAACCTTGTCAGGGAGAGGGCGAAAGACCATTGGGGCGCAGTGCCACCGGAGTTTTTACAGCCCGTAACGAAACGTGGTTGCCGCTCCCAGAAGTCCCTGGATGAAAGGAAATTCGAGTGGTTTCGTTATGGGTTTTGAGCCGTGACCAACCGCTAGTCGTCTTGGGCCCGAAATGATTGAGTTGAACATCTGTTTGTGGCGCCTTCCATGGGGAGTAAGACGAATGCAAAGGATACAATTGGTTGCCTGTTTCACGTTTGCCGTGCTGGTCCTCGTGCCGTTGTCAATCACCGCGGGGGGGGAGGCCACATCCGTGGACTGGCAAACGTACGACCGGATGGTTTCGAAGGCGATTGCGTATCTGGAAACGAAGGGACAGTCTCCACAAGGGGCATTCAGCGGGTTTTCTGGGCCAGCGGTCACGGCGTTGGCCACCACGGCCCTGGTCCGTCACGGGCGACCGGTGGACAGCCCGGCCGTCGCCCAAGCCATTGAATATCTGGAGCAGTTTATTCGCAAGGATGGTGGCATCTACGAGGAGGGGACGCTGTATCGCAACTATGAAACATGCTTGGCCATTGTTTGTTTCAACGAAATCAACGACGATGGGCGGTATGATGAGATTCTAAAGCGAGCGGACGCGTTCGTGCGAGGGATTCAATGGGATGAAACGGAAGACATTGACTCCTCGGACTTCGCCTACGGCGGAGCTGGATACGGAAAGCACAAACGCCCGGATTTGTCGAACACGTCATTTTTCGTCGACGCCCTCCACTCCCTGGGCCATGGGGCCGATGACCCGGCAATCCAGCGGGCCCTCACGTTCATCTCCCGCTGCCAGAATCTGGAATCGGAGCACAACAGGACGCCGTGGAGCACCAAGAATCCCGATGGTGGCTTCTATTACACCCCCGCGGCGGGTGGAAAAAGTCAGGCCGGAACAACAGCAAACGGTGGTCTGCGGAGCTACGCATCGATGACTTATGCCGGTCTTAAGAGCATGATCTTCGCCGGCGTGGACGAGGACGATCCACGAGTGCGGGCGGCCATGGAGTGGATTCGCAATCACTATGATTTGGAATCCAACCCGGGAATGGGCAAGGCGGGATTGTATTACTATTACCACACGTTCGCGAAAGCCTTGCACGCCATCGGGCAGAAGACCCTGGTGGACGAAAACGGCGAAACGCATGACTGGCGCGCCGACTTGATCGCCACGCTTGACGAGAAACAACGGGCGGATGGATCGTGGGTCAATCAAGAGAACGAACGCTGGTTGGAAGGCGACCCGAATCTCGTGACCGCCTATGCGCTGCTCGCGTTGAGCTATTGCGGAAACGAGTTTGAAGAGTGACGGCAAACTGGGCGGCGGATGAGCGCCCGGTGATCGCGCCCCACGCCGTGCGTGATGGCGCGGCTCCAAAACCCCTGCCTTTTCGCGGGCCGTCTCGAGGATTATACTTGGATGTACGGTGGCGGTGTGCACGAAAGCTTATCCGCGTGACCGCGAGTGCGGGGGGACAAGTCGATTATGGTGAAATACGTTGTTCGCTATGGAGCAATGCGCGTGTTCGGGACGCTTTCCCCACGCGGCAATGATCGTTACAAACGTGGGGATCGCGTCATTGCGAGAACGAATCGCGGCTTGGAAGCGGGAGACGTGCTCTGTGAAGCCGCGGGGCCGATGGCGGACCAACTCAAGGACGCCCCGAGTGGTCAAATCCTGCGTGCCATGACCTCGGAAGACGCCAACGAACTGGCGCATATTAAGTCAAACGAGCAGGATGAATTCGAAACGTGCCGGCGGTACGTTCAACAGCTCGGCCTCCCGATGCAGCTGATCGATATCGAACATCTTTTTGGTGGCGAGCGCATCGTGGTGTACTATTTGGCCGAACAACGCGTCGACTTCCGGGAATTGGTCAAACGCTTGGCGGCTGAATTTCAAACGCGGATTGAAATGCGCCAAGTCGGGGTTCGAGACGAGGCCAAGCTGCTTGCCGACTATGGGGACTGTGGACAGCCCGTTTGTTGTGGCTCACATCTGTCCGAAATGCCACCTGTCTCGATGAAAATGGCAAAGATCCAAAAAGCCACCTTGGATCCCAATAAGATCTCCGGGCGGTGTGGCCGTCTCAAGTGCTGCCTGCGGTATGAATACCCTGCCTATGTGGCCATGCAGAATGAATTGCCCCCAGTCGGATGCGACGTGCTCACCAAGGACGGACGGGTTCGCGTGCTCGGGCACGAAATCCTTTCCCAGCATCTCATGGTGCAAACAGAGGACAATCGTCGCACATTGATACACCAACAGGAAGTTTTGTCCGTGATCAAGGAACAGCCTCACCCGTCAAACAAGTCAAACAAATCCGAGTAGGTCCCAATTCACGGCGAGCGGAGTTCAAAACGATGGCGGTGGCGCTCAACCGCCTCGGGTTGTTCAACCCAGGGTATGCTGGTTTTGCGCCGTAACACGAATGATCGGGAAGATCGCGTGCATTCGGGTTGTCGGTCGAGCGCGCTTGGAGCGGGCCCCGTGACGGCGGATGTCCCGAGTGCCAACGGGCGATCACGAATTATACCGGTCGCGGATGAGTGTGTCCGCCGCGAGTCCGACCAACGGGAGGACGGCTTGCGTGGGGCAGCGTTCAATCCGGGTTAATCCGACCGCC
>JBNJEM010000185.1:0-11857 GCA_051745935.1 Planctomycetota bacterium
TGGGATGGGAAAAACTTTAGGTCCTTGTGGCCTGTTTTGTTGCGCCTTGCGTCCTTGCCCGCGTCGAATCAAGGACCTCAGGGACTGAAAGGACCAAAGGGAACACGGCGCACCGGGCTCACGCGTGAAAAAAGCCGCGCGGCGTCTTCCGTTTCTTCATCCGTGGGTCCGTCCTGCCATCCGTGGGCCGATCATGGGACCTGGAGCACCGCGAATGACCGTCACGGCGGGGGGGGGAGAGGTCCAGGGTTTGAAAGGAGGACGCGCAACAAATGCTGTAAGCCTACTCCCGCTCGTTTACCCAATTTCCGGGATTTTGGCCAGCCCAGCGGGAGCTTGGGCCTTTCGGTGAAGGAGTTCGACCAGACGAGGGGGAGGCTGTAAAAAAATGTACACTATCGGGACGGAAAAGGGGCGTGGGGGGCCTTGGTCATAACATGCTCCGCGCGAGGCCAAACGGGGAGTGTTTGTGCACTATGTTTGTGGCGATGCGGCGGAAGTCCAGGCAGACTAGGAAGGACAGTTAAATTTTATCTCCGCCGCGCTGTCAGCTTTTCAAATACCCGCTAGCACTCTTGTGCGGGGGGCACGGCCGGGCGAGTATGCCCCGCCCCGGGCCCATATTCATCGATTGAAGAGCCCGGCACGTTCCACGGCCGTCATTGGGCCCTGTATTCGCGGAAACCAGTCTCGGGAGTGTGGCGCGTGTCCCGGTACGAGAACTGGTCCACTGGTTGTAAGAGGCCCAACCGCGGATCCATCGGTGCAAACGGATCCATTTCAGGGTGATACGTGTCTGGCCCTTCCGGCAGCGTTCGAATCTGCGGCGCGGGCTCAAGCGTCTCCGCCGCGAAGGCTTCCGGCACGTCCACGTGTTCGAGACGCCCGAGAAGGTCGATGCGGCCACCATCGAACGCGTGCCGCTGTGGAACGACAAACGCGACGAGCACGGGCCGTTCGACATCATCGGCGGTGTGCATGGCTGCTGCGATGAACTGGAGCAACTGCTCGCCGATCTGGGCTACGAGGCGAGGGAGGCGGATGAAGACATTCCGGTGTGGGGCCGACGCTTCTACGCTCACCCCGAAGGGCGAAAGGCTGTGTTCCTCGGCGACCTGGTCGACCGCGGCCCACGGATCCTCGATACGGTCCGACTGGTGCGGAACATGGTCGCGGCGGGGACCGCCATCTGCGTGCCGAAGCTCGTCTGCGAAGAGAAGCACATGGGATCGCGAGCCGTGGTGATCGTCTGCCGCGACGCCGGCACCGCTGGCGAGCGGTTCGGTGTGGACACCGGCGAGACAGGAATCGTTTACACTCGCACCGGCCGACGGTTTTTTGACGACCGCGAGCTGGAAGAAGCCATGCTGGCCCGCGTCCGAGCCGCCATGGACGTGGCTGGGCTCTGGGACGAGTTCAGCACGTCCTGGGCTTGCCTCGACTGTGAGCTGATGCCATGGTCCGCCAAGGCCCAGGAACTGGTGCGGTCACAGTACGCCGCCGTGGGCGCAGCGGCTCGGGCGTCGCTGCCGGCAGCAGTCTCGGCCCTGGACCAGGCCCGTGAACGGCTGGGCGAAGACGACGACGTGGTCGCACTACTCGACCGCTTCGCTGGTCGGCAAGAGGCAATCGAGAAGTACGTGGCTGCGTACCAGCACTACTGCTGGCCCGTGGCGGGCCTGGACGACCTGAAGCTCGCGCCCTTCCACCTGCTGGCGACCGAGGGAAAGGTGCATCTCGACCGCGACCATGTATGGCACATGGACACTCTGGCCAAGGCCTGCGCCCAGTATGAGCAGCTCCTGCTGGCCACGCCGTATCAGGTGATCGACGTGACGGACGCCGACAGCTGCGCCGACGGTACGAGCTGGTGGCTGGAACTGACCAGCCGAGGCGGCGAGGGCATGGTCGTCAAACCGTTGCACTTCGTCATCCACGGCAAGAAGGGGCTGGGTCAGCCGGCCGTGAAGTGCCGTGGCCGAGAGTACCTGCGGATCATCTACGGCCCGAACTACGACAGCCCCGAGAACCTCGACCGCCTGCGTCAGCGTGGTTTGGGCGCCAAGCGGTCCCTCGCCCTGCGCGAGTTCGCCCTGGGCATCGAGTCGCTCGAACGCTTCGTCCGCCGTGAGCCGCTCCGGCGTGTTCATGAGTGCGTCTTCGGCGTCCTGGCGATGGAAAGCGAACCGGTTGACCCGAGGCTGTGAGGATTCGGGGGGCCAAGCGAGCGGGGATCACCTTCGATTCGTGTGACACGCCCACCGTCCAGCTCGGCGGCATGTCCTTCTCGCCGGAGGTGTTGTGCGGCATTCTCCATGCGATGGGATGGATAGGCGGCACGCACACGATGCGGTATCCTGCTCACTATCACACCAGTGGAATGGGGCCCGTTTACCCACAGCGTTTCAAAAGCTTCCCGAAAGACGACATCAAAGAGGCCCGACCCCTTTGATCCAATGTACGCGGCTCCAGGCAAGAACCGACTTCCAAGGTAGTTTCTGCTTACGATCCCGCGCGGTCAACAGCTCGGCTTATCTGACGAGAAAGCCACATACGTGTTACAATGCAGTCAACGTTTTAGCCGTCTGAAATGGGGCAGCGGTACGGAGGGTGTTCATGGGGGCGCTGGCCCAAACGCAGGCCTCCATCCGCTGGAACGATCCACGGCAGTTCGACCGTCAGCGGAGCGAACTGCCGCCTTGCGGTTAAACGATTGCGTATTGCCGCTTGTAAAGGGGGATGACGCTTCCATTCTGCTGCAGATGGCTAAACAATTACCAATTGGCAAAAAGCGGCGGCGCGAGGCGGACCGTCCCGGACGATTCCGGGCGCAATGCGTTTCCAGGACCCTTTGGGGTCCTCGTGCGTCGACACAAATCAACGTGATGTGGATGACGGTTTTCCGCAGCGGCAAGCTGGACAGTAGTTGCGGAGTGTCGAAGATTTTCGAGACGCACCGATGCTCTCAGAGCCAAAAGCGAGGCGGGGCTTGAACCAGCGTCGGTGCCCCGGGTGATGGTTTGATCTCGCAGGACACGTCGCCAGGGAGCGCGCGACGAGTGGAACGCGTGCCCTAGCGGAAGATGCGGTCGAACATCACGCCAGCGTGTGGTCGAAAACACGAGAGGAATTCACATGCCCCTTCGCGACCATTTCCATCCACCTCTCAGTGAATTCACGTCGTGGGAAGGGCTCCATGGCGGATGGCCGATGGTTATTGTGCAGCATCTTGGAGAAAAGCTGCCAACCCAATACATTGCCGAGCCTCGCGTCCACTTGGGGACGCATGTGGAAGTCGATGTTGCTACGTTTGGACAGGAAAGAACCGGTCACGGCCCGGCAAAGCCTGCTCGGATCGAAGCGGCAACGCCCCTGTGGACCCCCGCGGAGCCGACCATGGCGGTAGAAACCGAATTGGCGGATTTCGATGAGTACGAGGTGCGTGTGTACGACGTTGCCCACCATAGGCGCTTAGTGGCGGCCGTCGAAATCATCAGCCCCGCAAACAAGGATCGCGAGGAGAATCGTTATCAGTTCACGGCCAAGTGTGCGGCTCTATTGCGGCAAGGGGTGTCGCTTGTGATGGTCGATTTAGTCACCGTGCGCAACTTCAACTTGTATGCTGGCCTGTTGCAGCTCATTGGCGAGTCAGACCCCGCCCTCGGCGACGAGCCGCCCACAACATACGCCGCCGCATGTCGTTGGCGACCACATGGCACGAGTCGCTGGCTGGAAGTGTGGCATCATGCGCTGGCGCTGGGTCAGCCGCTCCCCTGTCTTCCTCTGTGGTTGACCAATGAGTTGGCTATCCCGCTGGATCTGGAAGCGAGTTACGAGCGGACCTGCCGCGATCTTCGCATCACGTGATTTCTCGCTCGGCTGGCCGTTCCGAGGTTGCCAGGGCATGGCAAGCTTGACACACTCGACGCGCTACTTCCTGGTTGGCGAACGTCCCATGAGCACCCATAACGAGACAACCAGCAGGGCCAACCCGAATACGCCCGCGGGTAGCAGGAATAGCCACGCCGTGCCCGCGACGGCTGCCAACCACGGCCAACCACGATAGGCAAGCACAGCGGCGTCAGGTCGCCGCAATCCGTAAACCGCCGCCGCGGCCAGCACCAGGCACAGGCCAGCCCAGACCACGGCAATCAGAAACCGGTCCAAGTCTTCGTGCCGGACATTCAGGACGAGACGCGGCTGGCCGTGAAGTTTGCGAAAATGGTACGGGCTCCCCTTCAAGTCCAGGTGCAAATCGAGGGACGGGGACCTGGTCCCGGCCCCTGGGGCGGCCCGTACGGCCTTCCCATCCTGTTGCGGCTCGGCCTTGGTTCGTTGTTCCGTCTCAGACACCGTGTCGACAGCCGCCGCTTTCTCCTCTGATTGAGGCGACTTGGAGGGTCGTTGGGACCTGTCGACGTCCTGCTGACCACGGTCCTCCCGTTGAATCGATTTGAGCCTGTCCAATTGCTCGGCGGCTTGCTCACGCAATCTTCCTCGTTGTTGTTCCGGACGGCCGCCGGCCTCCTCCCGCCGTCCCTTTCCCGCATCTTTTCCTGAATGCTTTGCTGAATCTTTTTCTGAATCCTTCCGTGGCTCTTTGGGCTCGGTCTTCTCATCGTCATCGTCATCGTCATCGTCATCATCGTCATCATCGTCATCATCGGCGGCGTCGCGTTCTTCCGCGAGCGTCTCGAAGCGTTGCTTCAAACCGGCAGGGACTTTGGCACGTTCTGATTCCGCCGCCGGCGGCTTGAAATATCGGCTCGCATCGTCGCCGCTTGGCGGCGTGCCGGTCTTGATCTCCTCCAATCGCCTGATCTCGGCCTCGATTTGCCGCGCCTGTTCCTGAACATCCGGGGCATTCTTGGCATCGACCTGAGCGCTCTGCCCGGCATACTCCTGGAGCGCCGAGCCGAGTTGTTTGAGGTTGTATTGCGCTTTTCGTGCCGCTCCCGACTTGCCTTTCTTGCTGGCCACCCGCGTCATCTGACGCAATTCGTCCAGAAAAGACAACTTCCGCTCTTCCTGCTGGTACGACGCGGCGACCTTTTCCAGGTTGCTTTCATCGCCGGCCAAGCTGACCCGATATTCCCGCGGCAAGAACACGGTCCACAGTGTGCGCGAGACCGGGACGTCGCTGAGGATTCGAGGAGCCGGCGGGCGCACCTCGGTCCAGCGGCCCAGCGGTTCTTCCAGGCGGCCCGAGTAGATCATGACCACCTTGGAGGAGAAGTCGCCGGCCGAGGTTTTCTGCAGCGGAAGCAAAGTAATTACACGGCCTTGGCGCCGGAGCTTCGCCGGTCGTACCGGCTGGCCCGATACGTGCACGGACCACACCTGGCTCTCCGGCGGCAATTCCATTTCCAGGAACTGCAGCGTGAAGTTGCGGATGCTGTAGGCGGCGCGAGCGCGATAGCGGCCGTCGGCATGCATGACCGTGGTCAAGTCAACCAGGTTGATACTGGCCACCAGCCCAGTCTCCTGTTCCCGCACCCGGCGTTGCCACACCACGCGGGCGTCCTCGTCGGTAATTCGATATGCCCCGACAGCTTGCCGGCGGACATCTTCAGCCAGACCTTCCGGTATCGAGTCGATCGAAATCCGCGTCGCGCCACGGACCGTGGCGGCGGTGAACTCGTCGATGGTCAGGTTCTCCAGGACAAGATGATTCCGCGACCGTTCCACATCGAGGGGGCGAAAAACGGCGGCCGGCACCGCGCCGTCACTCGGCAGAGGCAAAGTCTGAAGGAGGCGCAGACAGTAGTCGCCCCGCACCGGTCGCTGCAACTCAATGTCCCAGACGCGGCCGAGTTCCGTGACGTCGGAGCGGACCTGTCGAATCTGCTCACCCTGGCACTCGATATCATCGCCCAACCATTCGGGAGTTACGACTCGGAATCGCGAACGCCCCGCCTGTCGAACCTTGAAATCGATCTGGCTGGCATATGCCACCGCCCCCTCGCCAACACTGACCACCGTTGTGATTTCGCTGTTCACGCGAGAGGTGGCCGGGGCAAGCCGCAGACGAAGTTCTTCAGGCAGTTCGTGATACTGAAAGGCGTAATCCACCGACTCGCCGTCGTCCATATGCAGGCTACCATCCAATGCGGTCGGATCGACGGGGTCGGCGCCGCCGCTGCTGGTGAGAATGCCCTGTAAATCGTCATCCAAATAGATCGCCAGTTGGCCCCGTTGGACCTGGACGCCTTGGGCCGTGACGCGCGGCACGACGAACTCTGATTCGGCCGAGTCGCGCGCCAGCGAACCGCTCACCGTCAGGTCCAGTTCGCCGGTAACGGGTTCACTCAGTTTTACTTTTAACCGGTGGCCCTTTTCGTCGCGATCGATGAACCAGTCGGCATCCGAGGGAACACGAACTCGAGACAATCTCAGCGACGCCGGCAGCCGCAGCTCGAGATCGGGAATGGGGGCCTCGGAGATGCGGGCGGTCAACAGGCTCCGAACAAGGACCTGCCGCGCCATCACGGCCACGGCAGTGCGATCGGTCACTTCCACTCGTGGCCGATGGCGTTTCACCCGCAAGAGCAGCCGCCACGGCCGCGAGTTGTACCGGTACGCCGAGAGCACGGTGCAGGTATCATGCGGTTCCCGCGGCCACTCAACTCCCCCGTGATTGATCCGGTCCAGCCCCCGTGCCTCATTCACGCCCACGCGAAACTGGTCGGCGGAACCGAGCGCAAGGCGTCCGGTTTCTCGCACGACGCCAAGCGGTTCAAGGCCCTGGATCTCAATCTCCCCCGGATCATGGTCGCGGCGAAAAGACTGAATGCTTACATCCGTGCTGGTTGCCAGCTCGGTCTTGAGTGAAATGACGAGCTGCCGCGGCCCGGCATCCGCGCCGGCGGCGGGGTCGGTTTCGATCGACCAGTCCGCCACTTCCGGTCCGTCCACGCGTTGAACGGTCACTGCTGGCGGGACACGGAACCGCAGTTGATTGAGCGTTCCCTGCTGAATCCGATACTGGAAGCCGCCATGGAAATGAATGCCCGAGTCACGGACTTCAACCAGCAGCGACTGATCCACGCTGACCAGCTGCCGCTCCCGTTCCTCGGCCCGGCGTGGCTGCCACCGAATCGACAGCTCGCTGGCAGCACCGAGCGGGATGTTGACATACTCACCGACTGGTTCAACGTCCTCGTCATCTTCGGGAACTTCGGTGGACTCCAGCGTGTCCATTGACAGCGTGTCCGGTGACGTTCCGGTGTCCTCGCCCGCTGAAACCGCCGGCTGCCGGCGCCAACCGCCAGAACATCCGTTGACCCGCACGTCCAGATCGTCCGCTGGCAACCGGAACAAGAGACGGCCGGAGGGCACCGCGTGCAATGGCACGGTCATCCGACCAGTTGCCCCCAATCGACTGACCGGCACGCTGAACCGCACGTCCACGACGTGCGCGCCGGATTCCTTCAGGAAGATCGCCGGCTGGTTTTCGCCGGTCGGTGAATCGTCCGGTGCCGGCGCGGCTTTCTCCGCGTGGGGCCGCGGTTTGCGCGGACCGTCTTCCGCATCGTCGCCGACCAAAGCGGCCGGCTGGCCGTCGATCTCGATCTTCTCCAGCGCGACGTCACCCAGCGGTAGTGCGACGCGAGCCCATTCATCGTCCAGATGGTGAATGAGAAGACGGCCGTCGAAACGGGCCACGTCGTTTTGGAGCCGGCCTGAGTACTCGGCATAACTGACAATCGTCCGGACGTCCGGAAGCGGCGCGCGCGTTTCGTCAGGATGAGCTTTTTTCCACAACCGGAGGAACTCGTCGTGCGGCAAGTAGACCCGAGTGTTTCGCCGCGGCTTGTCGGTCTCGGGGTCATAAGGGATGAACAGGGTCAGGTCGGGCCGCTGAACCTTCCCAGTCGAAGCGTCGGGCTCTTTCGCGTCGGATTCCTTCTTTGCCACGCTTGTCTCTGTCATCAATAGCACGCTGAGCCCCACGACCGTGGCCGCCATCGCGGACGCTCGCGCCCATCTCCCAATCACGTTGATCAGTGTGGGTAGGAGCCACAAGAATCCAGCGGCCAGCGTGCCCAGTAGCACGCCGTCCAGCACGGGCGCCCAGGCCAGAGGGACCAGCCCCGACAAACCAATCGGCGCGGCCAATCCCACAACGGCGGCAATCCCACGCCGCGAACCGGACGCGTGCCGCCAGATCCAGGCGGCGAGCAACCCAACAGCGACAATAAACCATCGTAGCGTCCTCGCGAATAATCCGTCCTGCAGCTCGAGCACCAGTTCGCCCGAACCGCCTGGCCTCTGAAATTGAACGGCCTGTTCTCCGTGTGTCTCCAGCCCCACGCGCAGCGAAAGACGGGCTCGCTCATCATCCCGCACGCGCGTTTCCCGAGCAGCCTGGGGCGCCAGCTGCTGCTGTCGTTCCCGCCGTTCGGTGGACGCTGCTCGCGTGGACGCTCCATCGCCGGAATCGCCGGCGTCGATGGGCTCCTTGCCCCGCGCCGTCGCCATGCGGCGGAGGGTCTGGACGTCGATGCTCGAACCTAGAAACTGCACCCTCCCGTCCACGAACACGAAGTTCCCGCCGCCCGGATGGTGGCTCCATGCTTTGTTTTCAAGCCAGTCGTCGATCCGCCGCGCCGTCGCGCTCCCGCCCGCGAACCACGGGCCGCCATCGGTTACCTCCCCCACCATGATGGTTTCATCCGTACCGTCCACGATGTCTTCAATCGAGAGTCCCGTGTCGGGGCCGATCACTCCTCGCGGACTCCCCTCCCCCATGGTCCAGTCGGCTCCCGTTATCGCCACATACGACGTCCTGGAAAACCCTTCTTGCGTCGTCGAAGGCCCGGTATCGGAGGGGCACGACAGCGTGGGAACAGCGACCTGGAGCAATCCAGCGTTATGCGGGTGATCCCAGGGCAGGTCGAGACGAAGCGCGTCGTACAGTCCCTGCTGCTCCAAAAACGGCAATATGGCCACCATCCAGCTGAACTGTTTTTCGCGTGGCACGTCGTCCGGACCGATCACGGCGGCGGGAAACTGTCCATGGGTATCGTGGTAATTATGTAGAGCGAGCCCGATCTGCTTGAGGTTGTTGGCGCATTGGACGCGTCGCGCTGCTTCACGCGCCGACTGGGTCGCCGGCAGCAACAACGCGATGACCAGGCCGAGGATGGCGAGCACCACGAGAAACCGGAGCAGGCTCATCGCGCACCCTTTGTCTCTGCCGATCAGGGCGACGAAAACCACCGCCATGATGGCAACCACGAGCCCCCCGAACTTCCATGACAGCAGGTTCCTGCTCTGATACGCGATCGTTTCCGCGAGGCGATTCACCAGCGTCGGACGCGCCAGTCGCGTTACCGGCTGGAAGTCACCGCCGGACGACACCAGCTCCGTCCCCTCCGGCGGATGCACCTGCCACGTCGTCCCCAACGTCTTCATGGCGATTTCGGGCGCGCTCTGGCGAATCGTCCGCAGCGAGAGTCGATCCCGTAATCCATCGCCGGCCATGGGCGGACTCACCGTTTCGTACAGCAGTGTCAGCTCGCGAGCATCCTTGGTGGAGTCGACGGTTCCCGCTGGCAGGGGAACAATATAGTCTCCCAGCTTCTGCCGCACCTGCACGGGCTTGCCGTCAAGCAAGACGGACCACAAGTCGGCGTTTTTCGGCAAGGTCACCGGCAAGTGCTGAAGATTAAGACTGCGCAGCCAGTACCGTGCCTGATGGCGAGTCCGCCCCGCGCGCCCCGCGACGCTGGTAATCTCCGCCGACTCGCATAATGCGGTGAGGACCGACCTGGAGGCGTGGCGCGTGGCGGAGATCGTCAGCCGGTACGGCAACCGTTGATATTGGTAGGCCGCGACGATCCGCTGACGAGGAACATAGGCCTTTGGCTTGAGTACATCGGCCGGGTCCAGCTCCCGCATATTCACCGGTTCGTAATCAATCCGCTGATCACTGGCCGCTTCCAAGGCCACCATGCCGTTTTGTCGCGAAATGTCCTGCAAAGCAAGGACTGGAAACGCCACCGGCGCGCCGGACACCGCGGCCCCCGATGGGCCGGTTTCTTCCGACTCGCCGCGCGCGGCCGGCGCGGAAAACGCCTGCTCGAAATCCACCGCCAGGGTCAGGTCGCCCGTCACGGGCCGGTCGAGGACGATCCGCCACAAGGACAAGTCAGTATCCACGTCACCGCCGTTGGGCAGCGGCGCGGACTCCTGTTCAATCACGCGTGCCGACGAGTCCACCGGAACGATCTGGATCTTGTCGCCGACGGCCGTGGGAAGCGAAAAGCGAATTCTCCGTATCTTTCCGTGTTCGATGTGCAGGTCAAGCTGATAGTGCACGTCGAGCTTGTCACGTTCCAGGCGTACAAAAGCCAGTGTTTCCGCCGACACCTTGGCCGGTTTCTTTCGGATCCGAAGCCGTCCGCTCACACGCGCGCCGTTCTGGTATTGGTATTGCAGGGCGGTACCCGAATCATAAGATGCAGCTTCAGCCCTCCGCTCGGCGGCCACCGGCCGCACGTCGCTGGACAGATCCGACACCAGCAACTCAATGTCGGGCGGCGCGTGGATCAGAACCGTTCCCTCAACCGTGTCGGCCCCGGCCACTCGCAATACGGGAAATGGTAACTCCGTGAATCCTTCGTCCTGCTCCAACCAGCCGTCCGCATGCTGTTGCGCTGTCAGCGTGATTTCCCGCGACTGGCCGGGACTCAATGGCGTCGCCAAATCGAAATCCACGATTTGCCAACCACCATCCGCGTCAGGGGCGCTGTCAATCCGAAGCGACTCCCACGCCACCGGATCGTCGCCCGACAGCACGGAAGTGATTTCCCAATCGCCCGGTACTTCAAACTGGATGCTAAAAACCGGAGCGTGCCGCGGTTCAACGCTCACACTGCTTCGCAACTCCACGCCTCTCGGTTCAACCTCGACCAAATTCGCCACCGAGACCTGTAATGTCTGGCGTCGCGGCATGACGTTCAAGGGCAGCCGAAAGTCCTCGTTCCAGAACGCAAACGCCCGTCGGGCCTCATCCGTGTTCGGCGAAGCGTGCACTGAAGCGATATTGCCGCGAACGTCATCGCGATTCCGATTGTTATCGGCGTCCGGAATGGCTTGCTCGTCCGAACGCTTCCCTTCACCGGGTTTCGGCTTCGAGTCAAGCTCGTTTCCCACGGCGTCAGGTGCCGATCGTGGCCAGCGTTTCGGCCTGATACCGCCTAACGTGCCTGGTTCGACTCGCAAGGATGGTGGCCAATACAGCAACACCTCCCCGACGTGGGACGCGACGTCTCGCACTTGTATCGTTGGAAAGTCCCACTGCATTGCCGGAGGCGCGGGGGCCAGACCGAGTAAGCGCACGGCACGCCCGCCAAGAAAGGGTTTTCGGAAATTGACGGTGACCACCGCTGTATCGTCACGTTGTTTGCGCATCGTCCATTGGGCCATTCGCGGTGCCTCGACCTCCGCGATATCCACGACGTCGGGCAGTCGAAGTTCGAAGGAGTCCGTCGCCCGGCCATACACTTCCAGATCGACGAGGGCTTCCCAGCGAAGTCCAGCGGGCTCAACATGGCCGACCGAGCGGGTATGAGCAAAGATCAGGGGGGATCGCTTACCGGCCGTGAAACGATCCGATACCAGCAGCGGCACCAACCCGCTGGGATCGACCGCCAGGCGAAATAGCTGCTGGCCACCGTCGGTGCGTTCGGGCCGCCGCATCGTCTCGCCGACCTGCAGTTGCTTGTCTTCGTCAAGGTGAATCAGCATCTCAGATGCCGGGACTGGGGGCAGTTTGAGTGTGGTGGCAAGATCCCCTCCCCGGCTTGCCACTGGGGCCGACATCTCCAGTTCCAGTTCCGCCCGGCCCTCC